>NZ_QWKG01000070.1 GCF_009911595.1 Colidextribacter sp. OB.20
ATAAGTGTTGTGGCGGTCTGTCTTGACATAGATTCCTCCGTTTCCGACAGCCAGCCCCACTATTCCGTATGTCTATTATACCATAGGTCGGGGCTGGCTGTACAGTCCTTTTGTTACTTTATGGCACATAATGTCGAATATTTTTTATCAAGGAATGTCGCTCTATATGGCATGGGCGGCAGTTCCCCCGGCTGCGCTTTCCGCTTCCAGCACTTTCATCATCTTGTCGGCGGCGGTGGCGGTGGCGTCCTGTTTGAAGTAGCCAGAAACCACAAGGACGGTGTTCCCCCGGCGTACCTCGGTCACGCAGTCCGGGCGGCGGGCAGTAGTGGCGGTGTTCCTGTTTGGGGTATCTGTCATAGGCTCTCCTTTCTGTTCATCAGCGTTTTCAGCCGTTCCATTTTCTCCTGCGCCGTGGCTTTTCTGAAATTTTCCCCGGTAAAGCAGACAGGGGAACACATTTCAAGCAGGCGGTCATAAATCCGGGCGCGGGGCGTGTCCTCCGGGTTCTGCAATTCTTCCAGCGTGAGGTTGGTCGTCACGATCAGCGGCTTGTTGCTGCGGTATCGGCTGTCAACCACGTTGTAAACCTGTTCAAGCCCGTATTCCGTGCCGCGCTCCATGCCGAAATCGTCAAGGATAAGCAGGGGGAAGCGGCAAAGGCGGTCTATGTATTCGTTCCTGTCCTTATAGCTGGCGGCAAGGTCGTTGAGGATAAGTGCAAAGTTTGTCATGCACACGGAAATCTCTTTCTCCATGAGGGCGTTAGCGATACACCCGGCAAAATAGCTTTTTCCCGCGCCGACTTTCCCCCATAACAGGTAGCCGATATTCTCCGCTTTCATATCCTCCCAATGCTCCACATAAAAGTGCGCCTTATCCATTTGGGGGCATTTTCCGTTGTCGTTTTCAAACGTCCATTCCTGCATAGCCGGGTTGGTAAAGCCCATTCTTTTCAGCCGTTCCACTTCCTCCCGGTGCTTCTGCTCCCGGTCGGCGGCTTCCCGCTTTTCCCGGTCTGCCCGTTTACAGTCACATTCCTTGGGGTGTCGGTCGCGTCCGAAAAGTGTCTTTCCCTCCGCAAAATAGGCTTCTTTGGGCTGGCGGCATTTCCCGCAGTATAAAAGCCCGTCCTCCCCGGTATAGTCCTCCGGCTCGGCTTCCTGTGCCGTGGCAAGCTGGAAAATGGCATTGTCATAGTCATAATCGCTCATAAAATAAAATCCTCCTGTTAGTGGTCTTTTCCACGCCCTGTTTACGGGGCGTTCTATCTCTGTTGTCAAAGGCTTTCGCCCTCCCGGTAGGAATAATCGGGTATCTTTTGCTTTGGTGCTTTCTTTGCTTCATCATCAGCCGCCCAACGCCGGATAGTGGCGGCATGGTTCTTGTATTTCTTCCCGCTGGAAGCGATATAGCCGGATAAACGGTCAATGTAATATTCCCATTTGCCGGGAAGCTCCGTTTGCAGTTCTGCAAGCTCCTTTTCTGACAGGAATACGTTTTTGTATCTGCCAAAAGGGGCGCGGGCGGTCTGTCCTGTTTTTATCTCTCCCTCTCTCTTTATCTGTAACTCTATATCTATCTCTTTCTCTATCTCTAACTCTCTCTCTGGTGGACAAATGTCCGCGGCATATGGTGGACATTTGTCCGCCACGGCTTCCGGCAATGTCTTTTGCTCCTGCAAAGCCCGCCTTGCGCGGCGTTTGCGCTCCCCCTCGGTAGAGGACTGACCGATTAAGAGTTCAATGTTGCTCATGTACAAAGCCCCGTTCTGCAACGGCTCTACAAGCCCCAGTTTCATAAAAATCTGCAAGGCTCTTTCCACTGTGCCTACCTGCTGGCGGGTGATTGTGGCTATCATCTGTGCGGTGTAGGGGATATTCTCGTCAAGCTGGAGCTTTCCCCCGTTCTTCAGCGATTTTAGGTACAGCTTCAAGAGAATGTTTGAGTAGAGTACGCCGTCCTGCATACTTTCCAGCAGCACGATAGCGTCCTCATCAAAATAGCTCTCTTTCAGCTTTAGGTAGTAATATTTGCGGTTGTCTGCCATTTGTTCCTCCTTTGGTCTGTTCTGTGGCTTCTGTCACGCTTTAGAACGCTGTTTTCATGGGTAAAGGATATAAATATCGCCTACCCTTTGAGGGCGGTCTGAAAAGCCTTGATTTACGGGCTTCTTTCATAGCCTAAATGCGTAGAAAGGTGGTATCTTTTCCGCTGTCTGTCGGCTTCTTTCCGGCGGCGCACTTTTGCGGCGCAGTCCGGGCAGTATTTCCCACGGTTTGACTTGGGGAGAAAATACCCGCCGCACTCGGTACAACGTTTCCTGTCTGCCCGGTGCAAAAGGGCGGCTTCCAGTTTCCCGTCCAATGGCAGCACGGCGGCAGTAAACCAGCGGCATAAAAGCGAATAGCTGATACTCTGCACACATACGCAAGGCTCGCCGTTATCAAGCAGAATACAGTTGCCGTTATCGTAGTTGCAGCACTCATGCACAAGCCGACACGCCGCCCGGTGCTGTAAATAGTCCATGTATGGGTGTTTACCGTTCATTATCCCGCCCCTTTCCGCGCTCCGGCTCACGCCTTAAAATCTGCCCAATGTTGCTTTTGACGGTCTGCAATTCTTTTGTGCGCTCCCTCTTTTCCCGGTACTCGTTGTAAAGCGTGTTTTTCTCCCTCATAAGCTGCTCAATCTCCGCTTGTAGGGCTTTGGACGCTGGAATCTTGGAGATTCCCTGTGCCTTAAAATACCGGGTGGCAGCTTCCGCTATCATAAAATCGCTTTCGTGCTGCTCCCGGTAGTTTTTGCGGGCTTTCTCTGTTTTCTGTGCTTTCAGCCCATCACGGGCGGGCTTGGTCTTGATGTATGCTAATAGCTGTTTCTGCAAATCTTTTTTCTCCCGTAAAGCGCTTTCCACGGCTTTCAGTTTGGCATGGACGCTTGACAGTTCCGCGCTGGCGGTGGCAAGGGCGGCTTCCAGTTCCTCCGGGGAAGAAAAGCCGGATTCCTCATAAATGCTCATGGTCGCCGCCATCTGCTTTAGGTTGTGAACAGCCGCCCAGCGGTCATATCCTGTGCCCTTGCCCTCGGCTCGTTTGGCTTCCCGGTCTACCATGCGCTGTACAGCTTCCCGTTGGGAAGTGTCCTGTTTGGGTGTGTTTATAGTGGCTTTATTGCGCTGTAAACGCTCCCTTATGCTGCGGGGGTGTTCCTCTTTGGGTGCGGGTGTTTCGGCGGCTCTGACGGCGTTCTGTGCGTTTATGGTGAGTGTTTCCAGTACGGCGGCGCGGTCAAAATAATCACCCAGTTTCCGGGCGGTGATTGGCTTCGTCCTGTCCGGCGTGAGATAGCTCAACCTCCCCCGGCTCTCCTTGACGGTCACGCCCTGTTGTAGCAGCTTCCCGGAGAAGTCCTCAAAAGAGAGGGCAGAGGACAGGGCGGTGCGGATCGTGCGCCGCAGCTTCTCCTTGTCGGTTTCAAATTTCGTAAGTTTGGGCAGCTCTCCTGTGACGGCAGGGGAAGCGTTCTCTTTATCCAGTGCGGCTTGTCCTTTCCGCTTCGCCCAATACTCACGCTCGGTAACTCGGTTCTTGCTGCCATTGAGTAAATCAATCTGATAAAGGTTTTCCCGGTGGCACATCTCCATGACTTCCGCTTTGAAATATTCCATAGCAGCGTCCGTACAGCGGTGCTTGCAGCCCTCCCTTGTGTCCGCTGGTCTTTCCATGTAG
Source organism: Colidextribacter sp. OB.20 (assembly GCF_009911595.1). GTDB lineage: Bacteria > Bacillota > Clostridia > Oscillospirales > Oscillospiraceae > Lawsonibacter. The sequence continues at coordinate 3,732 of NZ_QWKG01000070.1, forward strand.
GGAAGCAGCGGCACTTCCGCAATCCGCAAGCTGTTTATGACGATATGCACATGAATGTTGCCGCTGTGGTTATGCCCGTCCGGGTGGGTGCATACAAGGGCTTGGTGTCCGGGGAAATGCTCTTTACAAAACTGCTCGCCTAACTGTTGCGCCCGGTCAACCGTTAAGCCGTTGTCGGCAGCGTCACGGGGGTCAAAGCTGATAATGTAATGGTGGCTCTTTACGTCCTCTTTTCTTTGGTTCTTGCCGTATTTCAGATTGGAGCGCATACACGCTATGGCAAAATCTTCATCACCGCAATTCAGAGAGGAAATGAGATAGCCTGTCCTCGGAACAATCTGCCCGTTTTTATCAAGGGTGGGCTTCATGGTAAATTCGTCATGTTCAAAGGTTAGGTACTGTTCAGCCGCCCCGTAGTCGGCATTTTTAGAGCTGATATGTTTGAACGTTGCCAACGGCTTCACCTACTTTCTGCAAGACTTCAAACTTCAAGGCGGCAAGCTCCGCTATGGCGGCTCGTACCTCTTGGGAGAGGGTGTTGTAAGGTGCGCCGTACTCGTTCAGACAGCGGGCAATTTGATTCAAGTTGCCGCCGATTTTCCCGTACTCGGCTGTGAGTTTCCCAACAGCAGATAACAATTCATCATTGACCGGGGAAACAGTGATAACCGGGCATATCCTTGACTTGGTTAGGGCTTGCCGGATATATTCAGACTGGCTCATTTTGCAGAGGGCGACACGCTCGGAAAACTCGGCGTATTCTTCCTCGGTCAAGCGTGTTTTGATTACCCTGTGGCGGTGTGGCGTGTTATATCTTTTCATGGTCGTAGACCTCCTTTCTTTTATGCTTTGCCCTTTCACTAATAGGAGAAAAACAGGGGCATAAGCGGAAGTGTTTTTTGAAAAATCCGAAAAAAATTTTTTGAGGGATTTTTCAAGCGGCGCAAGCCGCAAAAAGGCGGGCTTGGGGTGGCAACCCCAACAAGATTCCCGCAGGACAAAATGAGCGATTAGCGAAATTTGGTACTGTGGTAGAATCTTGCTCTAAGAAAGTGACGGATTCCGCTGTGCTGGCTTCTGCTGATACCCTCGACGGAGAGGGCGGGGCTTCTGCCAACTTTGCGGGAATATTTTTCCCGTCATTATCACTACGCACTGGAAGGAAAATATGGCAAAGTTCCCCGGAAAATCTTTTCGTGTTTTCGTAACAGCATTTGACAAAAACAGGTACAAAAAAACAGGAAACCTTTTCTTGATTTCCTGCTTTCTGACTGCCAAAAAGGGCGGCGGTTATTCGGTTTTCATTCCCCGGAAGCAAACTTGTAGCCTATGCCTAAAACGGTCTTTATGTAGGTGGGGTTTTTGCTGTCCGGCTCTATCTTTTTCCGCAAGTTGCATATCACACTTGTAACGCTTGACTGGCAGCTTTCGCTTTCCATACTCCACACGGATTCAAAGATTTGCGCCTTTGTGAATACCCTCCCCGGACTGGCTGCAAGATAGCAGAGTATGCCGTATTCTAAGCGAGTGAGATAGATGTCTGCCCCGTCTCTTAATACCCGGCGTTGGTGTAGTCTGATTTCCAGTCCCGGAAAAACCAATGCGGGGGAACGGGGCGGCTGTATGGCTTCCAGCGGTATTATATCGGCAAGGGCGGCTATAGCTTTTTCAACTGCTTTTTCTTCTGTATCGTTGAATGTAAGCATGATTATTTTCCCGATAAATCTCACCCCCTGTTATGTAGCCTGTTCATCAAAGCGGAACTGAAACAGGGCAGCGATAAGCCGCCGTTTGATGTTGTCCTCGGTGTCCTTGTTGACGTGTCCGTTTTCAAGAGAAGCAAGCCGGATTCTCTTGCTGTAATGCTGTAAAACTTCGTCCACCGCTTCCGGCTCTCCGTTGGTCGCTCTAACAATGGTTTCATACGGTATAAGTTTAAGATTCTTCACGAAAAAGTACCTCCATTTTTTCATGCAACATTTGTAAGGCACTGTGTATATGATGCCATGCCGTACTTCGGCAGCGTCCGTATAGTTCCCCAATTTCCTGCTGTGTGTAACGCCCGAAAAAATAAAGGTAGATGATTTCCCTCTTTTTCTCTGGCAGAGAGGACAGGGCGGCGGCAAGCTCCCCGTTAGTGAGGATAATCGTCTGTCCGCATATAGTGACAGGATATTGCTTGTAGGGGTCTATAAAATAGTTATCTGACGTATAAAACGGATAAAACTTTTCTTCTGTGAGGTATTCAAAGGATATTTCCCTTTGCCGCCGCTTATCCCTGTCACGCCATGCGTTGATAGCCGCATAGCGTATGACTACTCTGCAAAAGGCATTAAATGTATATTCAATATGCTCTTTGTATTTTTCTGTGCATTCCATAAAAACTTCCTCCCTTTCTACCGTATGAGGTGTTGCAATGTGTATGGCTGTATTTTCATTGAACAGAAAACTTCTCCTTAATTCTCTGGTGTAAATCTTCCAAACATTTAAAATCTCTATATTCTCCTAAATGGTGTTTTATAATATCCCCACCAAAATCATGTATCAATAGTCCGTCAAAGCACGTTTGGGCAATAGTATCAGAATTGCAGCCACCAAAATAACCAACAAGAAGTGATTTGTCGAAATTAAATAATTCTATTGCAATCAGTGCGTCCTCATATACCTTTGGTGCTTGAACCGATTCGGCAAAATCAATAATACTGATTTTCCCATTACTATTTATCAATATGTTATCACCATTTAAATCTCCATGAACTAACACAAGTTTTCCATAATTGTGTGCTTTTATATAATTTAATCTTTCTCGTTGGAAGCACTTACTGTATTTTTCCCACCTGCTTTGCCTATCCACATCAAGCAAAACATTTGTATTGCTAAAATGATTACTAGGAACATTTAATTTATTTGTAATATCACGAAGTTTCACCCCTATAAGTTCTTTTTCCATATCACTCATGGATTTTACGGCTATACGAAAAGGAAGCCCCTCTATATAGTTCATAATGATATATGCAAAATCATATTTATCCTTGATGATTCCATTTGCCACAATGCAAGGTGATTCTACACCTATGGCGTTGATACTTCGTGTAATGCGGGCTTCATTTTCCATATCTAAAATTCCATTAAGCCCACTGTCAACAGGTGGATATATCTTAATAACATAATTACCTGCTTTGAATACTGCGTTTGTTCCGGGCATTGACTTTTCTATCTCATAAGCCCGTAATTTTTCTATTTGCATAATTTTCTTTATTAACGGAGAAAAAACGGGAATAGAGAAAAATATTCTTTCCCAATCTTTCCAGTGTTGTATTTCTTCATGAAATAAATACATAGTTATCTCCTTTCTAAGCATTCTCTGGAACATCACGCAAGAGATTATGTTGCTTTTTGAAACATATGCCGAACCTTATCTAAGCGGCTGTTAGGACGGCGTGACTGCAATACTGGCTCACCAGAAGTTTCTTGATACCCTTTTAGCTCTGTAAGACAAACGCTTCTTCCGTTTGTATAAAAATTCAGATCACTCCTATATTCACCAATACAGCGGGCAGGGATTTCTCCTTTAAAGATAACTTCATCATTTTCAACTACAGTTGATTCAATCACTGCACAATACTTTGGTGCGTCATTGTAAGCCCGTGAAAGATATTCCTGTGGCGCAAAAAGGGTAAAGGAAAGATATGGCTCCAATAACTGTGTTCCTGCTTTTTTCAATGCCTGCTCCAACACAACAGGCGCAAGAAATCGAAAATCTGCGGGGGTACTGACAGGGCTGTAATAAACTCCATAGTTAAAACAAATTCTGCAATCTGTTACCTCCCAACCATATAAGCCCTGTTCCAGTCCATAACGTACCCCCTCCATGACGGCATTTTGAAAACTTTGGTTTAAATAACCGAGAGATACTTCACTTTCATACTGTATTCCGCTTCCGGCAGGAAGTGGTGTTATAGTTAAACCAACAGACGCCCAAAACGGATTCGGTGGTACCTCAATATGAATTGTATAGGTTGCCCTTTTTAACGGTCTTTCCAGATAAATAACAGTAGGCTCTTTCATAGCCACTCTTACATGATACTTTTCTTCCAGCAACGAACATACAACCTCTAACTGTACCTTTCCCAAAAAGGATAGAATAATCTCATGGGTGACAGTATCAATTTCAAACTGCAAAAGCGGGTCTGTATCAGCAATTTCTGTGAGAGCATTCAGTAGGTCGTCCCTTTGTTCCAACTTTTCTGGAAAGACGGTTGTCCGAAGTAAAGGCATAGGATTGTCAAGCCATGCTTTGTGAGGTAGGAGCTTTTCATTTCCCAAAATATCATTCAGTTTCAAAGTATCATCGGATAAGATAACGATTTCGCCCGGATAGGCATGGTCTGTCGGAACGATTTCGCCATTTGCCGGAATGAACATTTCTGTAATCTTTATCTTTTTCTTCTTTGACAGCAAGAGCGTATCTCGCAAACGGAGCGTTCCATGATACAGACGCAAATAGGAAAGTCGTTTTTTCCGTGCTGTATACTCAACCTTAAAAACATATCCGCATAATTCGGACTGACTATTCTCTGTTCCTGTGACGAAAGTTTCCGTAATTACCTCAATCAATTTCTCCGTTCCTAAATTGTTTTTTGCGCTTCCATGATAAACAGGAAACAAAGAGCAACGTCTGGTTCTTTGGCATTTTTCACGTTGTAAATCTTGTATATCCAATGAATCCTCCGCAATATATCTCTCTAACAGTTCATCGCTTCCAGCAATAACGGTATCCCATTTATTCAAATCAGAAATGTCGGTCATTGTTATCTTTGGTGATAAGACAACTTCCTGCATGACAATCATATCATGGGTAAGTTTTTCCCTAATGTTTTGGTAAACATGGCATAGATTGATTCCGTCTTGGTCTATCTTATTTATAAAGATAATGGTCGGAATGTTCATCTTCTGAAGCGCATGAAATAATATCCGGGTCTGCGCCTGTACACCGTCTTTTGCCGAAACAACTAAAACAGCCCCGTCAAGGACAGATAGAGAACGGTATACTTCGGTTAAAAAATCCATATGACCGGGAGTGTCCACGATATTGATTTTATAACCATTCCAACAAAAAGAGGTAACTGCTGTCTGAATGGTAATTCCCCGCTGTTGTTCTAAAATCATGGTGTCTGTTCTTGTAGTTCCTTTATCCACGCTGCCTTGTTCCGCAATCGCTCCACTGGTATATAACAGACTTTCTGTTAAAGTTGTTTTTCCTGCGTCTACATGGGCAAGAATGCCGATATTGATTATTTTCATGTGATTGTCCTCCCTTTACAGCCCAAAAGGGCATAAAAATCCCCAGCAGTAAATACTTTTACCACTGGGGATATAGGTTACGGACATACACATATACAGCATACGCTTGCTGGCGACTGCTGTTCTTACTGTCGATATGTCAATATTGATAAGGCAAAAGTATTCTTAAATTGGGTACAAAAAACTAAGCCCTTTCATTCAAGGACAAATACAATTCTTTGTTCCCGCTATTTGATTATAGTTTTATTTAAGAATACCTTGCCGCATATTTTTTACTCCTTTTCTGGAATGAGGCTATTATAGCACATTGGCTCGGAGAAAGGAAGTACCCAAAAGAGAAATTTCTTTTTCACAAAAAGATATAAGAAATGAATGGGCTTCCGTAGTAGTCGGCATTGTGGGAATGTGTATAACTGGCTGTCTTATGGAATTGTGGGTAACTCTGTTTGCAGGACGTGGGAAAGCTGCACTTTAGCTTTTCCATGTGCTGTGAATAGAGTTATCCATGATTCCATAGCCTGTTATGCACATTTCCATAATGCTTATCTTTTGGTCTTTAGCTTCTTTGGTTCGGAATAGTGTGGTGCTGGCGGTCTATGTCTTGTTTTCGGTTGTTTGCTTCTTTACCGTACATGAGCATTGGAGCCCGGATTGTCGGACCCGTAGCCCTCCAGGAGATTGACGACGCCCCACACGCCCAGGCCAGCGCCCAGGGCCACAACGAGGGTCTGCAAGGTGGTGATAGCGGAAGCGAAAAACTGCATAAATACCTCCATATTCTCCGGGAATGTTATCCCGGCCTCGTCGCCACAAACTTCATATCATTCGTTTCCACGCAAGCGTGAAAACTCATTCATTCCGTTGTGGCTCCTCCTCCCACAAAATCTACGATTTTGCGGGAACCCTAATAAATTAGCCGCCCTTGTCAGGCGGCAGGAACGCTCTGGACACGGTGTCCAGAGGTTATACAAAGGCGTCCGGGTCGTCCAGGTCGTCATAGTTGAAGATGTCCTCGTCCTCGCCTATGTCCGCCTCGTCCGGCACGTCCGCCTCGTACACGGTATATCGCTCGTCGGGGTCCAGCTTCTCCATACGGCGGGAGATCAGGCGGGACAGGTCAAAGGAATTTCTCTTGTCCGCCTCCGCCGTATAGCGGTAGTTGGGGTGCTGCTTCAAATCGTACTTGGGGGAGAAAAAGGGCCGCAGCCCCCGGAGCTGTAAAATGCACTTATCGCCGGGCATGGTGGTGAGCTCGTCCATGGTCATAAGCTCCCGGCCCAGGCGTTGCGTGTTCTGGCTGTAACTCTCGGACTGCCCGCGGGAGCGGCTGTCCGTCTGCATGGAGATGGTCTGCTTGCCCAGCCACGCCTCGGAAATCTCCTTGACGGTGGAGTGCTCCCGCCCGCCCAGGAAAATCACGCTGTCCATGTTGCCCATGATCGTCTCCGCGTTGTCCTTGTAAATGGCCTTGCATTGGGACTGTGCCTGATAGAACAGGGTCAGGCTCACCTCGCGGGAGCGGATCACCGCCACCAGCTTCTCCAGGTTCGGGACCTGCCCCGTGTTGGCGGCCTCGTCCCACAGTACCCGGACGTGGTGGGGCAGGCGGCCCCCGTGTACGTTGTCCGCCCTCTCGCACAGCAGGTTGAACATTTGGGAGAACGCCAGCGCCACAATGAAATTGTAGGTGGTGTCCGTGTCGCTGATGATGAAGAAAGCCGCCGTCCGCTTGTCTCCCAGGCGGTCCAGCTCCATTTCGTCGCAGCTCATGATCTCCCGGAGCTGGGGAATGTCAAAGGGGGCCAGCCGCGCCCCGCAGCTAATAAGTATGCTGCGCGCCGTCTTGCCGCTGGCTAATTTGTACTTCTTGTACTGCTTCACGGCGAAGCAGTCCGGCTTGCGCTTCTCCAGGCCCTTGAACATATAGTCGATGGCGTTCATAAAGTCCGGGTCCTCCTCTTTCACCTCCATGCCGGAGATCATATCCACCAGGGTATTCATGTTCCGGTCCTCCTCCGGCCCCTCGAAGATGATATAGGCGATCAGGGCGCAGTATAGAAGCGTCTCCGATTTGGTCCAGAACGGGTCCCCCTCCTTGCCCTCCCCCTTGGTGTTGGCGATCAGGGTGTTCACGAATTTCAGAATATCCGCCTCATTCTTGATATAGGCCAGGGGGTTGTAGTGCATAGAGCGGGAAAAATCAATGCTGTTGAAAACCTTGATCTTATAGCCCTTTTTCCTCTGGAGGAAGTAGCCCACCTGGGACAGCACCCCGCCCTTGGGGTCCACCACCACATAGGAGGAGTGGGCCTGGAGGAGCTGGGGCGTGAGCCAGAACCGGGTCTTGCCGGAGCCGGAGGAGCCGATCACGCAGGCGTTGAGGTTCCGGGCGTTGGCCGGGTTCTTGGGCCGGGTGTTGGTGGTGAGAAATTCCGTCCCGGAGAGAATGACGTTTTTCTCAAACTTGGGATCGACGAAAGGGGCTATATCTTTAGGGCCGCCCCAACGCGCCGATCCGTACTCCTCGTCACGGCGGTATTTTTTCGCGTTTTTGGTCTTGACGTAGACGAACAGCCGGATGGCCGCCGCCCCCGCGATCCCCACCAGCCAGTCCACCGGGTCCAGCCCAGGGGCGGGGGAGGCAAAGGCCGTGTTGATGGTGTCCATCATGCCCACCAGCTTTTCCCCGGCGTTGGCCCCAGCCGCCAGACGGTAGGCCGTCCCCAGCTTCAAGCAGCCCCAGGCCATGAACAGGTAGGGCAGATTGGGGAGGAGATATTTTTTCAAGCTATCTTTCTTCACGCTCCGCCTCCTTTGCCCGCTCCTGGGTCCGCTCCTGGCCCCGCAGCAGCTCCCCGGCCCGCTTCATCCGCTCCAGAATGGGGACCCGCCGCGCCCTGGGCCGGTCCATGACACGGCGGGAGTATTCCCCAAAACAGGCGGTGATGGCGTCGGCCTGCTTGGATTTGAAGAACAGCAGATATTTTCCCTCGCCGTTCTTGTAAAAAGCGTAGTCCACATTCCAGCGCCGGGCCACCCGGTCAAACTCCCTGGGGGCCTCCACGGGGAGGCTGTTGGTCGCTTCGCCCTGCTTCATAAGCTGCTTGACGCTCTGCCTGCCGTGGGGCGTCTTGCGGGCCTGCCGCTCCTTTTGGATCTTCCGGCCTGCCGCCCGCAGCGCCCAGGCCAGCGTCCGCGCCGTCAGCTTCCCCGTTCGGATGGAGAGGGCTATCGTGCGCCGGGAAATATCTTCATCTACCAAAAATCATCACCTCCTGCCTCTGGACACGGTGTCCAGAGGGCTACCGCTCCTCCCGGTCCACCTTGGGCGCGGACCGCTCCGTGGTCAGGGAAGCCCGGTTTGCCATTTCCTGATAGGCGGCCATTTGCTCCCGGATGGGCACTTTAGGCATGGAGAATACCCGGTGTTCGTCGGGAATGTCCTCGATCCCGTAGTAGTGCTCCTTAAACGAATGTCCCCCCTGGACGTACCCGCCAGGGGCGAAGTGCCCGCCCTCGTTGATCCGCGCGTCCCGCCCGTATGCCTCATAATCAATGTAGTCGATCAGGTGCTCCGGCACAGGGACGGCCTCAAGCTCCTGGAGATACATCCGCCCCAAGTCCTCCTCGGTGTGAACATCGGAATAAAAGCTGTAGCTGTCCAGGTTTTGGGCCAGATTGATCAGCTCCTTGACGCTGCCGGTGTACTCGCCGCCGTCCATGACGGCCTCAAACTTTGCCAGCTCGTCCTTATCCAGCTCCGACAGCACACAGGCCAGATGGTTCAGCTCGTTAATGCTCTCGTACTCACCCAGGTGCTTGTGGAGCTGGGGCATAGGGCCGTCATAATCGGAAATAAAAATCTCCTCATACCGAATACCGTCGATCCCGATCTTTTTCAAGGCGGCCTGGACAGTTTCGGTGTCGGTGGGGAACGCCACCCGCTCATATACAAGCTGGCCCTCGTTGTACTTGCCCAGGTTCGTCACACAGGCTTCAAATATCGCTATACGGTTTCCCTCCCTCCAATTCTTCTTTTACTCCCGCCATGATGTACTCCGCACAGGGCAGGGCAATGGAGTTTCCCAGGGCCTTTTGACGGGCGCGGGCGGAGACGGGCCGCCCGTCGTGGCCGAACGCCGTCCAGCCGTCGGGCAGGCCCATGGCCCGCTCCCCCTCCGTGGGGGTCAGCCAGGTAATGACGCCCTCCGCCTCCCGGCCCTCCAGCCACAGGGCAAACACCGTCAGCCCCCCGGCCATCAGGGTGGGAAAAGGGTCTGTTGGTTTTCCAAAGCTCCCCAGGAAATTCCCAACGTCCCCCGCCTTGGCCGCCCCCCGCATACGGTAACCTTGAAAGGGGTGGACGACTGGTAGCGGCCCCCCTGTTTCAGAAGCAGATATTCGATTGCCTCCGGCGGGGGGCAGCCCAAAGTCTCCGCAAGGCGCAGGAGCCGGGAACAGGCGGCGGGGCTTAAACAGGACCGCTCCGGCACGTCGGCCTCCAAAATCCGCCACGACGAACACCCGCTGACGCCGGGCCAGCCGGGGGTCTGCCCAATGCTGGGCGTCCAGCAGACGCCAGCACACGTCACGGCCTCCGCCTCGCACCATTCCGGCGTTGGCCCAGCGTCCAGAAGCAGGCATTGGAATTTCGGTGTTTGTGAGAGATTGCAGGACGGCTCTAAAATCCAGCCGGTTTCCTGATAGCAGAGCTCCCATGACGTTTTCCCAAATAACGATTGTTGGAAATTGACCTCCAGTGGCATCCCTCATTTCCTCGATCAAGCGGACCGCCTGGAAGAACAGGCTGGACTTTGCCCCGCCCAGCCCCTCACGGCGGCCCGCGCTGGATAGATTTTGACAGGGTGAACCAAACGTGATGATGTCCACGGGCGGGACCTCGCCGCCGTGGAGCCGGGTAATGTCCCCCAGGTGCTCCATGTCCGGGAAGTGGCGTTTCGTAATGGAGATAGGGGCCTTTTCGATCTCGCTGGCCCACAGGGGGACGATCCCCTGACGCCGGGCGGCCAGGGGGAACACGCCGATCCCGTCAAAGAGGCTTCCCAGGGTCAGCAGCGGCCCTGCCCCTTTACCGTCAGAATACCCTCCAGGGTGGTGGCCGTGATCTTGAGCCGCTGGGCCACGGCGATGTCATTTTTCACCGCCTCGGTGACAGCGTGGCCGCACACCACCAGCACACGGGAGCGGCGCAGCAGGTCCCGGCTCATATCAATGCTGCTCTTGTGCTCCTCCGGCACAGCGTCATTGAGAAACAGGGGGAGGTACAGCGTGGGGCAGATGGGGGAGAAGCCTGCCTCGTAGACAGCCCGGCAATACCGGGCAGCCTGCTCCGTGGCCTCCACGGGGTCCGCGCTCCAGGCGGCGGTGACATACGCCAGGGGCATTTTCATGTTCAAAACCTCCGTTCGGATTTTTATTGTATGGAATGGCTGGGAGGGAGACGGTCAGCCCCTTTTCCCCCCGCCCCTTTCCCCATTCTTGGGGAAAGGGGGGCGGCTCTGGAGGATATATCCCCCGTCGCGCCTTGGGAGTAGCACAGCCGGGACTGCCAGTCAAGGGTGCGGAGCACCGCCGCGCAGCGGCGGCTTTGCCCTTGACAGGCTGCCCCGGTTGTGCTATGAGTGGCGCGGCGACGGGGGATATTCCACAAGAGCCGTTTTCACGGGGGATGGGAAAAGCTCTGGACACGGTGTCCAGAGCCTCCGCTTACTTCTCCCTATCCGTCTTTTTCTCGCCCTTGCCCAGCTCCGGGGGCTGCTTCTCTTTCCACTCCCCCAACAGGGCCATGATCTGATCTTTCATCTCACGGGGCGTCTTGTCCTTGCCGAAATACTGGGCCAATTCCGCAGAGCTGATGATCACGTCAAAATCCTCCTTTTTCTTCTCCTGGCTCAACACCGCGTCGATCACGTCCGGGTTGAGCTGGTTTTTTTCGTCCATTTCCCGCAGCTTCTTCGCCTGGGCCTTGGAGGGGGACGACTGCTGCCCCTCAATGGACACGGCGATATACTTCTGATGGTCCGGCCTGATACGGGAAATCTCCACAGCGGGGGTGAACGACAGCTTGCCGCCGTCCATGAACTGTTTCAGCTCCGGCACAAGGTCATTCAGATAAATGTACCGCTGCACCGTCTTTCCGCTCATGCCGTTGCGCTCGCCCACTTTGTCCAGAGACAGCTTGCCCAGGTCCGCGCCGTCGCCCCGCGTCCCCTGGTGCTTGATGGCCTCATACTGCTGCTTCAAGGCCGCCGCCTTTTCGCTGGGCAAAATCGTTTCCCGGTGGCGCAGGTTGTCGTCCGTCATAGCGAGGACGGCTTCATCATCCGTCATGTTGCGGACGATACAGGGCATATTTTTGTACCCCGCCAGTTCGCTTGCCCGCTGCCGCCGGTGGCCCGCTATGATCTCATAGCCTCCGCCCTCACGGGGGCGCACCAGAGCGGGCTGGTGGACGCCGCCTGCCCGCACAGACGACACCAGCCCTTTCATTTCATTGTCGTCCCGGACGCCGAACGGGTGATCCTGGAACGGGTGGAGCTGGGAGAGGTCCAGATAGACGATCTCCTCTTTTTCCCCACGGGAGGCGTCTTTGGGCTGGGGCGGCTCCTCCGGCGCGGGTGCGGGAGGCGGCGGGGCCTCCTCCTTGGCCGGGGCGGATTTTCCAGCGGCCTTGCCCCGCGTGGCGGTCTTGGCCGTCTTGCCAGCTCCGCCCCCGCCGGGGGTCTGCTTCTCCGCCTTGGGCGGGCGGCCCTTGCGCTTGGGCCTCTCACCCTGGGCCGGGGCCTCCTTGTTCTTGGGGCGGCGGCCACGGCGGGGTGGCTCCGGCTGCTCCTGGGGCTTCTCCCACTCCTGCCCGCCCTCCTTGGCCGGGTCCGTCTGCTCCTGCCCCGCCCGGACGGACGACAGGTTGATCACCTTGTTCTCCGGGGCCGGGGGACCCTCCATGCCGGGGATCACACCCTGGGCCCCCGGCTCCGGGGCGGGCGGGGCCTCCGACACTTCCGGCGCGGGGGGCTCCAGCGTTTGTCCCTCCGGGGCTGGGGTCGTTTTAATTTCTTCTGCCATTCGCTTGACCTCCTTACTTTTTCAAATACAAACGGGGCCAAAACCTTATTTTGGCCCCGTCTCCTTATACGTTTTCCTCCTTTCCCTGTCACGCAAAAACGCCGCCCTTTTTACAGCCGGGCGGCGTTTTCGGTAAGGTTGACAGTCCATTTTTTTGTTGTTTATCATGTTTCCCTTTGTCAAGCGTTGCAAGCGATACCGGTGGAAACTGCTCTTATTGCGGGACTCATGGCCTCCGAATCAACCACAACGTGGATCACCCCGCCTCATCTGCCTTTATTTTAGAGCGCCAGCTGGAGCTCATCCGGCAGTACCCGGACTGCCATTTCATGTCCTACAACCCCAATTACACCCACGGGGCTCCCGATGTAGTGGTATCCCGCAGCATTTGCCTAAACCGAAAGTCTCTCCTTGAGACGCTGGACAACAAACGTTCCTTCCGCACTTTCGCCCGGGATGTGGTTCCAATGCTGGAAAGCCAGGTGTACCGCGGGCGGGAGTGTACCTACGCCGCGCTGCAAGGCTCTGGCCTCTGGACAGATTCCGAGGCCTATATCATCCAGGAGGCCGTCTCCTCCGGGGGTCAGGGAACCTTTTATCTGGGTCGGGATAACGAGGCGGAGGTTTTTAATGCCCTCAACCCGGATAGGGAATACTTGGTTTCTGGTTTCATTGCCTCTAATATTCCCTTGAATCTCCATGCGGTGATTTACGATGAGGACAGTCTCCTGTTTCCTGGATCCATTCAGGTCATTGTTCCTAGCGGTCAGCGCCTCCTCTACCGGGGAGCAGATTTTCCTGCCTACCAGGCTCTGCCCAGCGAGATTAGAAAGGCCTTCCTCTCCGCCGCCCGTCCTCTATGCGAGGCGGTCCGGGCCACAGGCTACCGGGGCGTACTGGGGGTGGACGGCATTTGGACCAAGCGAGGTATTTTCCTCTTGGAGGTCAACGACCGCTTCCAGGGCTCAACCCATCTTTTGAACCGGGCCCTGCTGGAAACGGGCCTGCCCTCAGTCCAGGAGTGTACTATGGCCTCTTTCCGGCACGAGGCAGTCTCCCCAGAACTCAGGGAGCGGGTGGAGGTGGTCAGCGTCCCCTACAGCTCCTTCTCCCAGATTTATGAGGACGGGGGGTTCCACGGGCATTATCTCCTGAACCGGGCCAGGGAGAAAAACGTACCTTTTGAGCTCCTTTTAGACGGGTACCGGGAGAATCAGGACACGGAGAACTGTGCCTGTCAGTATACGATGGTCTTCCGGGATAATATTCTCAGTCCCTGCGACAGAGACCAGGCCGTGCGGCTTCACCCCAGCCTCCCAGCTCCCAGTCCAGCTTGGCGGAAGAGCATACGGGTCCGCTCTCTCACGGAGCTGAAAATCGGCCTTGCCAACCAAGGGACCATTATTCTGCCCCAGGCGGCGGACTATATCCGCACCCATGGCGGAATGCGGGAGGGAACCTACTTCTCTTTGGATCTGCTAGTAGACGGCACATATATGAATACGCCTTTGTCTTGTAAGCTAGTGGGTTGCTCTCCCTATGCTCTCTCCCTCCGGCGAAGCGGGGATGGTCTATGCCTCTTGTACTTCGGGGAGGAGCTGGCAGACGTTGAATACGACGCCCGCTATTCCCAGTCTTGCTCCCGGACGGCGGCTGGCATCCCTTTGGAGCGCATCAGCTTCTTGGCGACGGACCGCCTCCGCCTGCAGAACAACCCCTACTGTACCTTTCCCCGCCACGGTATGGGCTGTCGGTTCTGCGAGGTGACAGACACAGACCAGGGCTTTTCTCAGGCGGATATTTTGGAGACCATTGACCACTGGTTTTCCATGCGACCTCGTCCCTTCCGCCACATCCTGATTGGCGGGGCCTCCAACGAGCCGGGAAGGGAGCGGGAAACAATTCTTGCCATGTGCCGCCGGATTCGCTCTTACTCCCGGATGCCCATTTACCTCATGTGCCTACCGCCTCGGAAGCAGGACGATATTCAGGCCTACGCCGAGGCCGGGGTTACGGAGTTTGCTTTTAACATGGAGCTCTATGATCGCACCCTAGCTCTTCGGTATATGCCCGGAAAGGGACGGATTTCCCGGGAGCGGTATTTGAATGCCTTGAGCTGGGCGGCGGAGTGCGTGGGGAAAATGGGGGCCGTCCGCTGCTCCTTCATCGCCGGACTGGAGCCTATGGAGTCCCTTTTGGAGGGCGTGGAGGCGGTGTGCCGCTTGGGTGCGGCGCCGATTCTATCCCCTTTCCGCCCGGTGCCTTTTACGGATATGCAGGATGTCGTCCCTCCCTCCAACGAGTGGTTTCTGGAGCTCACCCAGAGAGCAGAGGAAATCTGCCGCCATTATAGCTTGACCTTGGGCCCCTCCTGTCCCGCCTGTCGCAACAATACGCTGACCATCGTGGAGCCCAGGGAGGCCTTGGATTTCCGCAGGACGGCGTATTCGGAATTCTGACACAGAAAGCGGATGAGATGATGGATACTGCGTTGATTCGGAAAAACCAAGCCGCCCGGGACATCGGAGCACGGGACCTGAACCTCTGCGAGGTCTGGAACCGAGGGGACTTCCTCCACATCTGCTTTTCCAGCGTGGGGTGCCGGTTCCGGGAGACAGGATACTGCACCATGTGCGATTACGGCGGGGGGCGGGCCATCACCGCCGAAGAAGCGGTATCCCAGCTGAAAAAGGCTCTGGAGGAAACTGCGGGCCCGGTGCGGGAGATTCTGCTTGGCACCTGCGGTAGCATTCTGGATGAGCGGGAGATGGCCCCGCCGGTGCTGGACGCTGTTTTGGAGATGGTACGAAGCAGCGGTGTGCCGACGGTTATTCTGGAAACCCATTACACTACGGTGACGCCCCAAGTTCTAAAACATCTCCAAGTGGCTCTGCCGGACCAAGAGGTGGTGCTGGAGCTGGGCTTCGAGTCTGCGGATTCCTGGGTCTTGGAGCATTCTCTTTGCAAATACATGGATTTGGACGCTTTGGCCGAAACTGTTTCCCTGATTCGCAGTTTTGGCATGGCGGCGGTGCTGAACGTCTTTCTCGGCGCGCCCTTTTTGACTCCGGAGAGGCAGATTCAGGACGCTTTAGACTCCATTGCTTGGGCGATTGCCCATGGGGCCAGCCGGGCTGTGATCTTTCCGGCGAACATCAAGCCCAATACGCTGCTGGGACAGCTGTATCAGGAGAACTCCTACCGCCGGATTTCCCATTGGATGCTAATTGAGCTGCTGAGCCACCTGGACGACGGGCTGCTTGGGAGGGTGGAACTGGCCTGGTACGGAGACCGGCAGGAGGCGGGACGGGCCCGAGAGGCCATTCCCCCGGAGAGCTGTCCGGCCTGCCATCGGAAGCTGATGGATTTTTATGAGGCGTTTATTGCGGATTTCGACCCCCGGCGGCGGCAGGAACTGCTGACTGATCTTTGCGGAGGGCCAGTCTGCTCCTGCCGGGGTGCGTTTTTGAGGGAGCTGGATGAAGAGAGGAGAGACGGCGGAAGATGAAGGATCGTAATTGGAAAATTCCCATTTTTGTCACACTGAGCCTGTTCGGCGGCGTTTTCTTGATACATAGAGTATCCCTCTTCCGTGACGTGATATCTGGGGCAGGGGATGCCAAAACCATTACCACTACCATTTACGCAACCTTGATTGCCATTTTGCTGGCACTTCTGGCGCTGGCCATCACGGCTTACATATTTGTTGCGGGCTTCTTGAAAGACCAGCAAAAGCCCTATGAAAAGAAGAGCATTGACAGCTTACTTCGTATATATACAGCTTGTCTAGTAATCCTGACAATCTCCAGCCTACTTTCTCTGTTGTGCTGCTTTTGGATCGACAATGCGGATAAACCTGTTCCCGTCGCAGATTGGATGCCACCTGTGGTCATAGCTTTTTCCTCTGTGGTGAGTCTTTTTCTGCTTGTTTACACCTGCTGTGTCATATGCCATGATGGGTGCCTACGCATTTTTGCCCGCTACGCCCGCAAAAAGCTATTCTCCGAAAAGGGCAAGTCGGCCCCCCCTAATCAGATAGACGGCGTCTTTAAGTGGATTGGCGACATAGAGATGCTGGCGGAGCGACTCATTCAAAACCACAAGGACAGCTTTCATGCACCCGATGATCAAAGCGTCCTCAGCAGTATCACAAGCAAGAAATTTGTGGAAGATTATGAGAAGCTCATATCCTACCGAGACTATCTGTGGGTAGAAAAATACGATTCCCGGCGTGGTTCCCTTACATGTTCGGAGTATGACCTATTGCGGGGCACCGTGCGGGAATTAGAGGAATTGCTGAGAGAGCAGTTTCTGGAGGGAGAGCGGTTGCAGAAGCAGAGCTTCACTGCACCGTTCCTCTCTCTGAGCACGGTGCCCCTGTGCCTGAACGGTACCGTATTCACAAACAGCGTCTTCGAGAAGAATCCCAATCCCAAAGATTCCGAAAAGTTGGAGGGAATTGACCTCCACAAGGCGAAGCTTCAAGGCGCGGATTTTACCCGCGCCCGGCTGAATTTTGTGAATCTGAGGGGCGCAAATTGTCGAGAGGCTGTGTTTTCCGACGCAGTGCTGAACCAGATTCGGGCCGACGGGGAGAGCTGCTTTGAAAGGGCCGTATTTCAAAACACGGATTTTTGCGGCCAGAAATTTAGCGACCAGAACGGAGTCATGCGGTTTAAAAGCGCCTCCTTTGTCAACGCCCTTTTGATCAACTGCTTGTTTGCCTGGTGTGACTTCCGACAGGCTACCTTTCGTCAGGCAGTGATGTCCAGCGTCACCTTGGATTCCGTCTGCCTATCTTATGCGGATTTAAGTGGGGCGGTCCTGACCAATGCCAAGCTGGGATTCCAGCAGGAAAAGGGCAGCCGTTTCGGCTGGAAGGAGTACTGGCTGTCGGCTCAGCTGGATGAGGAGGAGTGGCCGCTTCCGCCCTTTATTGATTCTTGGGAGGGACGGAGGCTGGGGCCGGCTTTCTTTGTGAATCTTGAAGCATGTGTTCTGTCCCAGGCCTGCATCGAGGATTACAATTTCGTTGGCAGCCGGATGTCCGATGCCAATTTTTCCGACGCGCTTCTCAAGCATTGTATTTTGGACCGCTGCTACGGTCAGAAGGCCACCTTCCAGGAAACAGTCTTGGAAAACTGCCGCTTCGCTTTCGCTATGTTCAGCCTGTCGGATTTCTCCCACGCCCATATTGTTGACTGTGATTTCTCCAACTGCGACTTACGAGACAGCTTGCTGGTTCAGACAGATGCCTGCAAAAAAGGATCCGCAGGACCTTGTTTCCGCAAGGCCAATTTCACCCACGCTCAAGTGCGGGGAGGCTGTTTCATTAACTGTGATTTTACTCTGGCCCTGTTTGAAGACGCGGATTTACGGGATACGGTATTCGAGGACTGCGGTTTTGAACATGTCTCCTTTGCCGATTGCCGCCTCCAGGGGGCAAAGTTCCTCCGCTGTAACCTGGAGAGTGCTGATTTCCGGGGCCTGGACCCGGCGCTCTTTGAAATAACAGACTGCACGGGAAAATACAATTTGGACAAGCCCCCAGAGAATCAATAAGAAACGGAGTGGCCGCTATGGAAACGAAGAACATTACACTATTGAGTGAGCGGGCGATTTGGGAGCGGAAGAGCACCCGCTCCTTCGACTGTACCCGTGGCATCTCCCGGGAGTGCCTAGAGGGCCTTCTTCGCACGGCCATGCGAGCCCCCTCGCCCAAAAACCGTCAGCCTTGGCATTTCACCGTGGTGACGGAGGTGGCCGCAAAGGAGTGCCTCTCTGATATTTTGTTGCGGAAGCTGGAAATCCTCTGCGGTGAGCGCCAAGAGCGGGGCAAGGGCACCGACGATTTGGAGCTGGCCCAAGGTAGCGTCCGGGTTTTGCGGGACGCCTCGGTCTTGGTGTTTGTGAGCTATGTCCGGGATCCTGGAAACGAGCACGGTGATTCCCACCGGTGGGCCCTGAGCGCCCAGCCTTTTGAGGTGGCGGACCTTCAGGCCATCGGGGCGGCAATCGAAAACCTGCTTTTGGCTGCGGCCTCCCATGGGATTGATAGTCTCTGGATGTGTGATGTCCTCTATGCCTGCCAAGAGTACCAGGATTGTATGGGGCTCCGGCAGCCTCTAGTTGCCTGTGTGGCCTTGGGTTATCAGACTCACCACCAGACCCCTAGGGAGCCTCTGGAGGCTAAGGTGGACGAGTGGAACGGATGACAGATTATATCGTGGTGGACGGGTGGAGGACCCCTGTCCTCAGCGGTGGACGCAGTGAAAGGATTGCGTGGATGCACTCCGCCGCTAAGCCCCTTCAATTGCTTCCCCTTTTGGACCGGGGGCTGGATCAGGCCTATGCCCTGTCCCCCGAGGAATTGGCGTTGCTGTCCTCATCTCACCTGGGCCAGCCTCAGCACATGGAGGCCTTGCGATCACTCTCGGCAAAGACCAGGCTTCGGGAAAGTGAGTTGGTTCTCCCACCCACGGCTCCCGAGGGCAGGATTTCCTACCAGGATTGGCTCCTGCATGGTGGGAGGAAGCGGAGACTTTACCATCCCTGTTCTGGGAACCATATGGCCATTATGCTGTTGCAAAGAGAGCTAACCGGCGGCACGGCTGGATATGAAAGGATGAGCAGTCCTGCCCAGCAGGAAATTCTTGGGTATATCCAGGACTACACCGGCGAGACTCCCATGTTGAAGCTGGACCACTGCGGAATTCCCACCTATGGGATTTCTTTAGGCGGCATTGCGTCTGCCTATCAGAGGTTAGGCAAGGAAGCCATTTCTGGCGGTACCGCCACCCGGCTGGTATCTGCGCTGCACGCGAACCCGGTTATGGTGGAAGGAGACGGCTGTATTTCAACGGTCTTGTGTGCTGACAGCGGTTTGGTAGCGAAAACCGGGGTAAACCATCTGCTTGCCCTTAGTGACCAAAGGCGGGAACTGGGGGTCGCTATCATATCGGATAGAGGATGGGGGGATGTTGTTGAAGCTTTATGTAGGATTTCGGTGCAAATCAGCATAATCAACGAAGAATCGGAGTATCAATTGAAACAAATAGTGCGCTTCTATCTGTGAATTTGAATTGGCGAGAGTATTTTGGACAATCTTCTTTGGAAAGTCCAAAATGCTCTCGCTGATTTCATGTCTGGTAATAATCATTTTCTACCGATCATTGAAAAATGGTGTATCTTTTTTGGCACCACAGTCCATTGTAGACAAAACCTGCGTTTAACGATAGTTATACGCAGGTTTGGTCTTTTTTTGTAAGAATTGCACTAAAATCAAATCTTAAAATTGGCTACAATTACATATTATAGGTATCAGCGAGCAGGTTTGAGGAGATTGGTTATCTCTCAAACCTGCTTTTATTTATGTTTTAGAAAGCGAGGTAACTATGAAACTTCCATATGGCTATGTTTTGATTGGCGAGAAAATCGTCATACATGAAGAAAATGCAGATGTTGTCCGCAGCATATTTGAGTATTATCTTGCCGGAGCCAGCTTGGGGAAAATCGTTGATATGCTCTTTACAAGTGCGAATCAATAGTAGAACTCGAAGAAAAATAAAGACAAATGGTGCAAAAAGGATGAGAATAGATTTGTGAAAA
>NZ_QWKG01000071.1 GCF_009911595.1 Colidextribacter sp. OB.20
ATCTTTCCGCCGGAGGGGGCGGGCGCGGGGGCCGGAGCGGGCTCGGGCTCGCCGCCGCCCATGCCGGAGAGCATTCTCTCAATGTCCTCCTGGCTCATCTTTCCGCCGGAGGGGGCGGGCGCGGGGGCTGGAGCGGGCTCGGGCTCGTCGCCCATGCCGGCCAGCATCTTTTCAATGTCCTCCTGACTCATCTTTCCGCCGGAGGGGGCGGTGGGAAGCTCTGTTGCCACTGGGGGCACCTCCTCAATAATAGGTTGGGCGGGCTGTTCCGCCGCCGGGGCGGCGGGGATTTCCTCCAGCTCCTCCGCCAGGGCCTGCTGAATCTGCTGGGCCAGATTGTCGTCATTGGTCTGGGCCACCTCTAAGATAGGGGGCAGGAGAGGACGGGAGGGGGCGGCGGGGGCCGCCTGCTCGACGCCCTCCGTCTCCTCTCCGGCGGGCGCGCCCTCCTTGGGGGCGCCGGGGGCGGTGAGGAGGTTCAGAACATGGGCGGTTTTGTTGCCCTTTGCATTTTTTTTGCTTGCGGCCATGAGAATGGCTCCTTTCCGAAGTATCAGGAGTTAGGGAAAACGGGGTTGTACATCCGGACAATCTCGTTGATGAGCAGCCGGAAGTCCCGGGCCACCTTGGAGTCCGGGGCGTAGGAGAGCACACTCTCTCCGTGGGCGGGGGCCTCAGCCACCGCCACGCCGGAGCGGATGCGGGACTGGAACACCCTGGTGTCCAGCTGCTTGGCGATCTGCTCGGCCATGTCCAGCACCTCGCGGTTGAGGGTGAAGCGCTGGTTGAACTTGTTCAGCACGATGCCCAGCACCCGAAGGCGGGAGTTGTAGCACCGGCGGACGGTGTCGATGGTCTCACGGATCTGGGAGACGCCCAGCAGACTGAGAATTTCCGGGGCCATGGGGATGACCAGGCCGTCAGCGGCCACGTAGGCGTTGACCGTGAGCACGTTGAGGGCGGGCGGGGTGTCGATGACGATATAGTCGTACTCCTCCGCCACATCCGCCAGGCAGTTCTTCAGCAGAAATTCCCGGCCGGGCCGGCTGAACTCCAGCTCGGCGGCGGACAGCAGGATGTTGGAGGGCAGAATGTCGCCGCAGTCGGACTCCATGATGGCGTCGTGCAGCTTTTTGGTGCCCTTCAGCACGTCGTAGACGGTAGCGCAGTTTTCGATGTCCAGACCCAGACAGAAGCCCAGGCTGCCCTGGGGGTCCAGATCAATGCCCAGCACCCGGGCGCCCCGGCTGTGTAGGCCGTCCATCAGGGCGCTGGACGTGGTGGTTTTGCCCACGCCGCCCTTCTGGTTGGTGATCGCGATGATTGCCGCCAAGTCAATTCCTCCCGTGCCGGAGCCGGCCGCGGCCGGCCCCAAAATCTTTCTCTTTGGACTATTAACTTTATCATACTACAGGACGATAAAAAAGTACAGAGTATTTTTGCGTTCATTTTCAGAAAAACCCTGGGAATTACAAAAAATTACAGATGTATAAATGGAAGGAGCGGTTTATATGGCATCCGTCGGCGGAGTAAGCAGCAGCAACACTGTAAGCAGTCTCATGAACAGCGCCAATATGATCAGTGGCCTGGCCAGCGGCCTGGACACGGAGGGCATGATTGAAAGTCTGGTAAAGAGCTATCAGACCAAGATCAGCCAGCTGAACCAGAAGGTCACCAAGACCGAGTGGAAGCAGGACGCCTACCGGAGCATTATCCAGAAGATGGTGGGCTTCTCCAACAAGTATACCTCTTATACCTCCAACACCAACCTGATGTCCCCCAGCTTTTTCAGCAGCGCCGTGAAGGTGCTTACCAAGGGCGAGTTTGCCGATAAGGTGTCCGCCAGCGGCAAGACCAGCAGCGATATCTCCCTGAACGCGGTGCACCAGCTGGCCAAGTCGGCCCAGTACCGCACCAAGAGCGAGCTGGCTACCGGCGAGTCGGGGGTCATCCGCGCCGACAAGGGGGTTGACCTGTCCGTCGATGCGGCCAAAAACATGGAGCTGTCCAACCTGAAGGGCAGCCTGACTCTGACCTACGGCTCCAAGACGGTCAGCATCAGCTTCAACGAGTCCACCGACGTGGACGCCATGAAGGACATCCGGACCAAGCTGGCCAAGGACCAGGGCGTTGACGAGAAGGACGTGCAGGACGTTGATGTGCTGGCCGAGCTCATCAACCAGAAGCTGGCCGACGAGAAGATTATCTTCAACAACGGCAACTCCGAGGCCGCCAGTGAGCGCATCAAGGCCACCGCCAACCCCAACGGCATGATCGGCTTCAGCGAGCTCAAGGGAAATAACGGCCTGTATATCTCCGGGGCCAGCGGCAATGTTGCCGAGCAGCTGGGCCTGAGCGAGGAGGACCTGGAGGACGCCAAGGAGAAGAAGATCACCATCATCGACACCAACAATATCAAGAGCGCCAGCGGCGGGAAGGGCCTGACCCGGGAGCTGAATACCTTCGAGTATCTGGCGGAAAAGGGCGGCGCGGTGATGAACATGAACCTGGACGGCACCACCAAGCAGATTGCCATGCCCAGGGTCGGATACGAGAAGAAAGAGGTCGAGGACGAGGACGGCAACAAGACCACCAAAGAGATTTATTATATCAACGGCAAGGAGGTCGCCAAGGACGAGCTGGCCGCCAAGTATACCGAGGCCCTCCAGGAGGGGGTCAAGAGTGCCTTCGGGGACAAGGTTACTGTGGAGAATAAGGCCACCGACGGCAGCCTCCAGCTGGAGTTCAAGGTGAAGAACGAGGGCTCCGACCTGGTGATCAACACCGACGTGGGCGACGCTCTGGGTATCGGCAACACTGCCACCTCCTATCTGAACACCAGCAAGACCCTGAAAGACCTGATGGGCGATAAGCTGAAAGACGTGAAGATCGCCACAGACGAGAACGGCCATCCCCTGCTGGACGAAAAGACCGGGAAGGTGCAGTACGACTTTACCATCAACGGCGTGAAAATCGGCACCTATACCGAGGATACCAAGCTGTCCAAGATCATGTCCGACATCAACTCCAACAAGAGCGCCGGAGTGCAGGTGGGCTACTCCCAGACCACCCAGAGCTTCACCTTTACCTCCAAGGAGACCGGCGCGGACAGCAAAATCGAAATGGGCGAGGGTTTGGCGCAGGCCATCTTCGGCTCCACCGATATTCCCGACCGGAGCGGCGAGAGCTTTGCCGATGCCTATGGTGTGGAATGGCTGAAGATGAGGCCGGAGGGTGAAAAATTTAAGTTCTCCTTCTCGGTTCCCGGGCGTGAAGTCCAATTCAACATCACGAAGGATACAACGGTTCAGGAGATCGTCGATGAGCTGAACGACTCTCCCATGGGGATGAATCATTCCTTTGCCTATAACAAGTATACGGGCCAGATTGAGGCGAAGGACAAGAAGAGCGGCGCGGCGCTGGATTTTAAGATCACTGATCACGATGGCGACAGTGTGGAATTCGACGAGAGTAACGCCCCCAACATCGACTACACCGCCGGCCAGGACGCCAAGTTCACCATTACCGTCAACGGCGAGCAGAAGACCATGACCCGCAGCTCCAACAGCGTGAACGTCGATGGACTGACCATCAACATGGAGGAGGAGTTCGACGGCTCCAAGAACGCGGACGGGACCCAGAACCTGGACTCCGCCGGCAGGCCGGTGTACAAGAACAGCGTCACCTTCCAGAGCAAGACCGACTCGGACAAGATCATCGACGCCGTCAAGAGCATGGTGGAGGACTACAACACCATGATGAGCGAGATCAAGGGTGCCTACAGCACCATGCCCTACCGGAAGTCCGGAGGCTCCTTCGCCAACTACGAGCCCCTCACGGACGAGGAGCGGGAGGGCATGTCCGAGAGCGCCATTGAGCGCTATGAGGAGAAGGCCAAGCAGGGCATCCTCTTTGGCGACCGGAACCTGAACAACCTGTACACCAAGATGAACCAGGCCTTCTCCTTCACCAGCAAGGAGGACATCGACACCCTGAAGGACATGGGCATCTCCGTCAGCTTCGACATCAACACCGGCGCGCAGACTGTCCAGCTGGACGAGAATAAGCTGCGCTCTATGCTGGACAGCGACCCCGACCGGGTGTCTGAGCTGTTCACCAAGGAAGACGGCATCATGGACCGGATGAAGAACCAGCTGGATTATTACTCCAAGACCACCGGCGAGCCCAAGGGCGTCCTCATCCAGCAGGCCGGCAGCCCCCTGAGCTCCCTGTCCCTGATGAACAACCAGTGGCAGAAGGAGATTGACAACTACAGCAATCAGATTGAGAAGTGGCAGAGCAAGCTGGAGAGCCAGGTGGAAAAGTACACCAGCCAGTTTGCCCGCCTGGAGCAGCTGATTCAGCAGATGAACTCCCAGAGCTCCACCCTGGCGGGGATGATGGGCGGCTGAGCGAACCAGAAAGGATAGAGTCCGATATGGATACAAGAGGGTACCAGCAGTATAAGCAGCAGTCTATCAGCTCCATGACCCCTGGAGAGCTGCTGATGCTGCTCTATGACGAGCTGATTAAGCGCGCCACACTGGCCGGTCTGGCGCTGGATAAGCAGGATTGGCCCACCTTTGAGGGGGCAATGGACCGCTGCATCGACATTGTCAACTACCTGGACGAGACCCTGGACCGGCAGTACCCCATCAGCCACGACCTGAGCCGGATGTATGACTACTTCACCTATCAGATGGGGCGGATCAAGATCGGACGGAACAAGGCCGAGCTGGAGCGCCTGCGCCCCATGCTGGCCGACATGCGGGACTCCTTCCGCGCTGCGGAAAAGAGCACGGGGTGAGACAGACATGACGAAAAGTGACTGGATGGACCTGGCGGTGCTGGAGCGGAAGAAATACAACCTGCTGTCTGAGACGCTGGACCTGAGCCAGCAGCTGGGAGAGGCCCTGGACCGCAGCGACGACGTGTCTGTCCGGCTGCTGCTGTCCATGCGTCAGGAGCCCATCCTCCACCTGGAGGAGCTGAAGCGGGCCGCCGCCCTGAAGCGGGAGAGCCTGTCGCCGGAGGAGGGGGAGCGGGTGACCGCCCTGACCTCCGGCGCCGCTGAGCCGGCGGCGGAGGAGCGGGCCTTCTATGAGGAGGCCGGCCGGAGCCGCCGCCTGCTTGAGCGGGTGATTGAGCTGGACCGGCGGCTGAGCCGCCGTCTGGCCGGGAAGAGCTCTTTTTACGGAGAGGACGGATAAAAGCCCGGATAGAGACATAACAAACTGCCCCCGCGTCGTAAAGCCGCAGGGGCAGTTTGTTCAGGTAAATTGGGGGGAGACCACCCACAGGGGACTGCCGTCCCAGCGCTTGACGGACAGCTCCTCCAAAATCAGGTCCAGATCCCAGACGGTCAGGCTGCGCTCCTGGCTGGCCGGGTCGGCCACCAGGATGCCCCCCTCCAAAGTGACGCCCCGCAGGACGATGAAGTGTCCGCCGTTGGTAAAGTGGCCCGGTCCCATCAGGGCGACGATGAGGCTTCCGGAGGCCAGGTGCTGCACGATGGTGTCGCTGTCCGCCTCCTCCGGCGGAAGGGGAGAGCATACCAGTCCGAAGTCCTCCGCCACGGTCTGGACGATGCTCAGATAGGAGCCGTGAAGCCGGGCCCAGCAGCCCTTTTCCACGCAGTGCCGGGCCATCTCGGCCGGGTCCACAATCTGCCCGGTGAGGGTGGACACCACGATGGACATGGCGGTGGGGCCGCAGCCATGGCTGCCGATGCGGTCGGAGCCATAGGACTCTCCGGCCCAGCGCTCCGAGGTCTGGTCGTAGTAGACGACCTCCAGGGCCCCTCCGGTGAGGATATCCAGCTCCTCCCGGCTCTCCAGGGCGGTAATGGTGTAGTTGGCCGGTGGCCTCGGCGCCGCGGTCACCAGGTTGTCGTCTACCAGCTGGAGCTCCTCGTCCGACTCGGCCTCGGTGGTCAGTTCCTCCCAGGCCGTCCGCAGGCGCAGGGAGGCGGCGTCCGCGGTGAGGCACAGACCGTTCCACACCGCCTCGCCGGTCTCGGTGACCTGCCGGACTCCCGTCCGGACCGCCTCGGTGACATGCTGGACCCCCGCCTGGACGGCGTTGCGCACAGGGGCAGTGATGCGCTGGTAGAGCTCCGGCTCGAAATAGGAGCACATAGCCAGCTCCATCCCGCCGATACACAGCGCTGCCAGCAGGAGGATCGAAGGGATCAGATACCATTTCTTTTTTCTGGGCTGCTCGAATTTTTTCACGACGACCCCCATAAATTTGAAATAAACTCTTTTCAATGGCCTTGAAAACGATTATACTACAAGAAGCGAGATTTTTGAACAACAAATTTATGGCGGCGCCCAGGAGTTCCGAACGGACCGCCATAAGGGCAAAGGGAGCCTTATCACATGTCAGCGATTCGTTTGGAAAATGCTGCGAAAGCGTACAAATCGGAGGATAAGAAGGATAAAAGGAAGCACTTCGCGGTGCGGGAGCTGAATGCCACCATCGAGCAGGGGGAGTTTGTCTTTCTCATCGGCAGCAGCGGCGCGGGAAAAAGCACCATGCTTAAGCTGTTGGGCGGGGAGATATCCCCGGACGAGGGGGCGGCCTATATCGACGATGTCAACATCGCCCGGTATTTCGGCCCCTGGAAGGCCAGGCTGACCCGGACCTTCGGGATTGTGGGCCAGCAGACCATGCTGATCCGCAAGCGGACCATTATGGAGAACCTGTTGGTGGCCGGCCGGGCCAGGGGTATGCAGCGCAAGGCCAGGGCTGCGGCGGAGAAGGCGCTGGGTCTGGTGGGCCTGCCCGGGGTGGGCGACTGCTACCCCGCCGAGCTGTCCATCGGCGAGGTGCGCCGGGTGGAGCTGGCCCGGGCTCTGCTCAGCAGTCCTCCTGTGCTGCTGCTGGATGAGCTCACCGCCAATCTGGACGACGACACCATCTGGGATGTGCTGCACCTGCTTAACGAGCTGAACAGCAAGGGAACTACCATTGTAATGGCCACGCACGCCAGTCAGTTTGTGAATATTATGCGACGCAGAGTGATCACGCTGGTGGACGGAAGGATTGTTGGAGATGTAAAGAACGGAAAATATGGCGATATCGTGTAAATAACAGGATTATTCTAAAGGATTTTTGAAAAATTATCCCCAAAAATGGAAAAATAAAGATTTCGCATAAAAATTTTCGCTTTTTCTTGCGCCGCAAGGAAAAGTGGTGTATAATGAGCAGTGGAGCACATTATGATTCCGCGCCGCCCAGCGACGGGGAGAACTTGGGAGGAGTACATATGAATTTCAAGAACATGTCTATCAAGAAAAGCCTGATCGTTGGCTTCGGGACTACGATTGTGATTTCCGTCATCATTATCGTCGCATCGTTGATTATGATGAATGTGCAAAAGAACGCCTATACTGACATCATCGATCACTATGTAAGAACAAATACGCTGATCGCTGACTGCCGGATTGACTACAACATCGCCGCCCGCAACCTGCGGGACGTAGCCCTGTCCGGGGATCAGGACAGACTCAGCGCGGTGAACACCAAGCTGGAGGAGCTCAGCGCGGCGATGTCCAATATGGAGGCTACCTATCCTGAGGAGCTGAAGGACCGCACCCTGCTCAATGATTTTGTCTCTACGCTGGACAACTGGATGGGCGAGGCCAAGGAGATTGCCAGCGTCGTGCGCACTGACCGCAACCGTGCGGCGGAGATGATTGTTAATAATTGCGCCCCCGCGCTGGATAAGGCTGCTGACGCCGGCACCAAGCTGGCCGAGCACCTGAAGGATGAGCAGGACAAGATTATTAAGAATCAGAATATGACCTCCAACATCTCCCTGGTTATCATTATCGCGGTTATGATTGTCGCCACGTTCGTCGTGCTGCTGATGGCCACCAAGATCATCAAGAGCATCGCGGTTCCCACCGAGCAGGTCCGCGGCGCGCTGGTGGGCTTCAGCCAGGGCAACCTGGCTGTCCCTGTGGACTTCGACGGCAAGAACGAGCTGGGCGAGATGTGCAACGCCCTGCGTACCAGCCAGCACGTCCTGGGCGAGTGCATCGGCGACACCTGCC
This sequence comes from Colidextribacter sp. OB.20, assembly GCF_009911595.1. Lineage (GTDB taxonomy): Bacteria > Bacillota > Clostridia > Oscillospirales > Oscillospiraceae > Lawsonibacter. The sequence goes on from NZ_QWKG01000071.1 coordinate 8,061, forward strand.
ACCTGCTGGATGAGATGGGCTCCGGCAACTTCAATGTGCGCACCAAGGATGAGACGGTCTATGTGGGCTCCCTGAGCCAGATTCTGGCCTCTCTGCGGGTTATCAACCGCTCCATGAGCGACGACCTGGCCCAGATCAGCCAGAGCTCCGACCAGGTGGCCGCCGGCGCCGACCAGGTGTCCAACAGCGCCCAGGCGCTGGCTCAGGGCGCCACTGAGCAGGCCAGCGCCGTTGAGGAGCTGTCCGCCACCATCGCCGATATTTCCGAGAATGCCAAGAAGACCGCCGAGGCCGCTGAGAAGGCCGGCGAGTCTGTCAACGAGGCCGGCGGTCAGCTGAATATGAGCATGGAGTATGTCAGGAATCTGAACTCCGCCATGGAGAATATCTCCAGCTCCTCCCAGGAGATTGGCAAGATTATCGCTACCATCGAAAATATCGCCTTCCAGACCAACATCCTGGCCCTGAACGCCGCTGTCGAGGCCGCCCGGGCAGGCTCCGCCGGCAAGGGCTTCGCCGTGGTCGCTGACGAGGTGCGCAATCTGGCCACCAAGTCCGACGAGGCCGCCAAGGCCACTAAGGACCTGATCGACGGCTCCATCAGCGCCGTTGCCGAGGGCACCGAGGCTGTGAACAAGGTTACCGACGCCCTTTCCCGCACCACTGAGACCGCCGGCAGCGTGACCACTATGATGGCCACTGTGGTGGAAGCCGTGGAGAGCCAGACCCAGGCGATTATGCAGGTTACCGAGGGCATCGACCAGATTTCCGCTGTGGTTCAGACCAACTCCGCCACCAGTGAGGAGTCGGCCGCCGCCAGCGAGGAGCTGTCCAGCCAGGCGACCCTGATGAAGGAGCTGCTGTCCCGGTTCAAGCTGCGTCAGGACGGCTTCGGCGGAGGCTATCAGCCCCAGCCCTCCCACAGTGCCCCCGCCCCCTCCAGCTCTGACGACGGCTTTGGCGGCGCTGATTCCAACCCCTTCAGCAGCTTGAAATATTAAGATCGGGCATAAAAGCGCCGAGCTATCATAAATATGGCGCCCCGATACCGGGGCGCCATTTTCCTGACTGCCGGGAAATTGACTATGGGAGGTGAACCGGATGACAAAACGCAAGCCCCAGGAGAGCGACATGATTTTCGCGCTGGACATCGGCACCCGCAGCATTATTGGAATCGTGGGCCGGGTGGTGGACGAGCGCTTCCAGGTGCTGGCCATCGAAAAGGAGGAGCACGGCAAGCGGGCTATGCTGGATGGACAGATTGAGGACATTGCTCAGGTGGCCAAGGTAGCACGCCAGGTGACCGGCCGGCTGGAGCAGCGGCTGGACTGCGCCCTGGAACGGGTCTGCGTGGCCGCCGCCGGCCGCGCCCTGCGTACCGAGACGGGCAGCTACACGCTGGAGTTCCCCGAGATTACCCGCATCACCAACGACATTATCGGCCGCCTGGAGAGCGGTGCCGTCTCCGACGCAGAGGACCAGATCGGGCAGGGACAGAACAGCCAGCGCCGGTTTTATCTGGTGGGCTACACGGTCTCCGGCTACCACCTGGACCACTATCCGATGACCACGCTGCGGGGGCACAACGGCCAGCTGCTGGAGGCCACTGTAGTGGCTACCTTCCTGCCCAGCGAGGTGGTGGAGAGCCTGTATGCAGTGGTGGAGAAGGCTGGCCTGGAGGTGGCCAGTCTAACGCTGGAGCCCATCGCCGCCCTGAACGCCGCCATCCCCGCCGACCTGCGCCTGCTCAACCTGGTGCTGGCTGACATCGGGGCGGGCACCACGGACATCGCCGTGTGCCGGGACGGCACTGTGGTGGGCTACACTATGGCTACCATCGCCGGCGACGAGATCACCGAGGAGCTGATGCGACGCTATTTGATTCCCTTCTCCACGGCGGAGCGGATGAAAACTCAGCTGGATGAGGACATAATTGTCTACCGGGATGTGCTGGGGCTGGAGGATCGCGTCTCCTCCGCTCAGCTGCGGGAGACCATACAACAGCCGGCCTGCATGCTGGCCCAGGAAATTGCCCAGCGGGTTATCGCCCTCAACGGTGCGCCCCCCTCCGCCCTCTTTCTGGCGGGAGGCGGCAGCAAGCTGGAGGGACTGCTGGGGCTGGTGGCCGAGGCCCTGGATATGGACGAGAGCCGGGTGGCCCTGGCGGGCAACAACTATGAGATTACCGCTTTCTCCGAGGAGTATGAGCTCAACGATCCGGAGCTGGCTACCCCTCTGGGCATCGCCGTCTCCGCCGGGCTGGGCTTAATCAGCGACAGCTATCGCATTATGCTCAACGGCCAGCCGGCCAAGCTCTTCCGAAGCGGCAGCCTGACCCTGCTGGAGCTGCTGATGATGAACGGCTACAGCTCGGTGGATCTGCTGGGCCGAACGGGCAAGAACCTGAGCGTCACGGTGAATGGTCAGCACATGGTTTTCCGGGGCCAGCCGGCCACCCCCTGCTCCCTTACCCTGAACGGGGCAGAGGGGGTGCCCTCCGCGCTGGTTTACGCCGGAGACAGCATTGAGTTTATCCCAGCGGTCCAGGGGGCTCCTGCCCAGCGGACGCTGAAGGACCTGCTGGGGGCCGACTTTGTGGGCGGCGTTATGATAAACGGCCGGATGGCCGACCTAGATACCCGGCTGAATACCGGGGATCAGATTGTGACCTCCGACCAGCCCCTCCGCCCGGCTCCGCCCCCTCCCGCCCCCCCGAGGGCAGCGGAGCCGGCCAGAAGGCTGCCCTCTCCGCCTCCCCCAAAAAGGCCGGCTACCCCGGTCGTAGAGCGGCCGGAGCCCCCGGCTTCCCGGCCCAATCCCTGGGAGCGGCGGCCGGAGCCCCCACGGCCCGCGCCTGAGCGGACAGAGCCTCCCAAGCCGGAACCCCCGAGACCTGAGCCGCCCAGGCCTGCGGAGCCCCCGAAGCCTCAGGGCAGAGGCGTCCAGGTAATCCTCAACGGAAAGGCCCTGAGTCTGCCCGGCAAGGGGGATGGTTCGCCCTACTATGTGATGGACCTGCTGGAGTTTTCCGGCATTGATTTTGAGCATCTGGACCGGGGCGTGGAGCTCCAGGTGAACGGGAGCGAATGCGCCTTTACCCAGGAGCTGCGCCCTCAGGATGACGTAATCATCCGCTATTTGGAACGATAATGGAGTGAGCTGCTTTGGCTAAGAAGGAAAAAAAGGAAAAGAAGGAAAAAAAGCCGAAAACCGGGAAGGGCGGCAAGAAAAAGCTGCTGATTCCCCTCCTGGCGCTGGTAGTGATTGCCGCGCTGGCCTTTGTTGTGATTAAAATTGTGCTGCCCAAGCTGGGCAGCGGAGACGAAACGGATAAGCTCCCGAAGAAGCTGGAGGCCTATACCATCGAAGAGGACACTGCCCCCTCGCTGGATACGATTCTGGAGGAAGGCGAGGGCGAGCTCCTGGGTAACCGGGGCCCCGGCAAGCGGACGGAGAAAAAAGAGGACACCAGCGAAGAGGTCGTGGTGGAGAAATACACCTATGTTTATGAGGTTGTAGGCGCCGCCGACGTGATGAACCGCTATCTGGACCTTTTGCTGGGCGGGGAGCAGGGCTTCTCCCTGGTGGACGAGACCTACCTGGTCCAGGAGGAGCGCCCGGAGCTGACGGATGAGGGGGGATCGCTGCTTCTGGTCAAGGCCTCCGTCCAGGAGGGGCACCTGTTCCAGTTGGCGATCGGCTGGTCGAGCGAGAGTGATATCCTGGCCGTCCGAGTGGCTGTCCCCGAGGGCAGCCTGCGCTACCCGGAGGAGAAGAAGGAGCCCGAGCCCGCAAGTCTGTCGGAGCAGATGGACTCTTTGAAGACGATGACCCCCTCCCGGCTGGCCCTGGACGGGAGCGATATGTCCCAATACGACATCTACCCGGTGGAGGGCTTTGTCACCATCGACGGCCAGCTCTGCCGCCGCTTCAACGTCTATAAGGTGGGCACGTCGGGGGATATCTCCGGAATCATCTTCTACAGCGGCGATATGCAGCATATCTACCGCATGGATGTGGACGATAACTCCATCATCACCGAACTGCGGTAACGGGGTATTAAGAAATCTCCCGGCGCTGCCGATATTCTCAGTGGAACAGCGGTCAATTATAAACGAAGGGAGGGGACGCAGATGGATGTCGCGATGGCGAGCATGAACATGCAGATGGCCCAGTTTCAGACCAACTATACCTTTGGTCTGATGAAGATGGCCATGGAGGACATGGAGACTCAGGCTGCAGCTATGATTGATATGATGTCCAGCGTGTCCGCACCCGCCCAGTATGGTTTTGACACCTGGGCTTAAGCAGCGGAACGCGTTCCAGAAGGCAGAGCGGAGTGAGACCGGCAGGTTTCGCTCCGTTTTGCTGTTGAAAGGAGAGCTGAGGATGAACGAGAAGCTGGCGGCCCTCTTCGCCTGCTGGGAGGCCCCCATGGTGCGGGCCAGCCTCCAGGGGGTCATGGGCCGGGTGGAGCGCTGGGGCGAGGACAGCGCTCTGGCCTCTATCGGGGATTTCTGCTTCCTGGCGGGGGAGCCTGTACGGGCGCTGGTGGAGCAGGCGGACGCCCCCATCCTGGTCCCGGGGAGCGAGGGCTGGGCCCGGCTGATTGAGGATACCCTGAGGGAGGGGGCCTCCCCCTTTACCAGGTACGCCACCCGGCGTCCCCCGGAGGGATTCAGCCGGAGAAGGCTGCTTTCCTTTACAGAGGCTCTGCCGCAAGGCTTCTGCCTGCATCCCATCGGGAGGGAGTTTTACTTTACACTGATGGAAGAGGAGTGGGCCAGGGATCTGTGCGGCTGCTTTGATGGAGAGGAGGACTTCCTGGAGCGGGGACTGGGCTTTGTGGTCACCCAGGGGGGAGGTCTGCCGCTGGCGGGGGCGGCCTCGTATGCCGCCTATGATGGGGCTATTGAGATCGAGATTGACACCCGGCCGGATTTCCGCCGTCTGGGTCTGGCCTCCGCCTGCGGGGCGCGGCTGATTCTGGAGTGTCTGGCCCGGGGGATTTATCCAGGCTGGGACGCCCATGACAGGCGTTCCCTGGCCCTGGCGGAGAAGCTGGGCTACCAGCTGGACCGTCCCTACACCGCCTACTGGGTGGAGTCGAAGCGGCGGGGATATTTTTTGCGGGAAAGCGAAAACTGACACTTGACAAAGAGGGCCGGAGCAGCTATGATAGAGATACCCCACCCCAGGGGGGTATCATTACCCCGGAGGTTAAGTTTTTTCAGAAGTCAGGTGAAGTAATTGGTGAAACAGAAGTTCAACATCACGGGTATGACCTGCTCCGCCTGCTCTGCCCATGTGGAGAAGGCGGTTCAGAAGCTGGAAGGGGTCAGGGCCGCCGATGTCAGCCTGATGACCAACTCCATGACAGCGGAGTTTGACGAGGGCGTCCTCTCCTCAGAGGAGATTATCCAGGCGGTAATACAGTCGGGATACGGGGCCTCTCTGCCCCAGAGGGCGGGGGGCAGAGCTCAGACAGCGCCTGAGGGGGATGTCATGGCGCAGGAGCTGGCCTCTATGAAGCGCCGGATGATCTGGTCCTTCGCGTTCCTCATCCCGCTGTTCTATATCTCTATGGGACATATGATGGGCGCGCCTCTGCCCGCCTTTTTGGTGGGGCACGAGAACGCGGTGGCCTTCGGTCTGACCCAGCTGCTCCTCACTCTGCCCATTATGTACCTCAACGATAAGTATTACAAGGTGGGCTTTAAAACCCTTTGGAATCGGGCTCCCAACATGGACTCCCTGATTGCCGTGGGCTCTGCCGCCGCCGTCATCTATGGCGTCTTTGCCATCTATCAGATGGGCTACGGGCTGGGCCACGGGGAGATGGACCGGGTGGCCCACTACCACATGGACCTGTACTTCGAGTCCGCCGGCATGATCCTCACCCTGATTACTATGGGTAAGTTTTTGGAGACCCGGTCCAAGGGCAAGACGGGGGAGGCCATCAGCAGGCTGATGGACCTGGCCCCTAAAACCGCCCACGTGCTCCGGGGCGGTGTAGAGACTGAGATTCCCGTGGAGGAGGTCCAGGTGGGGGACCGGGTGGTGGTCCGGCCCGGCCAGTCCATCCCGGTGGACGGGGTCATTTCAGAAGGTCAGTCCGCCGTGGACGAGTCCGCCCTCACCGGCGAGTCACTCCCCGTGGACAAGGGGCCGGGGGACAAGGTGGCCGCCGCCTCCATCAACAAGTCGGGCTCCTTTGTCTTTGAGGCCAGCCGGGTGGGGGAGGACACCACCCTGGCCCAGATGATCCGCCTGGTGGAGGAGGCCTCCGCCTCCAAGGCTCCCATTGCCAAGCTGGCCGACAAGGTTTCCGGCATTTTTGTTCCGGTGGTCATGACCATCGCCCTGGTCGCCGCCATCGTGTGGCTGATTGTCACCGGCGACGTGACCCGGGCCCTCACCGCCGGGGTGGCAGTGCTGGTGATCTCCTGTCCCTGCGCCCTGGGACTGGCCACCCCCGTGGCTATCATGGTGGGCACCGGCAAGGGGGCGGAGAACGGCATCCTCATCAAGTCCGCCGAGGCCCTGGAGACCCTCCACACCGTAGATACCGTGGTGCTGGACAAGACGGGCACTCTCACCCAGGGCAGGCCGGTGGTCACCGATATTCTCCCTGCCTTCCCCGGTCCGGACGGGGAGGAGGGCCTGCTGATTTGGGCCTATAACCTGGAGAGGCGCTCTGAGCACCCTCTGGCCAACGCCATTGTAGAGGAGGCCCGGAAGAGAGAGCTCCCCGCCACCCAGCTCACCGGCTTCACCGCCGTCCACGGCCGGGGCGTCCGGGGAGAGATGGGTGGCCACGTTTACTTCGGCGGCAACCGGGCCATGATGGAGGAGGCGGGCATCGACCCCGGTCCTCTGGCGGCGCGGGCGGAAGAATTGGCCGCCCAGGGCAAGACACCCCTCTACTTTGGGGATGAAACGGGCAAAAAATTACTAGGCGTCATCGCCGTGGCCGATACCCCCAAGCCGACCAGCAGGGACGCGGTAGCCGCCTTCCGGGAGCTGGGACTGGAGGTGGTCATGCTCACCGGGGACAATAAGCGCACCGCCGAGGCTATCGGCAGAGAGCTGGGGGTCACCTCCGTGCTGGCCGAGGTCCTGCCCCAGGACAAGGAGCGGAAAATCGCCTCCCTCCAGGCCGAGGGCAAGAAGGTGGCCATGGTGGGAGACGGCATCAACGACGCCCCCGCCCTGGCCCGGGCGGAGGTGGGGCTGGCTATCGGGGCGGGTACCGACGTGGCAATCGAGTCTGCGGACATCGTGCTCATGAAGTCCGACCTGCTGGATGTGGCCGCCGCCGTGGAGCTGTCCCGGGCCACCATCCGGAACATCAAGGAGAACCTGTTCTGGGCCTTCTTCTACAACTCCCTGGGCATCCCCCTGGCCGCCGGGGTGTTTTACGCCGCCCTGCACTGGCAGCTCAACCCCATGTTCGCCGCCGCCGCCATGAGCCTGAGCTCGGTGACGGTGGTGACCAACGCCCTGCGGCTGCGTTTTTTCAAGAGCAGATATCGGTCTGAAGCTCCTGCGGAGACTCCCTGCAAGGGGAGCTGTCCCCTGGAGATGAAGGATAAACCAAATCAAGGAGGAAATGCAACAATGAACAAGACCATGATAATCGAGGGTATGATGTGCGCCCACTGCACTGGCCGGGTGGAGAAGGCTCTGGCCGCCATCGACGGCGTGTCCGCCGTGGAGATGAGCCTGGAGGGCAAGTCCGCCACCCTGACCCTGAGCCGCGATGTGGACAACAAAGTCCTCACCGATGCCGTCACTGAGGCGGGCTATGAGGTGGTGTCCGTCCGGTGAAGGCCGACCACGCCCAGGTCAACCGGCTGCTGAAAACTGCCCGGGGACAGATCGACGGCATTCTCAAGATGGTGGAGGAGGACCGCTACTGCCTGGATGTGTCCAGCCAGATTATGGCCGCTCAGTCCATCCTGAAAAAGGCCAACCGCATGGTCCTCCGGGCCCACATGGACTGCTGCGTCCGGGAAGCCGCCGCCTCCGGCGACCCCGGCCCCAAGCTGGAGGAGCTGGCCGCCCTGCTGGATAAGCTGGCCGAGTAGTAAAGTGTCCGGTCGATGCTGTCAGAAAACAGGCGGCCCCGGTGCGCCGCACATAAGGCCGCAAATTGATTTCTTTCTCCGCCCGTCGGGAAGCTGTTGCTTTTCGGCGGGCGGCACTTTATAATAGAGTATATTTCCCGGTGGAGATGGAGGCGTATTATGCAGATTTCCAGTCGGTTTACCGTGGCGGTCCATGTGCTGCTGTGCATTGAGATGTTCAAAAAGGATTATAAGGTGACAAGCGATTTTCTGGCCTCCAGCGTGAATGCCAACCCGGTGGTGATCCGAAGAATCCTCCAACAGCTGAAAAGAGCCGGCATCGTCAGCGTGGCCCGGGGGAGCGGAGGTGCGGCCGCCGCCAAGCCTCTGGAGGAGATTACCCTGTTGGACCTGTACAGGGCCGTGGAGTGTGTGGACGGAGACGGGCTGTTCCATTTCCATGAAAACCCCAATCAGCTCTGCCCAGTGGGGAGGAGCATCCATACCGTTCTGGACGGGAGGCTGGAGGATATCCAGAGGGCGATGGAACAGGAGATGGAGTCCGTCACCATACAGGATATTTTGAACGATACAAAAAAGTTGATGTAACTATTGACATTACAACTGAATCGTGGTATAACTATTGATGTACCGATTGCGGTTACAACAAGACTGGAGGTAATACCATGGCAAACTATAGTAAAGTGAGTCTGGCCCAGGACGCCAGAACCGAGCTGCACGACGTGCTCTCCCTGACCGGAGCGGAGATCAGCGTCAACAATCTTCCGGCGGGGACGGGTGTGCCCTTTGTCCACTCCCACAAGCACAATGAGGAGATTTACGCGGTCCTCTCCGGAAGGGGAAGGAGCGTCATCGACGGCGAGACGGTGGAGCTGACCGCCGGAGACTGGCTCCGGGTGGCCCCCAAAGCCAAGCGCCAGTTCTCGGCGGCGGAAGATTCCGCCATCTGCTACATCTGCATCCAGGTGAAGGAAAACTCCCTGGAGGACTACACCGCCGCCGACGCGGTGCTCGAGAGCTGAGCCCCAGGAAGAGAAAGAAAAGCCGCCCTATGAGGCGGCTTTTCTATTTGATTTCCTGCTCCAGGTTTTGGAACAAGGGGTCGTCAAAGAAATCTGCTATCGTGATGTCCAAACCGTCACAAATCTTTTTGATGGTGGACGTTGTAGTGCTTTTGTTTCGGCCATTGACAATGTTGTTTAGTGTGGATTGGGTCATACCACAGACAGTAGAAAGCTTGTTGATGGTCAGACCATGTTCACCGCAGAGATTGAGAATGCGCTGGATGATTGCCTCTTTCAACGTCATGGTATCACCACCTTTTACAAAAGCTTAACAAAATGCCCTTGAAAAGATTAACCCTATTGAGTTAAAATAACTCAGTGGAGTTAATATGGTGATGGAAAGGGGCTACGACCGATGGGAAACGACAGTACAAGGCGCGACCGAATCCAACCCTTGCACATGGTAGATGCGAAGGTGACTTGGGAGATTGGAGAAGATCTGATAAACGCCGTGATTTCGGCGGCGGTGTGGTCAACGGAGAGGAAACCGGGGACCTGGCAGAAAATGATCGAGGCGGTCAATCGGGGTGCCGCCGGGACGAAGGAGGGCACTGTCAACGCGTTTTTCTTTCGGGCCATGGTGAGCCGTCTGCTGGAGGAGTTCGACGCTTTAAATACATAAACCGCCCCCATTCAGGAAAACAAACCTGAAAAGGGGCGGTTTTTCTAGGTATTCAAGCTGTCCAGAAAGGCCTCCCACTCCCCGGGGTGGCGGACATAGTACAGGGGGCACTCCTTGCCGGTGACGTCGTAGTGGCGGATGACCTGGGAGGCGTCCAGCTGATAATACTCCATCAGCCATCGAACCAGCTTGACTAGGGAGTTATAAGTTTCCTGGGTGAAGGCGCCGTCGGTGTCCGGGTGGCAGCACTCAATGGAGATGGTGTCATGGTTGCGCTCGCTGGAGCAGTAGGCCACCTCGTCCAAGGGGATGTTCTGGATGATCTCCCCCTCCAGGCCGATGAGGAAGTGGCTGCTGGCGTAGGTCTCGTGGGTTGCAGCCAGGTTTTGGAAGTAGCTGTGGTTCTGCCGGGCAGTGGTGCCCGGATTGCCCACGTAGTGAATGACCACGCCGGTGACGGCGTCCAGCGGGGTGCCTGGCCGGGAGTACTCGTTGACGGTGAGGAGGTCCTGCTCAATCCAGTCGGGGCAGTCGGGCAGGGCCTTCGGGGAGACCGCCCCGGGCTCCGGGAGTCTTGCACTCTGAGCGGGGAGGGCGGCGCCCCGCAGGGTCCAGCCCAGACAGACGCCGATTATCAGCCCCACGGCCAGGAGCGGGACGGAGCGGCGGCGCCTTCTCCGTCTGGACCGCCGGGGATAGAGGGGGAGGGTCCTGCTGCCGCTGCCGGTCCGCTGCTCAACGTACATTCTGCAACTGCTCCTTTCAAAGGTCTGTGGGGTGATATAGAACAGGATAGAATAGAGCGGCCTCAAAACGTCTAATAAATTGTGAAAAATTTTTGAATTTTCTCTTGGGAGCCGGAGGGCATAAACCGCCCCTGTTTTGGCATACTAAGCCAAAAGGGGGCGGTCTTTTTGCAGGGGAAGCGGCGTTACTGGCTGGCCGGAGGGCTGGCCGGCGCGGCCAACGGCTTTTTCGGCGGTGGGGGCGGATCAGTGCTGGTGCCGCTGCTCACCAGGTGCTGCGGGCTGGACCAGCGTCGGGCCTTCGCCACGTCAGTGGCAGTAATTCTGCCCCTGTGCGCTCTATCGGTTGTCATCTACTTTTTTCGGGGCGGGCTGGACTTTATGGCGGCCCTGCCGTACCTCATCGGCGGCGCTGTAGGGGGCTGGGCCGGAGGGAAGTGGTTCAAGGGGATGCGGATGACCTGGCTGAAGCGGGCCTTCGGCCTGCTGCTGATCTATGGAGGGGTGAGGAGCTTTCTGTGAGGGAGTGGTTACTGCCGCTGGCCGTGGGGGCGGCTACCGGGGTGCTGTCCGGCTTCGGTGTGGGGGGCGGGACCCTGCTGCTGGTCTATATGACCGCCTTCGCCGGGGTGGATCAGCACCTGGCCCAGGGGATCAACCTGCTCTATTTCCTCCCGGCCGGCCTGATGGCCCTGCCCGCCCATGTGAAAAACGGATATATCGAAAAGCCAGTCCTCCTCCCCGCCATTACTGCGGGGCTGGTCTGCGCGGCCCTGGCCGCCTGGACTGCCACCGCTATGGATGTGGCTCTGCTGAAAAAATTCTTCGGAGGCTTTTTGATTGCTGTGGGGGCTGTGGAGCTGTTTGGAAGAAAAAAGGACTGACCCGGCTGTTTGCCAGGTCAGTCCTTTATCATCAAGTTACATGGCCGCGATCCGGGCCCGAACGTAGGCCTCCAGAAGGTCAGAGGTGCCCCGAATGTCCAGCTTGGCGCTGTTGACACAGATGTCGTAGGTGCGGGAGTCCCCCCACTTGCCCTGGCAGATCTGGTTGTGACAGTACTTGCGCCGCTTGTCGTTCCGGGCCATCAGCTCCAGGGCCTCCTCAGCGGAGACCTTGTCGATGCGCATGGTGCGCTGCTGCTTAAATTCCCGGTCGGCCAGCACGAAGATGGAAATCAGCCCGGGAAAGTCCCGCAGATACTCCTCGCCGCAGCGGCCCAGCACCACAAAGGACTCCCCCGCCTGGGCCTTTTGCTGGAGAAAATGGGCCTGCATGGCGGACACGTGCTCCTCAGGGGAGTTGCTGAACCCCCGGACCCGGCGGGAGGTGAAGATGTTGATGGGGCTTTCGTCGAAGCGGGACAGCTTATCCAGCTTCAGGTTGTGCTTGTGGGCAATGCTGTCCAGAATGCTCTCGTCGTACAGGGGCAGGCCGAAGCGCTTGGCCAGCTCGGCCGCCACCTCGTGGCCGCCGCTGCCGAACTCCCGGCTGACGGTGATTAAAACCTGTTTTTCCATGGAAATCCCTTCTTGTTATAGGTTAGGCGCTGTTTGGACGTGTGGACACGCTTCAAACAGGCATTAGAGATACCGCACAAAGATGATAACAGTGGAGATAATCAGAACCAGGACAGTGGGCAGGGTTTGAGCCTGGCAGTACCGCCCCCAGGCCACGGGGAAGCCGTTCTTGGCGGCGATGGAGGTGCCGACCACGTTGGCGGAGGCGCCGATGGGGGTGGCGCTGCCGCCGATATCGGTGCCCATGGACAGGGCCCAGGCCAGACTGGACAGGTCCACCCCCTGGGCGGCGGACAGGGTGCGGATGACCGGGATCATGGTGGCGGCGAAGGGGATATTGTCAATGAAGGCGCTGGCCAGGGCAGAGCCCCAGATGATGATGCCGATCATGATGTATACATTGCCGCCGCTCACCTGCTCGATCAGCTGGGCCAGCAGCTCCAGCACGCCGGTGTGTTCCAGTCCGCTCACTGTCACGAACAGGCCGATGAAGAACAGCAGAGTGGCGTAGTCAATTTTCCGCAGCAGCTGGAGGGCGTCCCGCCCGGCGGCGGCAAGGGTGACCAGGGAGATAGCCAGTCCGATGGTGGATACCGTCAGCCCGGTCTGAGCGTGGGTGACCAGCAGGACCACCGCCGCGGCGAAGATGGCGCAGCTCAGGGCAAAGCCCAGCCTGCTTGTGATGGCCTGGCGGGGATCGGGGAAGGAGGCGGGATCGGCAGCCCGGCCGCCCATGGGGACCAGCTCCCGGCGGAAGAAGAAATAGAAGTAGGGAGCCACAACCAGAATGGAGACCAGGGCAATCAGGCCGGTGTTGGTGATAAAGTCAAAGAAGGAGTAGCCCAGCGAGGTGCCGATGATGATGTTGGGCGGGTCGCCGCACATGGTGGCCGAGCCCCCCAGATTGGCGCAGAAAATCTCCGACAGGATAAAGGGCACCGGGTTCATGTCCAGCAGCCGGGCCAGCTCGGCCGTCACCGCCGCCAGGAACATGATGACCGTGATGCTGTCGATGAACATGGACAGCACGGCGGACAGGGCCATAAACAGGAAAAAGAGAGGCGTGGGCTTGAAATTGACCATCCGGGCCAGCTTAATGCACAGCCAGCGGAAAAAGCCGCTGGCGGCCATCCCCTCCACCATCACCATCATGCCGGCGATGAAGACGATGGTCTCCCAGTTGATGCCGGATGAGGTCTCAGCCTCCCCGATCCGATACCAGAAGCCGGGAGACAGGAAGCTCTGAAGGCTGAGCGTCTGGAGGACGGCGGCGCCGTCCCGAAGGCAGAGACCGAACACGATGACCAGTGTGGCCAGGCCGCAGCTCAGGGTTACGACCTGACGCTCGAGCTTTTCGGTAATCAGCAGGATAAACATCACCAAAAAGATCACCACGGCGCAAATCTGCGCGGCTAACATCAAAAATTCCCCCTTTGGGTTTCCGGCCCTCACACCGGGCCGGACATCGACAAATTTCAAACGACAGTTAAGATAGACCCTTTCGCTGAAATTGTCAAGCCCCGAAGAGGGGATTTTTGCGTTTCCTTAACGATGGGGGAAATACCATTATATTTCTCTTACAATTCTAAAGCTGCTGTTAAGAAAAACCGGGAGCTTTTTCAAAAGCGGTTCGTTCGAATAAAAATACTCCTCTGCCTGTCCATTTCCCTCAGATCTGTGTAATATCGTAGGGGGTGGTCTGGTAGACGTAGTAGTTCAGCCAGTTGGTGTAGAACAGCTGGCCGGCAGAACGCCAGCGGACCACCGGGGCCCGGGCGGGGTCGTCGTTGGGGAAGTAGTTCTTGGGCACGTCGATGGGCAGGCCCTTGTCCACATCCCGGAAGTACTCCTTGGATAAGGTATCCGGGTCGTACTCCGGGTGGCCGGTGATAAAGAAGCGGCGGTTGTCCCGGCTCTTCACGGCGAAGACCCCGGCCTCCTCCGACAGGGACAGCAGCTCCAGCTCGGGGATCTTCCGGATGTCATCCTCGTGGTTCTCGGTGTGCCGGGAGTGGGGGATGAAGAACTCGTCGTCAAAGCCCCGGAAGAGGGGGGACTGCTTTTTCAGCGCCACATGGGGGAATACCCCGAAGAGCTTTTTAGGCAGGGAGTACTTGGGGATGCCGTAGTGATGATAGAGCCCCGCCTGGGCCCCCCAGCACACATGGAGGGTGGAGTGGACGTGGGTGGTGGTCCAGTCCATGATCTGGCACAGCTCCGGCCAGTAGTCCACGTCGGTGAAGTCCAGGTTCTCCACCGGCGCCCCGGTGATGATCATGCCGTCAAATTTCCGGTCCTTGATTTGGTCAAAGGTGGTATAAAAGGAGCAGAGGTGGCTGGAGTCGGTATTCTGAGAGGTGTGGCTTGCCATCTTGAGAAGCTCCACCTGGACCTGGAGGGGGGAGTTGGACAGTTTGCGCAGCAGCTGGGTCTCCGTTACGATCTTGGTGGGCATCAGATTTAATATCAGCAGGTTCAGCGGGCGCATATCCTGATGAATGGCCCGGTATTCGGTCATGACAAAGATGTTCTCCTCCTCCAGAATGGCTCTGGCCGGCAGGGAGTCCAGAATCTTGATGGGCATATAAGGTCGCCTCCTGTGGATTTTTTGATTCTATATATAAGGTTATCACAAGGCTTGTCTTTCCGCAAGAGAAAATTTTGCGGTCATGTGTCCGCCACAGGTGGATTTTTAGGCCAAAACTGGAAGAAAAAAGGGGCTGAAAGAGAAAAGTGGAAAAAAATAAAAAAATTTGAAAAAACCTATTGACAAATGTCTTGAGGGATGATATTATGTCAAAGCTGTCCGACAGGACGGCAGCGAGCCACAGAAGAGCCTGAGGCGGGCACAAAAAAAGATTAAAAAAATCTGAAAAAAGTGCTTGACAAAGCTTTAAAGATGTGGTAAGATAATCCCCGCCGCTGAAAACGAGCGGCGTGCACCTTGTAAATTAAACAACGTGACAAACGAGA
>NZ_QWKG01000072.1 GCF_009911595.1 Colidextribacter sp. OB.20
TTTTTTCCCTCCTCTCCGCCACAAAACTACATTTTTTCCTCGGCGTTTTCTTTCATTTTATCATTGGCGCTGACAATAATCTTGTTTCCCCACATGGGAGCGTCCGATATAGCCGGGGAGTAGGGCAGGCCCTTTAGCTTTCGGTATGCCGTGGGGCTGGGTATGCCGTGGTCGTTCAGGTACATCACAATTTGAAGTTTGGCCATACCTTGCAGGCACAGCTCGTAAATCTTCTTGACGATTTCAGCGGCCTCCGGGTCAACGATTAGCTGGTGTTTGTCCTTGGGGTCTTTTATGTAGCCGTAGGGAGCGAAAGAGCCGATGTACTGGCCGTTGCGCCGCTTATAATCGAAAACCTGCCGGATTTTCTTTGAGGTCTGATAACAATACTGGTCATTCATCACGTTTGTTATCGGAACGATAATGCTGTTCACACTATCCGGGTTTAGGTAGCTGTCCACGCCCTCGGCCAAGCTGATAAAGCGGACGCCCATCTGCACAAAAAGGTTATCAATCAGACTTCCGGCATCGCTATAATTCCGGGCGAAACGGGAAAGGTCTTTCACCACAACGCAGTTGATTTTCCCGCTCATTACATCCCCCAAGAGCCGCTGGAAACTTTCACGCTCCGTATCGGTTCCCGTGTGGCCGTCATCCACATACTCGGTGTAGCTTTCAAATTCTTCCGCATGGTTGAAGTGAAAATCGTTGAGTATGTCGCGCTGGTTTTTCACGCTGTTGCTATCGTCAAGCCCCCGGTTGATTTTCTGCAAATCCCCGCGGGAAAGCCGGATGTAGCCGCCCATTTTCCAGAGCCGGGCCGTATAGGTAGGGGTCAAAGTCTGCTGATACCCTCTGTTTTTTGTTCGTGCCATTGTTCCTCCTTCCCTATCACATTACACTTATATTATACCTCTGTCCGGGGCAATCAACAAGGATGTCGATGCTTTGGGACAATTTGTCTCGAAGTAAGAACGGGCCGCAACAGCAGTTACAGCCCGCTCTTTTGCCGGATAAGAAAGGCGGTCAGCGTCTCCTGCAGGGAGGGGCCGCCCTCGGCAAATTCGATTTTTACGCCCACGCCGCCCACGCTAAAGCAGTACGGATTGACGGCCCGTTTCACAAACCGGGCCAGCCGCTCCTCCCGGGGGAGGGTACGGTCAAAGGCCATACCGCTCACGTCAGCCAGCGCATCCGCGCTCACCGCGCCGATGTTCACACTTTTCATTTGTTCCAGCTCTTGTGCGGTCAGTTTCACGGCAAAACCTCCTTTTGCGTTTTGGGTTGGTGGGGAAACGCGAAAGGGCAGCACTCCGAAAAGTGCTGCCCTTTGGCCTATCCCTACCTTGGGACAAATTGTCTCGAACTTAATAGGGGCTGTCCAGAAAATGCGCCTCGGCCTCTTCCAGCCCCCGGCAGTCGAACACTTCGTAGAGCTCGGCCACCACGCGCCGGATGTCCTCGGCAGAAAAGCCACAGTTTTCCATCGCATAGATGACATAGCCCCGGCACACGTTGTTGCTCCACGGCTGGGCCAGCAGAGCGGCCAGAGTGGGGTCGTATTCCATAAGTCCGCCTCCTATGTAAAGATGGGGAGCGCCGGGCCCGTATGTTTGGCCCGTCAAAAGACAGCAGTTAGCGGCCCGGCGTTCCCTTGTTTTGTGCGGCGGCCCCAAGCGGCAAGCGGCCAGCTTGTCCCTCGCGGATCGTGGCCGTGGGGGTGGCAGTCTCCCCACGCGCGGCGGTGGTGTTGGTCGCTCGTCCTCCCGTGGGAGAAGTCACCGCGCACCCGCCGCCCGGCTCCCCGCGTTCACCTGGGGCCGCCCGCTATTCAGTTGTGGAGAAGAAAAAACTTCCTCTCATATACCACCAGAAAAATGGAGCAAATGGAGACGGCAATCACGGATTTTTTCTCAAATATTTTTTCATCTGTGCGATGCCGCTGAGAACGGAGCGCCGCACCGCGCTCTTATCCACACCCTCGGCTTTGGCAATCTCCCGGTAGGTCATGCCAAGGATAAAGTGAGCATCCACCCTCCGGCCCTGGGTTTCCGGCAGGCTGTTCAGCGCGTTCCACAGACGGCAGAACCGCTCCTTGAGCTCCAGAACCTCGTCCGGGGTGAGCTCGTGCAGGCAGGAGGAATATTCGATGCCGTCATCCGCATCCAAGGAATAGTATGCCTTGTTGTAGCGGGCCCGCTCGGTATAGGCCGCCTCGTAGCGGACACTGGCCCAGAGCGCCTCGGCCACATCATCAGAAACTTCCATATATTCATCCTGGGTGTACCAGTAGTAAAAGTCGCGCAAGTTAATAATCGTCATGGTATGTACCTCCATATCGTTTTTTGTGGTTGGGTTTCCGGGAAACGATATGGAGGGCGGCGGGGAGCGACACCCAGGGGAGCCGCCCCGTACCTTGGGACTGTTTGTCCCAAAGTAGAGCCGACAAGAAACGACAACGCCCGCACAGCGTTGTACTGTGCGGGCGCATGAAATGACGCAGTTCTTTATGTACTTACAAATTTCGCATTGATGGCCAGAGTAACCCGGTGGAGGAGTTAAACTTTTTTTGACAAGTTAAGTGGGACAAATATAGAAAGAAACATAGCGACATCTCCTAAATACCGCCATGTCTCAAATAATTCAGTCCATATTAAAGAAAAATGACGGTTATTTCAAAACCGTCACTCGCCAAAACAACTTGAAATGGGCATAGCAAATCACCCTGCCGATTTACGGTTTTTTTAATCGCCAGGGTGACTGCCAGTACAAATTATTTTTTCAACAAAACTGCAAGAGTTGAACTGTGTTCGCTGTATGTGCTACCAGATACATCACCAAAATATTCGCATATTTTGAAACCGCTACCAACTGTCTCCTCTTCCAGTGCTTTTTTAGAAAAGTAAGTATCCCACAAATAGTAATTGCTTACTTTCTTCTTTGCGATAACCAATGTTTGGCGAAGTGTTACATTATCGGGGTATTTACAAGCCCTGTTTAATGCGATGTAGTTTTCTGGACACCAAAAGCCGCCGTCAGGACAGACTTCCCATGTTTGGCTTTCTTGAAAATTTTCAAGCTGGGTGAGAGAAAATACATCCAGCAAAAACCTTCCGCCGGGTTTGAGATGTTGGTAAATGATTTTCAATAATTGTTTTCGGTCATTTGTCGATAATGCCCCGAAGTCGCAGTAAATCATTGTTGCGAAGTCAAATTTTTTATCTAAAGATAATTTCAGATAGTCTTGATAAAAATAGTCAATAGGTAGTCCTTTTCTCTTTGCGTTCATCTGAGCATAATTTATAGAACGGTGTGAAAAATCAACACCTACAACCCTATACCCCTTTTTTGCATACCGCTCAGTATAAAGACCGGGGCCACATCCAATGTCAAGTACTGATGGATAGTGTTCTGAGGGAAGTATTTTGCTGATCCAATCAACTGATTTTTCAATAAACTCCAATTTTCTACTTGCCCCATCATAGTTTGGATTTAGATGGGCGTTAAGCATCTGTAGTGAAATGTGTTCATCATCCCAAAAAGGTATCTCTGTTTTAGTATAGAGAGGTGGCTTTTTGAAAAGCGGTGTTAATTCTGTTAGCATACAAGTTCTCCTTTCGTAATTGGACAAAATAAAAAGCCGTAGATTTTACTCTACGGCTAACTTCCTTAAAAAGATGAAAGATAGATAAGAGTAAAATAAAATCAAACAGTAGGCGCAGAAACAAAACTGTAAAAACAGTTGTTTCTTAACCTATTCAGTTGATTTTATCTACTCTTTTCCAGTCACGCCCATGCCACTGATTATGTGACATCTGATGTTCCGGACTTCATCACCTTTTCTTTTTTAATTTTATTGTTTTATTCTATCAGATGGATTCTCTTTTGTCAATGGCATATCCAAAAAAATGAAATTAAATACTACTTAAAAATAAAATTATGTTTCGTTCTCATATTCCACCCCGAAATGTAAAATAATATAGGGGTGATGTGAGAATGTACCAATACAAAAAACGCCTGGACTGTCATGCCCTGGGCCAAGAAATCAAGCGCAGACGAAAAGCCAAAGGCTGGACGCAGGAGCACCTGGCCCAGCTTGTAGACCTCACCCCTCGCTCCATCATGTATATTGAGAACCGGGGCCAGCACACCAGTCTCAACGCCTTTTACAAACTCGTTACCCTTTTTGATATTTCCGTGGATGAATTTTTCTACCCGGACAAGCTGGGCGGCGAGAGTGAGCGCCGGAAACACATTGACCGGATGCTTAACGATATGGACGAAAAGGAGCTTATCATCATAGAGGGAGCCGCAGAGGGTATCAGAAAAGCCAGAGAAACGGAGGGAGCGTAAGGAAAAGCGCGGCCTCCGTTTTTCGCGCCATGTATAGGGGAGCGCACAAACGGCAAGCAATTCGGGTGTGGCCACACTCCGAAATTTTTGCTGGGCCGCAGGCCCGCAAAAATGCTTGTTGGGGAGCCTCCCCAAACCCGGCTCTTTGGGACAAAATGTCCCAAAGAGGTTGGCTGCGTCACCGCCGCTATCGCGTCTGTTCCTTATCAGTGCGCCCGTCCGTAAGGCCGAGCAGATGGTCGATGTTGGCCTTGACCGCCACGGCCTCCCGCATATCCCGCTGGGCCTGCCGATACTCGGCATAGAGGGACTTTTTCTTATCCGCCAGCTCCCGCCGCTGTTTTTTTAGCGCGTCCATTTTGGGGAGCTTTTCGCCGCCCGACAATTCATTCATAGCGGCCCGGGCCGCCCGGTAGGTGGCAAGCTCTGCCTCGTGCTCGGCCAGATACTTTTTCGAGTACCGGGACGCCTTGTAGCCGTCAAACACGGGCCGGGCCTTGGCATAGTCCACCACGGCCCCCATCAGCCCGGAGACTTTGGAGAGGGCGGCCTCGGTGGTCTGGAGCTCCCCGGCCAGCGCGTGGGCCCGGTCAACCGCCGCCGTGGTCTTTGCCGCCAGCGCGTCATAGTCGGTGAGATTGTTCTCCTGCAGAAACTGGAGGGCGGCGGCCATCTGCTTTAGGTTGTAGACTTTCGCCCACCGTTCATAGGCCGGGCCCTTGCCCTCGGCCATGCGCTTTTGAATGTCGATGATAAGCCCTACCTGCCGGGGCGGGGGCGGCGCGTCCTTGGGGAGCTCCGGGAGGGGCCGCTCCCCGGCAATCACCGCCCGGATGTCCTCGGGGTCAAAGCCCGCGCCGAGGGTGGATGCCCGGAGCCGGGTGTACTTGTCCTGCCCCGGAGCAAGGAACGATACCACGCCGCCCCGCCCGCGCTTGACGGCAAAGCCGGACTCCTCCACAGATAAGAGGAACGCGGCGAAAAGCGGGCTTTTTCTGTGCTGGGGTCTTACAGCCCCAGCTTGGCGGAGAAATCGGCCAGAGCCTCAGAAATTTTGATCTGTTGAGGGCATACCGCCTCGCAGCTGCGGCAGCCCACACAGGCAGAGGGCTTTTTCTCCTCGGGCAGCTGGCCCACCCGCATGGGGGCGATGAAGCCGCCGCCGGTAAAGGCGTGTTCGTTGTACAGCTCCAACAGCATGGGGATGTCCAGCCCCTGGGGACAGTGGGAGGTGCAGTAGCGGCAGGCGGTGCAGGGGACAGAGGTGCGGCCCGTCATGCTGTCCGCGATGGACAGGAGGGTCCTCCATTCCTGCTCAGACAGGGGCTTTTCCCGGGCAAAGGTGTTCAGGTTGTCCTCCACCTGCTCCATAGTGGACATGCCCGACAGGGTCACCGTCACCGAGGGGACCGACTGGACAAACCGGAAGGCCCAGGCGGGCACCCCCTCGTCGGGGCGCAGTTCGCGGAGCCGGGCGGCGTACTCCTCGGACAGCCTGGCAAGCTTGCCGCCCCGGACTGGCTCCATCACCCAGACAGGGATGCTCCACTCCTCCAGCAGCTCCACCTTGGCCCTGGCGCTCTGGAACTCCCAGTCCAGCCAGTTGAGCTGGATTTGGCAGAACTCCATGTCTTTGCCGTAGGCCTCCAGAAACCGCTTCATGGTGTTCAGGTCGCCGTGGGCGGAGAAGCCCAGGTGCCTGATCTGCCCTGCCTTCTTCCGGGCCATGAGGGACTCATAGATGTGGTTTTTGGGGTCTAAGTAGGTGTCAATATTCATCTCGCAGACGTTGTGAAAGAGGTAGAAGTCGAAGCAGTCCACCTGGCACTTTTTCAGCTGTTGGTCGAAGATTTCCTCCACCTTACCCATGTTGGACAGGTCGTAGCCGGGGAACTTGTCGGCCAGGTAGAAGCTGTTCCGGGGGTACTGCTTCAAGATACGGCCCAGGACGGTCTCGGAATTGCCCGCGTGGTAGCCCCAGGCGGTGTCGTAGTAGTTGACGCCCCCCTCCATAGCCCGGGCGATGAGCCGGGCGGCCTCCGTCTCATCGACGTTGGCGTCGTTCCCATCCACGGTGGGCAGGCGCATGCAGCCAAAGCCCAGGGCGGACAGACTCAAATCCTGAAACTGCTTGTAAATCATGGTTGACCATCCTTTCATTGACGAATCACAGCGGAGACGCTATAATGGTCCTGTAAGTATGGAAGGATTATATAACTTAAAGTCAACTTTAAGTCAAGCCCTTTGGAGGAGATTTTTATGTTTTACACCATTGGTGAGATGGCCCAGAAGCTGAATGTGGCTCCGTCCACCCTGCGGTATTACGATAAAGAGGGGCTGCTGCCCTTTGTGGAGCGGTCCAGCGGGGGCATCCGCATGTTTAAGGACGAGGACATGGAGTGGCTGCGAATGCTGGGCTGTCTGAAAAAGGCGGGGATGCCCCTGAGGGAGATTCGCTCCTTTATGGAGCTGTCCCGCCAGGGGGATGATACCATCGACCAGCGGCTGGAACTGATTGAAAGACAGCGGAAATCGGTGCTGGAACAGCAAAAACAGCTGGAGGATACCCTCCTCATGCTGGACTACAAGCAGTGGTACTATCAGACCGCTCAAACGGTGGGCACCTGCGCCGTCCACGACACCCTGCCCCTGGACCGGGTGCCAGAGCGGTTCCGCCCCCTGAAAGAGGAGTGGAAGGCAGAAGAATAGAAGAGGATGGCCTATTGGCTGTGCCACGGTTGAAATAGAAGATGGAGCGTAAACGACATGAATAACGAGTATGATAATGAAGGATTTTTTAACCAGTACGCCCAAATGCCAAGAAGCAGAGATGGATTGACAGCGGCGGGAGAGTGGCATCAGCTGAAGCCTTTATTTCCTGCACTTCAAGGCAAGTCGGTTCTGGATTTGGGGTGCGGCTATGGCTGGCACTGCCGGTTTGCCGCGGAGCAGGGGGCCGAGCGGGTGCTGGGCATTGATTTAAGCGAAAAAATGATCAGCGAGGCGAAAAAGCGCAATGGGGAGCCGGGAATTGAATACCGCGTCTGTGGGATTGAGGAGTACGGGTATCCGGAAAATACCTGGGACTGCGTTGTCTCCAACCTGGCCCTGCACTACATTGAGGATATCAGGCAGATTTTTCAGAAGGCACACCACACCTTGACGCCGGGCGGAATTTTTCTCCTGAATATGGAGCACCCGGTCTTTACCGCCGGGGTGGGGCAGGACTGGCTCTACACAGAAGCTGGTGTGCCTTGGTGCTGGCCGGTGGATCAATACTTTATGCCCGGAGAGCGGAAAACCCATTTTTTAGGGTGCGATGTAAGGAAACAGCACCATACGCTGACGCAAATTTTAATGGGCCTGCTGAACAGCGGTTTTACCCTGGAAGCGGTGAAAGAGGCGGAGCCGCCTGTGGAAATGCTGGACCTTCCCGGAATGCGGGATGAGCTGCGCCGCCCGATGATGCTGTTAGTAAGAGCAAGAAAGACTTAAAGGAGAACCCTATGAGCGAATTATTTGAAAAATCCATGGCCACCCTGGAGCTGCCCCGGGTGCTGGAGCTGCTGTCCGGGTGTGCCGTCACTGACGAGGGCCGGGAGCGGGCCCGGGAACTGCGGCCCATGGACGATATCGACGACGTAAAACGGGCCCAGGATGAGACCACCGCAGCCGTCAAGCTGCTGGTCCTCCGGGGGACCCCCGGCTTTGCCGGCATCAAGCCGGTAGCC
Organism: Colidextribacter sp. OB.20; assembly: GCF_009911595.1. GTDB lineage: Bacteria > Bacillota > Clostridia > Oscillospirales > Oscillospiraceae > Lawsonibacter. Next base: position 8,085 of record NZ_QWKG01000072.1, read on the forward strand.
GCCAGCCTCCAGCGGGCGGACATGGGGGGCAGCCTGAACACAAGAGAGCTGCTGGAGATCGCCGCCGTCCTGCGGGCGGCCCGGACCGCCTCCGACTATGGGGCGGGGGAGGAGAAGACCTCCATCTCCCACCTGTTCCGGGCCTTGACCACAAACCGATTTCTGGAGGACACCATCACCAACTCCATTGTGGGGGAGGACGAGCTGGCCGACTCCGCCAGCCCGGAGCTGGCCTCCATCCGCCGGCACATGCGGGCCACCGAGTCCAAGGTCCGGGATATCCTCCAAAAGCTGATCTCCTCCAACCAGTCCAAGTATTTGCAGGAGTCCATCATCACCATCCGCTCCGACCGCTATGTGGTGCCCGTGAAGTCGGAGCACAAGAACGCCATCCCCGGCCTGGTCCACGACGTGTCCTCCTCGGGCTCCACCTTCTTCATCGAGCCCATGGGGGTCGTCAAGGCCAATAACGAGCTGCGGGAGCTGCTGGCTAAGGAGAAAAAGGAGATCGAGCGGATTTTGGCCGAGCTGTCCGCCCAGTGCGCCGCCCATAAGGAGGACATTTCGGAGGACTACCAGCTCCTCATCTGGCTGGACGCCATTTTTGCCCGGGCAAAGCTGTCTTTGAAGCTGGAGTGCACCGAGCCCAAGCTGTCTGACAAGTACCTCCACCTGCGGGGGGCCCGGCACCCCCTGCTGGATCAGAAAAAGGCGGTTGCCAACGACCTGGAGCTGGGGGAGCGGTTTGACACCCTGGTCATCACCGGCCCCAATACCGGCGGCAAGACGGTCACATTGAAAACCCTGGGCCTCATCACCCTCATGGCCCAGTGCGGCCTGCATGTCCCGGCCAAGGACGACTCCACGGTCCGGGTCTTCTCCCGGGTGCTGGCCGATATCGGCGATGAGCAGTCTATCGCTCAGTCCCTGTCCACCTTCTCCTCCCACATGACCAACATCGTGGGCATCCTGGGGGAGGCGGACGGCGATACCCTTATCCTCTTCGACGAGCTGGGGGCGGGCACCGACCCGGTGGAGGGGGCGGCGCTGGCCGCCGCTATTATTGAGTCCGCCCGGGGCATCGGAGCCCAGGTTGCGGCTACCACCCACTACGCCGAGCTGAAGGTCTACGCCATGACCACCCCCGGGGTGGAGAACGCCTCCTGCGAGTTCAACGTGGAGACCCTGGCCCCCACCTACCGGCTGGTGCTGGGCATCCCCGGCAAATCCAACGCCTTCGCCATCTCCCGGCGGCTGGGTCTGCCCGAGTATATCATCGAGAAGGCTGCCGCCCGACTGGATGCGGAGAATGTCCGGTTTGAGGATGTGCTCACCCGTCTGGACCAGCAGCGGCAGGAGATGGAGCGGGAGCGGGCCGAGGCCCGGCGGCTCAAGCTGGACATGGAGCAGAGTGCGGAGAAGGCCCGGGAGTATCGGGAGAAGCTGGAGGCCGAGCGGGCGAAGGTGGTGGAGAAGGCCAACGCCGAGGCCCGGGCCATCATCGAGGAGGCGAGAGCCGCCAGCGACCTGGCCCTGGCCGAGCTGAAGGAGCTGAAAAAGCGCCAGGACCTGGACTGGCAGCAGGTGAACGACGGCCGGGCGGAGGCCCGGCGGCTGCTCAACGAGGCGGAGCGGAATATCGGCGGAAGTGCCCCCGAGGTGGAGCCCCCGCCCCCCACCCGCCCGGCGAAGGCGGGGGACACGGTAGAGCTGGTGTCTATGGGCACAAAGGCTACGGTCCTGTCGGTGAACAAGGACGGTTCCCTCCAGCTCCAGGCAGGTATTTTGAAGATCTCCGCCAAGCAGGAGGAGGTCCGGGTGGTGGAGGGGGAGACCCAGGCCCAGAAGGAGACCCGGAAAATCATCGCCCGGGCGGAGCGGACCATCCGCGCCGCCGCTGTCCCCAGTCAGGTGGATCTGCGGGGGATGATGACCGACGAGGCCGTCGCCAATCTGGAGCGCTTTCTGGATACTGCCATGATGGGAAAGCTGGAGACGGTCACCATCGTTCACGGCAAGGGCACCGGCGCGGTGCGCTCCGCTGTGCGGGCGTATTTGAAGCGCAGCCGCTATGTAAAGTCTTTCCGCCCCGGCCGGTACGGCGAGGGGGAGGACGGGGTCACTGTGGCTGAGCTACGATAAGAGAAAGAGATAAGAGGTAAGCGCTATGAACAAGACTCCTGAAGAGATACGCGCCATTGTGGAGGAGCTGAAGGTCCTCTATCCAGACGGCATCTGCTCCCTGGAGTACCAAAAGGACTACGAGCTGCTCTTCTCCGTCCGGCTGGCCGCCCAGTGCACCGACGAGCGGGTGAACAAGGTGACCCCCGCCCTGTACAAGCGGTTTCCCACCCTGGAGGCCCTGGCGGAGGCGGAGATTGCCGAGGTGGAGGAGTACATCCATTCCACCGGCTTTTTCCGGGCCAAGGCCAGGGACATCGTTCTGGCCTCCCAGATGCTCCTCCGGGACTACGGCGGCAGGGTTCCGGACACCATGGAGGACCTGCTCAAGCTCCCCGGCGTGGGGCGAAAGACGGCCAACCTGATTTTGGGGGACGTGTACCACACCCCCGGCGTGGTGGTGGCGGACACCCACTGCATCCGCATCACCGGCCTGCTGGGCCTCACTGACGGCACCAAGGACCCGGCCAAGGTGGAGATGCAGCTGCGGGCCGTCCTGCCCTCGGAGGAGTCCAACGACTTCTGCCACCGCATGGTTCTCCACGGCCGGGCGGTGTGCGTGGCCCGGCGGCCCCAGTGCGCGGAGTGTACCCTGCGGCCCTGGTGCGACCACTTTGCCAAAAACGGAGGCTGACAGGAGAGCGCCAAAAGCCTCCCTTCGCAAAGGGAGGTGGCATTTGCGGAGCAAATGGCGGAGGGTTTTCTCCTACCGAGACACAACAGACTCTTATAGGAGAAAACCCCCACCCGGCTTCGCCGGGAGCCCCCTTTTGCAAGGGGGCCTTTTCCTTATCCTAAAATTTATCGAAAAACAATAAAAATATATTGACAATCGGTTTTGCGTATGCTACGATAGGGCCAACCGAGAGGAGGAATTACCCATGGAAAAGACTGCTGTCCAGCGCCTGGCGGAGGTTTTGCGGCTGCTGGTCTGGATCGTTTTCCTGCTGAATCTGCTTTGTCTGCTGCTGGTGCCGGGCTTTGCCGGGCTGGTTGCGGAGAGAGAACTGGGCTCCATGCTGGTGTATTTAAGGGAAGAACTGCCGAATTACACAGCTCACACCCTGGGCCATGTGCTGATGTTTTGCCTGATCAGTTTTTGGGCGGTCTGGATGAACTGGCACAGCGCCCTGCTGACGGTTTTCTTCTGGCTGTGCGGCGGCTGTACCGCCTCCATTCTCTGGCAGGCGAAGCGGGTGCTGGACACGATCCTGGAGGGGAACCCCTTCCAGAGGAAGAACGCCAAAGCCCTGCACCAGGCGGCGGTGTGCTGCTGGGTGATCTCCGGTGCGGCGCTGGCCCGGCTGGTCTGGGGGTTTGCCTACTATCGAAGCATTGCCCCCCTGTTTACCTACAATGCCCTGTTTATCCCTGCGTTCCTCATGGGGGGCCTGCTCTTTCAGGTGATGTCCGCCCTGTTCCGCCAGGCGGCGGAGCTGAAGGAGGACCAGGACCTGACCATTTAGGGGGTGGGGCTATGGCGATTATGGTAAACCTGGATGTGATGATGGCCAAACGAAAGATGTCCCTGGGGGAGCTGGCCCAAAAGGTTGACATAACAATGGCAAACCTGTCCATTTTGAAGAACAATAAGGCCCGGGCGGTACGTTTCTCCACGCTGGAGGCCATCTGCAAGGCTCTGGACTGCCAGCCTGGGGATATTTTGGAGTTTGTCCCTGATAGGGAGGAGGATGCCCTGTGAAAAAGAAAGCCTGCCAGATAAAAGAAATATTATGTAAACTATTGGTGAAGGTCTGGATTGCCCTGTCCTTTGCGTGTATTGGGTTTTTGCTCTTCTGGCTCTGTCTGGGCGTATTCGTTCAATGGGGGTTGAGCCGGACATGACATGGAAACGGTTCCAAGGAGTAATCTGGGCTCTGCTGGCGATGTGCGCCGGGGGAGCGGCCCTGCTCTTGCTGGTCAGCGGCAGAGGCCTTCTGCTGATCGGCCAGGTGAGCGGCGGGGATATCATGGCGGTCCTGGGGATGGTCTTTCTGCTGACCCTGCTGGTCTGGGGGGACGGGGCCATTGCGGCGTTTCTGAAGGGCTGGGAGCGGGTGGCCGCACTGGCTTTTGCCTTGGTCGTGGAGACACTGGCCCTGCTAATGCTGCTGTTTTTCGTGTTTTACTTCAATACCAGCCCCGAATACATCCCGCTTCGTGGCCCGACAGGGGAGACAGAGCTGGTGGTCTGTGAGGAGAATTGGCTTTTCAAGGTCTGGGGGAGCTTTTATCGGCCTGCCGGACCATTCTGGATTCAAAGCACCGGCGTGTCGTACGAGGTGCGCGACTGCTGGCCCTTTCGTGAGGGCCGCTATGAAATAGAGTGGGCGGAGGGTCAGGCAATCATCCACTACGACACCGGAACGGGGGTTTGGGAGACCTGCGCTGTGCCGCTGAATCAGTGACAAGGAGGATTGAAATGGGTATTGTGTTCGCACTTTTGGGACTTGCTGTGCCAATCATTCAAATGAGGCGGCTGGTAAAGGGCGGAAGGGGCCTGGGGCACTTTGCCCCTGTTCTGAGCATGGGTGCGTGCTGTCTGACAATCTGGAATATGCTGCGCAGCTATGGCCTGCGGGTGGCCCACGGCGACTGGTCCGGCCTGGAGGATACCTATGAGGCGGTGAACGGCATCGCCCTGACCCTGCTTGTCATTACGCTTCTGCTTAACCTGTTCCTGGCCTGGGCGGAAAACAAGCTGGACACGGAGGAACGGGAGCCAAATACTTGAGGAGGTTTTGTGTTGAACTACGGAATGTTGAATTTAGCCAGTGTTGCGCTGGGGCTGGTGGGCTGGGCTATTCCTGTGTTCCAGCTTGGGCGCATGGCAAAGAGAAAAGGTGGAACAGGGCGCTATGGGCATATTCTGAGCATGGGGGCGTGTGCGCTGGCCTTCTGGTGTCAAATCCGCTATAACGAGCATTTGATCGACATTGAGGACTGGGGTGCGATAGTGGACACCATCGATGCGGTGCGCAAGGTGGCGCTGTTCCTGTTGGTCACCACGCTGATTGTCAATCTGGCCGCGGCCCATATGGAGAATGTCCTGGACAAAGAGGAGATCTGATATGTTTGGACTGTCTCAAATGATGTTTACTCTGGCTGCGCTGGGCGTCCCAGTGCTGGGTGTCGCCGGGGTGTACTGTCTGCTGTACTGCAAGGGAGAGGAACACTTCAGGCACTTGACATGCGCGGCGGCGGTATTTCTGGCAGCGGCGGGGTTGCTGATCGGGGGCGGCGCTGTGCTGGGACGGTTCGGTCTGGCCTGGCGCGGCGGGCCGTCGGCGGTGCTGTTCGGCGTGATGCTGGTCAGCGGCTGGATCGGTCTGATTTTTACCATGGCCTGCTTGCTGCCCAGGTCGTGGCCGATGGTGAGCGCCGCTGTCCGGAGGACCGTCAAGGGGGCGCTCCTGCTCCTTACGGCTCTTGTGCTCCTGATCGCTCTGTGGGTGGGGCCGATGATGCTCATCTTTGCCTGCGGAGACGACGAGCGGGTGGTGGAGTACCGGGGCCAGACCCTGGTGGAGGTGAGCGACGGCTTTATGGACTCCCACTGGAGTTATTATGTCTACCGCGGCCCCCTGGTCCGGGGGAGGGAGCGGGTATATGAGGGTTACGAGCCCCTGGTCCACAGCTAAAAAGGCAGAAAGTTTCACCTCTCCCCGTCATATAGATAGGGGAGAGGTGATTGCTATGTCACAAAAGCCCCGGCGTATTGGATTTTTGGAGCGGGCGGCGGAGACCTTCGACCTGCCCGCCGACGCGGTGGCCGGGCTGCCCAAGCTGGAGCTGGTGGGGGACGGGGAGCTGCGGGTGGAAAACCACAAGGGCATCCTGGCTTACGGCCGGGAGGAAATCCACGTCAGCGGCGGCGTGTTTCTCATCAAGATTGCGGGTCAGGAGCTGGAGCTGCGGGCCATGACCGGGCTGGAGCTGCTGATTACAGGGAAGATTTCCCAGATTACCCTGGCGTAGCGCGGCAGGGGCGGCCTGTGGCCGCCCGTTCCTTGGGATATATGTTCCGTGGGCGGCCAGAGGCCGCCCCCTACAGTCAGGGAGGAGATTCCATGCGTCATCTGATGAATTTTATCCGGGGAATGGTCTGCGTCCGGCTGACGGGCCTGTTCCCTGAGCGGCTGATTAACCTGTGCGCCCAGGAGGTGATCGACTTCTGGGCCATAGAGTGGCTGGACGAGCACACCGTCCGCTTTACCACCCGCCGGCACACCCTGGGTCTGCTGGAGGAACTGGCCCTGCGGGCGGGGTGTGAGGTGGTGCGGGAGTCCAGCCGGGGCCTGCCCGACTTTTTGGGCCGGTTCCGCACCCGGTACGCCTTCCTGGCCGGGCTGATCTTTGCTCTGTGCGCGGTGAGCCTTCTGTCCCGGTTTGTCCTCACGGTGGAAGTGACCGGCAATGAGAACGTCCCCACCGCTGTCATCCTGAGCCAGCTGCGCCAGCTGGGAGTGCGCCCGGGAGCTTACGGCCCCGCCCTGCCCTGCAAGCAGCTGGCCCAGGAGGCTCTGCTCCAGCTGAAGGACCTGTCCTGGATGGCTATCAATCTCCACGGCACCCGGGTGGAGGTCATTGTCCGGGAGGTAATCAAGCAGCCAGAGCGGATCGACGAGTCGGGGTACTATGACGTCGTGGCCCAGGCGGACGGGGTCGTCACCCACCTGGAGCCGGAGCGGGGAGAGGCCCTGGTTCAGGAGGGGGACGTGGTGGCGAAGGGCGATGTGCTTATCTCCGGGACGGTGTCCATGGAGCCGCCTCTGTACAGCGACAGCCCCGTCGTCCAGTACCAGACCCACGCCCGGGGCCGGGTCTGGGCCCGCACCTGGCGCACCCTCACCGCGGCCCTCCCCCTGGAGACGGCGGTGAAGGACTACACCGGGAAGGAAAAAAGTGTCTGGTCGGTAAATATTTTTGGAAAGCGAATAAAAATTTTTGGAAACACTGGTATTGTCTGGCCAATGTATGATAAAATGACCGTAGTGCGTCAGGCCCGCCTCCCGGACGGCCAGACGCTGCCCCTGTTCCTCAGCCGGGAGACCTTCCGGGCCTATGACACACGGACCGTCCAGGCGGACCAGGATGCTGCCCAGGCCCTGCTGGAGGAGGAGCTGCAAAAACGGCTGACCGCCCTCATTGGGGAGGACGGCCAGGTGGAGGAGTTCCAATTTTCCGCCCGGGTGTCCGGCGGACGGCTGGAGGTAACCCTCACCGCCCGGTGTTTGGAGGAGATCGGGGAGGAGCGGCCGGGGGAAGAACAAGGATAAGGCCCCCTTTGTAAGGGGGCTCCCGGCGAAGCCGGGTGGGGGGTTTTTACAGAGTAAACCCTCCGTCATCCGCTTCGCGGATGCCACCTCCCTTTGCGAAGGGAGGCGATTGAATAAACCAAGGAGAGATCATTTACTCATGACAGAACAGACCATCAGCTTAGAGCGTCTGGAGGAGACCATCAACGTGTTCGGCTCCTTCGACGAGAACATCCGCATCATTGAGCACGAGATGGCGGTCACGGTGGTGAGCCGGGACTCCATGCTCAAGGTGGCGGGAGAGGACCCGGAGGGGGTCATGTACGCCGTCAAGGCCATCGAGAGCCTGATGACCCTGGCCTCCAAGGGGGAGAGCATCAACGAGCAGAATGTGCGCTATATTGTCCAGCTGGTAAAGGAGGGCAGAGAGAGCCAGATCGTCCAGCTGGCGGGAGACGTGATCTGCGTCACCGCCAAGGGCAAGCCGATCAAAGCCAAGACCCTGGGCCAGAAGCGGTATGTGGAGGCCATCAGGAACAATGTGGTCACTGTAGGGGTGGGCCCCGCCGGAACCGGAAAAACCTATCTGGCGGTGGCAGCCGCCGTGGCCGCCTTCCGGGCCAAGGAGATCAACCGGATTATCCTCACCCGGCCGGCGGTGGAGGCGGGGGAGCGGCTGGGCTTTCTCCCTGGCGACCTCCAGTCTAAGGTGGACCCCTACCTGCGGCCCCTGTATGACGCCCTGTTCGAGATGCTGGGCCCCGAGACCTACCAGAAGTATCTGGAGCGGGGCAATATCGAGGTAGCGCCCCTGGCCTATATGCGGGGGCGCACCCTGGACGACTCCTTCATCATCCTGGACGAGGCCCAGAATACCTCACGGGAGCAGATGAAGATGTTCCTTACCCGGCTGGGCTTCGGGTCCAAGATCGTCATCACCGGCGATATCACCCAGATCGACCTGCCCGCCGACAAGGTGTCCGGCCTGCGGGAGGCCATGCGGGTGCTCAAGGGGGTAGAGGACATCGCCATCCTCCGGCTGGGGGAGGCCGACGTGGTCCGCCACGCCCTGGTGCAGAAGATTATCAAGGCCTATGAGGTGGACGAGGAGCGGCGGAGCAAAAAGGACAAGCGGTGACTTTCAGGCCTCAGCAAAAGCCTCCCTTCGCAAAGGGAGGGGGACCGCCGCCAAAGGCGGTGGGGGAGGGTTTTCGTCACCGCAGCGGCATTTTGGAGAAAACCCCCACCCGGCTTTGCCGGGAGCCCCCTTTGCGAAGGGGGCCTTTAAGGCTCCTCCAGGCAGGCGCTGCCCAGCTGGAGGCCTATGCGCAGTCCGCTGTAAAAGGACCAGAGGCCGTGGCCGGCAACAGGGTCGTCTTTCAGTTCATCGGGCCAGAGCCTTGGCTCAGGCCCGGTGACCATGCCGCGGTAGAGCAGTTTTATGATTAGGGGGATTTCGTTGCCCATTTTAGGATTCCTCCTTTTTGTGCAGTTAACTGCCTATACTGTAACATGCAGATTACTGCGTGTCAAGAGGGGATATTATGTTTTCGGAAAAAATTCGTCTACTTCGGAAAGAACACGGTATGACCCAAGCTGAGATGGCGAAAGTGATAAATATGTCAATTCGGGGTTATCAGGATTTGGAACGTGGCGTAATGCCCCGGTCAGATAAGTTGTTAGCTATTGCTGAGTTTTACCAGGTTTCCATAGACTGGCTCATGGGCCGGACAGACAAGCGCGAGGTCAACCGCTGACAGATGAAAACCGCCCGCCGGAGGTTCCGGCGGGCGGTTTTACGGTTCAGAGCTGGCTTAGCGGCTCGTCCCGGTGCGTGAAGGCGCAGACCAGGAGGTCGCCGGCGAAGATGGCCATGAATGGGAGATATTGCAGGGCGTAGCGGATGACAGGGACAAAGAGGAAGGAGGCCGCTAAATAAACCCAGAACACCAGGGCAAGTCCCCACCAGCGCCGGGTGAACAGAGCCCGCAGGGCGCCGAAAAGCCCCACATAGACGTTCACGTTCCAAATAAACGTCACCAGCGCATTGAACTGAGTGCCCACATCCTGCATGAAGATGATATAGAACTTCCCGAAGGTCATCCAATAGGTCATCCCAACGGGGTCATCCAGGAACAGCTGGAGCATCAGCTTCAGATTGCCGGAGAAGCTGCCGGGATCGGCCAGACCCGTCAGGTCAGGGGCGGGGCCGGCGTAGATGGATTCAGGCAGGCCGGACAGGGCGGGAGAGAGACCGGCGTAAATGGGGTTGGTCTGGGTGGCCAGGGGGATGAACTGGTGCAGAGTGACCAGATTTCTGATCCACCAGGGCAGGCACACCGCCACGAAGCCCGCCAGAAACAGCAGGAGGGGGGTGAGGAAGGCCCGCCACTTCTTCCAGTTCCGCACCAAGCTGGGCAGAAAGACGAAGGGCAGAATAACCACAATCAGAGGACGCACCATCATAGCCAGGGCAAACAGGGCGCCCGACAGCGTGTAGCGCCAGGGCTTGTCCCCTTGGTTCGCCCACAGGAAGGTCAGGAAAAAGAGCAGCATATAGAAAAAGTAGAGGGGCTCGGTGAGCAGCTTGGTGCCATAGAAGTAGTAGGAGGGGTTGAAGGCGATGAGGAAACAGGCAATAAAGCCCACGCTGAATTTCCCGGTGAGCATTTTGCCCAGCAGATAGGTGAGCAGCACTGTGGCGGCAATCAGCACGCAGTGGACGATCTTGAGGCACAGCAGACCGTTCAGGTCCGAGCCGAAAATCGCCATGCCAACGGCCAGAAAGACGGGGTAGCCATAGGGGGTGTAGGCGTCAGGTCCCTCCCCCCAGTAGCTGTAGACATGGTCGGAAAGAAGGCGCCTGGCCATGTCGATATAGTGCCCCTCATCCGGGGAGTAGTCGGTGCTGTAAAATCCAAAGCGCTTCATGCAGAGAAAGGCCAGCGCAAAGGAAATCAGGCATACCAGCAGGACGGCGGCCCGCTGGACCAGCCGCTGGCGGTCGCTGTCCGCAAGAAGAGATATGTCGATCCGCGGTTTTTTCATGGTGTTCAGACTCCTTTTGATCTCTCTTGATAGATAGAATTTGGAGCAAGTTTCCGCTTTTTAAACTTCATTGCTCACAATTTGCCGCATTTCCGGTACGATTGCGATACCGTATATGGGAATCTTTTGACCTACATTATAGCATATCAAATAAAAATTACCATACCCTTTCAGAAAAAATGTCCAGGGCTTGTTTGAAAAATGTCAATACGCCCAAAGGGCGAGTCTTATTGTCCGAAGGAATTAGAACTTCCCTGCTTACAAGCATCAAACTCTTTCGGACCTTTACCTGTATATTTCAGGAATACATCATTTTGCGATGATAATCTTTAAAAAAATTTCCGCCCCGACCAATAAAGGTGGGGCGGAAGAAACAGGGGAACAAATTAATTTTCCGAATATGAAAGCAATCACTGCAAGACCTATACTTTACCTGCCTGTAACATAAATCGTTCTGGTACGGGAATCCCGACCGGCACTATTTTCCGCAAAGATGGTTACAACCACTTTGTATTCGACTCCGGCCTCGCTGTCACAATATATCGTGTTCGTCTTGAACGCAGAATCAGTACGGCTCATTCCGTCATCATCTTCATCCCAGCTGTCTGTCAAAACCCAGCGAGAGCCAGACTTCTCATACACATAAATACTTTCGCATCCAATTTTATCCATCCCGTTGTTTCCAACAACCGAAAAATAAATATTTAAAGTGCCGGCAACCGGAGTCACTTTCATGTCATATTGATTAATTTGGATACTGGCCCTGGTAGTGGCAAAGGCAGGCACGGCAAACAAAAACATACATACCGCAGCCATAAAAAGAGAAATAAAACGCTTTCTTTTCACAATCATCTACTCCTCATACATTGATCGTATCAGTTCTTTCACAGTGGCAGAATCTAAGTCTGTTGCGATACTGCACTCTAAGGCATCTGTACACCAAGCAACAGTTATATTGGTCACATTGTTGAAAATATAGTGAGTAACTCCGGCATATTCATATACTTCAACTTCCAAGCCATCCTTTTCATATACTCTACTAGATGATCCACCAAATTGGTTCAAAATAAATACAATATAATTTGAATCTCGCATGTATCTGGCATAAAAATCTATGTCGTTAGTTGCAGGGTCAATATGCAACTCAGATTCTATGGTTTCAAACCCCTCCGGTATTTTAGGGACTTGCATGGGTATATTGCGTTCCGTTAATGCCAGCTGGAACTCTTGGAGCCCTTCCGGGATGGTTTGCGTATCGGAGCCCATATCGTGTGCAATAACAGAGGGATTATTAGGAGTTTCGTCGCTCGGAAGGGAACCGAAACCAAATACACTTTCTGTCCAATTGGCAATCGCACCAAACACATCTATTCCGGATGCTTGTACAATAACAAGACTTCCAAACAGGCAGGCTGTAATCAAAGCAGCCACCAGGCCGGTACGAAGCATATAGCAGAAAGGTTTTGGAGCTTGATGCTGAGACCGTGGCGTCTCTATTGAAACTACAGACTGTATTTTTTCAATAAAATCATCATAGGAAGTTTGAGTGTCCAGATCACCTGAAATTAGAGATTTACGATCCATAGCATCCAAGTACGCATCAATGATAGCGGGATCATAATCTTCTTCAGTCATCAGGTCTATGGCCTCTTCCATAGCATCTGCCAGTTCAGAAACAGTCATAGAATCCAGTTTCGCCGAGGATATATCAAAACATGCTGGATGATCTGAAGAATTACTCAAATTAAAATCCATAATACCCCCTTTCCACACCCTCTACACCTGTATGTTTTGAAGAGGGTGTTTTGTTGCAAAAAATTTTTTCAGATTTGGTTAGCTGTCCCTTTACATTGCAGCGAAAAATCATTTTGCATTTTCTGCAATGCACGATTGCCCTGAAAGCTCTGCTCTGGCCACTAGGGAATCCAACTTTATTATAGCATATTTTCCCAAACAATAAAAGCCCAAGCTTCATTGTATTTTTTATCCAAAACGGTAGTTATTCTTTATCTGTTACTGCCAAAAAATTGTCCTGGACATTGGAAACGGTTTACTTACGATGACATATTTCAATTGAGCTTGTGGCGCATAAAAGTTTTTTATGAATCATTTATTATGTGTATTTTACAGAGAAGGCGGTCCGTATTAAAATCTTTTTATGAGACCTGATAAGAATTAACCACAGGCCCGCGATAGAGCCAAAATAATTAAGGAGGAACTGTTACATGCTGGAACTGAAAATGGTCACAGAAAGCTATCCCCACACCTTACCTTTAAAGGACGGACGGGTCACAAGCGATAAGGTCCACTTGAACTTTACGGAGTTTAAATTCGCCCACGAAGCGTTTGACGATCAGGTGGAGAGCCAGCCCTATGATGTCTGTGAGATGGCGGTGGGGACTTTCTTCCAGGCGCTGGATTTTAAAAAGCCGCTTCGCTTGCTTCCGGTTGTCTGCCTGGGCTCCTTCCACCACGGCAGCATCTAGTATGATCCCGCTCAGGGCGTCGTGACACCCGCCGACTTAAAGGGCGCCCGTGTTGCTGTTCGGGCTTATACCCAGACCACCGGCCTGTGGTGCCACGGCGCACTTCAGGAACACTTCGGCATCGCTCCTGAGGATGTGACATGGGTCACCACCGAGGCGCCCCATGTGGCCGGTTATGTCAGTCCCTCCAATGTCCTTCGTGCGCCCGAAGGCACCAAGCCCATGGACCTGATTACCTCTGGCGACTGCAAAGCCATCATACTGGGGCCCCGCAATGCGAAAGGGACCAACCTGAAGTCGGTAGTCCCCAACGTGGACGAGGTTGTGGAGGCTTGGCGCACTAAACACAATGCTATGCCGATCAATCACATGATTACGGTCACTGAGGATATGATTCAGAACCATCCTGAGGCGGTCCAAGAGGTCTATGACATGCTCAAGAAGGGCTATGAGATTGCCAAGGAGGCCGGTGAGCTGTCTCCTGCGATCCGAATCGGTCAGGACGCCGTATGGCACACGCTGGAGGTTTGTATGGACTACTGCGTGGCGCAGGGGCTGATTTCCCGCAAGTTCACCAGGGAAGAGGTCTTTGCTCCGGTGCGGTAAAACCAGATAAAACAACCCGCTTTCCGGGGAAACAAAAGGAAACGATTTGGCTTCCGGCGCTTTGGCTTGAGTTGCCGGAAGCCTTTTATACCATGTGACAGGTGGAACAGCAGAAACAACAGTTCAACAGGGTAAGGGAGTGCGTGAGACAACGGCAAAACGGTTTCAAGTCACAGTGAGTGAAAAGAACTGCAAGCAGTGCGGCATTTGTTCCTATTTCTGCCCCAAAAAGGTTTTATCACAGACGGTAGGGCATTGCCCGACCGTAGAAGCTCCGGAAATGTGCATTGGCTGCAAGCTGTGCCAAATGCGCTGTCCGGACTTCGCAATTGAAGTGGAGGAGGTTATGCAATGAAGAGCGAAAAGCGTTTTATTGAAGGGAATATCGCCATTGTTGAGGGAGCCATTGCCGCAGGGGCTCGTTTCTATGCGGGATATCCCATTTCGCCCAGCTCCGAAATTGCGGAGTATTCCTCCAAGATGCTGCCCAAGGTGGGGGGTATATACATACAAATGGAGGATGAGATCAGCTCCATGGCGGCGCTGCTTGGCGCCTCGGCGGCGGGAAAGAAGTCCTGCAAACAAAAGTCAAGCCCTAAAATGGAAAAATTTTGAGTGGGTGAAAAAGGGAACAACAAACTA
>NZ_QWKG01000073.1 GCF_009911595.1 Colidextribacter sp. OB.20
CAGGCCCGCCCCGCTGACCACCGCGTCCACCCCGGCTCGCAGGGCGGTGCGGACGCTGTCGGCGTACTGGGCCGTGGCCACCATAGCGTTGACCGCTACCAGCCCCGCTCCCCGGGCCAGCTCCCTGGCCCGGCGGACCTGGCGCTCCAGGGCCCGCAGGTTCGCCCCTTGGGGATCGGTCTCATAGTCCGGCTCCTGAAAGCCGCAGGCGGCGGTGGAGATGGTCCCCATACCGCCCTTCGCGGCCACCGCTCCGGCCAGCCCGTCCAGGCTGATCCCTACGCCCATACCCCCCTGAAGGATAGGCAGGGGGAGGGTCTTGCTGCCAATTCTTACCGCCATTTTTCCTCCGTCTCCGTCAGGACGGTCCTGCAATCCCCCATCATCTCCTCCAGAATGGCCCGCAGGGGGCGGATCTCGTGGAGCAGGCCGGCATTCTGGCCGCACATGAGGGAGCCGGTCTTGGTGTCGCCGTCGAAAACCGCCCGGCGCAGGGAGCCCAGGGTAAATTTCTCCAGCTCCTCCCGGGAGGCCCCAGCCCGCTCCTGTTTTAAATACTCCCGGGACATCTGGTTCTTTAAAATACGGACGGGAGCGTTCACCGACCGGCCGGTTACCGTGGTATCGCTGTCCTTGGCCTTTAAAACGGCCTGCTTGTAGTTGTCGTGGATTGGGCACTCCTCGCTCACCAGCAGGCAGGTGCCCACCTGGGCGCCGCAGGCCCCCAGGGCAAAGGCAGCGGCCAGCTGTTTGCCGCCGGCGATGCCCCCGGCGGCGATGACGGGCAGATCGGTGACCTCACAGACCTGAGGCACCAGGGCCATGGTGGTAAGCTCCCCCACGTGGCCGCCGCTCTCGGTGCCCTCGGCGATAAAGCCGTCCACCCTCAGGGGCTCCAGCCGCTTCACCAGGGTGGTGGCGGGGACCACGGGGAATACCTTGATGCCCGCCTCCTTCCAGGCGGGGACAAACTGGCTGGGCACCCCCGCTCCGGTGGTGACCACCTTCACCCCCTCCTCAATGACCACCCGGGCCATCTCGGGGGCGGCGGGGTTCATCAGCATGATGTTCACCCCGAAGGGCTTATCGGTAAGGGACTTACAGGTGCGGATCTGCTCCCGGAGCTGCTCCGCGTTCATGCCTCCCGCGCCGATCAGCCCCAGCGCCCCGGCGTTGGAGACGGCGGCGGCAAATTCGCCGGTGGCAATGTTGGCCATGCCGCCCTGGATAATGGGGAACTCGGTTCCCAGAATTTCGTTTAATTTCATGGTTTCCCACTCCTTATTGAATGGCTCCGTCCTTTTGAGTCCAGGCCGCCGAGGGCGGCGGCCCCTGCAAAGCGTATGTAGGGGGCGGCCTCTGTGCCGCCCCGCCGATTTATGGCGGCGTCCGGAAAGACGGGGCGGCGCAGAGGCCGCCCCCTACGAACATACCCCTACCACCGCAGCAGCGCCCCGGCCCAGGTCAGGCCCCCGCCGAAGCCCACCGTTACAATCCGCATCCCGGGGCGCAGAGCCCCGTCCCGGACCAGCTCGTCCAGGGCGATGGGGATGCTGGCGGCGGAGGTGTTGCCGTAGCGGTCCATATTTTTATAGAACAGACCCTCCCGGGCCTTTAGTCTCTTTGCTACAAAGTCGATGATCCGGGCGTTGGCCTGGTGACAGACCACCAGGTCCAGGTCGTTGACGGACTCCAGGCCCTCCACCTCCAGCAGCTGTCGGATGGATTTCTCCACCACCTCCACGGCGAAGCGGAACACCGCCCTGCCGTCCATATGGATGGCGGAGGGGGCCGGTCCCGGCCCCTGGACCCGGATGCTGTCCGGGTCCCCCCGGGAGCCGAATACGGTGTGCCAGCTGCGGCCCTCCTCCCGGCGGACCACCGCAGCCCCCGCCCCGTCCCCGAAGAGGACGCAGGTGTTCCGGTCGGTGTGGTCCATCACCCGGCTGATGACCTCCGCCCCCACAATCAGGGCGCAGGGCCGGGGGGCGTCACAGAGCAGGGCGTGGGCGGTTTTCAGGCCGTAGAGAAACCCGGCGCAGGCGGCGTTCAGGTCGAAGCAGAGGGTGTCCTCCTCCAGCCCCAGCTCCCGCTGGAGCAGACAGGCGGTGGAGGGGCTGGCATGGTCGGGGGTGAAGGTGGCCGCGATGCACACACCGATATCCCCGGCGGTCAGCCCCGCCCGGTCCATGGCCTGACGGGCCGCGTGAACAGCCAGATCAAGTCCGGTCTCTGACGTGCAGAAGTGCCGCTGGTGGATTCCGGTGCGGCTGAACACCCACTCGTCGCTGGTGTCCACCGTCCGGCTCAGGTCCTCATTGGTCACCACCCGCTCCGGCAGGCACCGTCCGGTGGCTAAAATCCGGGGCGCGCTCATGGCTCCTCCTCCCTGGCCGGGGGCAGGCTCTGCCCCATGGCCCGGAACATCTCATATCTCTGCTTTGCTAAAGCCGAACCCTTCATCTTCTCCAGTCCGGCCAACTCCTTCACCAGGGCGGCGTCCACCGTGCGGAAGGTGGCCTGCCAGTCGGTGTGGGCTCCCCCCTCAGGCTCCCGGAGGACCCCCTGGACAATGCCGCCCCGGCGCAGGTCCTGGGCGGTGAGTCTCATCACGCCGCAGGCCTCGTCCGCACGGGAGGAGGCCTTCCACAGGATGGAGGCGAAGCCCTCAGGGGAGAGGACGGAGTAGACCGCGTGCTCCAGCATGAGCACCCGGTTGGCTACGGCCAGCGCCAAGGCCCCGCCGCTGCCCCCCTCGCCGGTAATCACCGAGATGACGGGCACCTCCAGGGCGCTCATCAGGGCCAGGCACTGGGCAATGGCCTCCCCCTGGCCCCGCTCCTCCGCCTCCCTGCCGGGGTAGGCCCCCGGGGTGTCCACAAAGGTGATAATGGGCCGGCCAAACTTCTCCGCCTGGCGCATCAGCCGCTGGGCCTTGCGGTAGCCCTCGGGGGAGGGCATCCCGAAGTTGCAGCGCAGGTTTTCCTCCAGATTTTTTCCCTTCCGGTGGCCGATCACTGTGACAGGCTGGCCGTGGAACCGGGCGATGCCCCCCAGAATACTGCCGTCCTCGCCGTACAGCCGGTCTCCCCGCTGCTCAAAGAAGTCGGTAAACAGGGCGTCGATAAAATCCGCCGTCCCCGGACGCTCCGGGTGGCGGGCAATTTTCACTTTTTCCGCAGGACTCAGGCGGCTCATGAGCGCTTCCCCCCTTCGTGCAGGGCCATCAGCTGGGACAGGACCGCCCGCCACTCCTTCCGGGGGACGATCCGGTCCAGAGAGCCGTGGTCCAGCAGGTATTCTGCCCTCTGAAAGCCCTCGGGGAGCTGTTCCTTGATGGTCTGCTCAATGACCCGGGGGCCGGCAAAGCCAATAAGAGCTCCCGGCTCAGCCAGCATAATGTCCCCCAGGGAGGCGAAGCTGGCCGTCACCCCGCCGGTGGTGGGGTGGGTAAAGCAGGAGATGTACAGCCCGCCCCCGCGCTGAAACCGCTGGATGGCGGCGGCGGTCTTTGCCATCTGCATCAGGGAGAAGATGCCCTCCTGCATCCGGGCTCCGCCGCTGGCGGAGAAAATCACCAGGGGCAGCTTTTTCCGGGCAGCGTACTCGGCGGCCCGGGTGACCTTCTCCCCCACCGCCGTGCCCATGCTGCCCATGAGGAACTGGCTGTCCAGCACGGCAAAAACCGCCTTGCGGCCTTCAATCCTTCCCAGAGCGGCCACCGCCGCGTCTCTCAGGCCGGTCTTTTCCTCCAGCCCAGCCAGCTTGGCCGGGTAGTCGGGAAAGTGCAGCGGGTCAGCGGGGGACAGCTTCTCCTCCAGCTCCTGGAAGGAGCCGGGGTCCAGAATGTTGGCAAGGCGGTAGTAGGCCCCGATGGGGGCGTGGAAGCCGCATTTGGGGCAGACCTGTAAGTTCCGGTCCCACTCCAGGCTGGGGCTCTCCTCCCCGCAGGCGGAGCACCTGCTCCGCCGGGAAGATGTGAGCTTCCCCTCCCGCATGGCCCGATAGATCAGCAGCCGATCCCGGCGCTGGGAAAATGTTCTGTTCACGGCTCTTCCTCCATCAGACAGTCACAGGTCCGGGCCAGCTCCAGCAGCCGGTCCAGGTTTTTATCCAGGAATCCGGTGTCATACCGGCCCCGGACAAACTCAGGGTCGTGCATAATCAGGTGGGCCAGAGGGGCGTTGGTGGGGTAGCCCTCGATAATCAGCTCCTCCAGGGCCCGGCGCATCCGGCGGATGGCCTCCAGCCGGGTAGGGGCGTGGACCAGCACCTTGGCGGCCAGGGAATCGTAGTAGGGGGGCACCTCATAGCCGGTGTACAGAGCGGTGTCCACCCGGACCCCAGGCCCTCCGGGCAGGTGGAGGAAGGTGGTGGTTCCCGGACAGGGCATAAAGTCCCGCTCCGGGTCCTCGGCGTTGACGCGGCACTCAATGGCGTGGCCGGTCACCTGAATATTCTCCTGGGTGAAGGACAGGGGCAGGCCGGAGGCCACACGGAGCTGCTCCTTCACCAGATCGACACCGGTGACCAGCTCGGTGACCGGATGCTCCACCTGAATGCGGGTGTTCATCTCGATAAAGTAGAACTGTCCGCCGGGTGAGAGGACAAATTCCACCGTTCCGGCCCCCACATAGCCCGCCGCCTTGGCGGCGGCCACGGCGGCCCGGCCCATCTCCTCCCGCAGGGCGGGGGTGAGGGCCTTGGAGGGGGACTCCTCTATCAGCTTCTGCCGGCGGCGCTGGATGGAGCAGTCCCGCTCCCCCAGGTGGACCACATGGCCTTGAGTATCAGCCATAATCTGGAACTCAATGTGCCGGGGGTTGACCACCAGCTTCTCCAGATAGAGCTCCCCGTCGCCGAAACAGGCCACCGCCTCGGCCTTGGCCTCCTGAAAGGCCCGGTCGATGTCCTCCGATCCGCCGGCCTGACGCATCCCCCGGCCCCCGCCTCCGGCGGAGGCCTTCAGCAGGACGGGATAACCCACCTTCTCGGCCAGCTCCCTGGCCTGACGGGCGTTTTTCAGCGCCCCGTCGGAGCCGGGCACCACCGGCACCCCGGCGCTCTGGGCCAGGGTGCGGGCGGCGGATTTGCTGCCCAGCTTCCGGATCACGTCCCCGGAGGGGCCGATGTATTTCAGCCCGGCCTGGACGCAGCGGTCGGCAAAGTCCGGGTTTTCCGACAGAAAGCCATAGCCGGGGTGGATGGCGTCGCACCTGCTTGCCAGAGCAGCGGAGAGGATGGCGTCCTGATTGAGGTAGCTGTCCGCCGCCCGGGCCGGGCCAATGCACAGCGACCGGGTGGCCAGCTGGGCGGCCAGGGAGCTCTCGTCGGCCTGGGAGTACACGGCCACCGTCTCGATGTCCAGCTCCCGGCAGGCCCGGATCACCCGCAGGGCGATCTCCCCCCGGTTAGCAATCAACACACGCTTTACCATGGCTTTACACCCTCCGGACGCGGAACAGGGGGGCGCCCATCCCCACCGCCTCGCCGTCCTTGGCCAGGACCTCCTCCACCACGCAGTCGGCGGGGGCGGGGACCTCGCTCATCATCTTCATGGCCTCAATGAGGCAGAGAGTGTCCCCCTTCTTCACCCGGGTCCCAGGGACGGCATAGGGGGACTCCTCCGGGGCGGGAGCGGCGTAGAACACCCCCACCAGAGGGGCGGACACCACTTCGCCCTCCTCCCGCTCCGCCGGGGCGGGAGAAGCCGGGGCCGGAGCGGGAGCGGCCATGGCTGGGGCCGCGGTCATCTCCCGGCGCAGGCTGATTTTCTCCTCTCCGCGCTTCCACTCCAGGGCCGTCAGGCCGGAGGCGGCAAAGCGGTCCATCAGACCGTATAATTCCTGTAATTCCATGGGCAGCCTCCTGGCGTGTTACGCCTGCTTGCTCTTGATGTAGTCCAGGATGTCCTGAACGGTGTGGATCTTCTCCAGGTCCTCGTCCTCGATGCCGGCGCCCAGCTTCTCCTGCAGGGCCATGGACAGCTCCACGATCTCCAGGGAGTCGGCCTCCAGGTCCTCAATCAGATTGGTCTCCGGCTTGACATCCCCGGCGTCGCAGCTCAGCGTCTCAACAATGATGTCACGTACATTCTCAAAGGTAATTTCCATTTCAGTTTACCTGCCTTTCAAAATTTCAAGTATTTTATCTAAATGATTTTAACTAAAATACTTGAGCCTTATTATATGGAAAACTGTTCCACTGTCAAGAAGAATTTTCCCTCCGCCGGGGTTTTCTCTGTTTCTCACAAATATTGCCCGGTTTCCCGGCTCCCTTTCCATCGGACTGAAGGGGCGGCGATGGGCCGTGAGGAGTAGAGGGACGCAAAAAACCGCAGAAGCACCAGGGCTTCCGCGGTTTTACACTGTCGTTTGGATACGCTATGACGGGGAACTATGCCTTGAAGAGGCATCCCGCCAGCTATATGCGGGCAAGGCCTTTGGGGCGGCCGTTGGCCTGATAGAGCTCACGCAGAGTCTCCAGCTGCTCCTGCTCCGGGTCTATGTAGACGCTGCCGGTGTATCCGTCCATCAGGGCGGGGTGCCCCTCATATCGGGCGAGGAGGGGGACCTCCACAATGGCAGGGATATGGTAGGCCCGGACCAGCATGGCGGTGTGGCTGTCCAGACTTCCCTTCCGGGTGATGAGTCCCAGCAGCCGGCGCTGGTCGAAGTCCATCACCTCGCTGGGCAGGAAATCGTCAGACACCAGGATGGCGGGCTCCTCCATCAGCAGCGTCTGCCGCCCGCCCATCAGAGCCCGGAGCACCCGCTGAGAGATGTCCCGGATATCCGCCGCCCTGGCCTGCATATAGGGACTGTCCATGGCGGCGAAGGCGGCGGAGAAGCCGACCTCCGCCATCTGGACAGCGTATTCCGCCGTGGCACTCTGGCCGTTGATCAGGGTCCGGATGGTCTCCACATAGTCGTGATCTTCCAGCAGCATCCCGTGAATCAGGAAGATAGAGGCTACCCCGTCGCCCACCTGATTCAGGGCGCGGTGGTAGAGGGTGTTCAGCTCCAGGATGGCCAGCTGCTGGGCCCGGTGGAAGCGGTTGACCTCCTGCCGCCAGCCCCCGTGTGTGTACATCTGAATCTGGGGCACAGGGCGGCGATAAAAGCACAGACGGCCCGCCACAATTTGATTCATGATCGCTTTGCCGGTCAGGACCTGCATTTAACCGCCCCCTCTCTGAGAGATCAATATCTATAATTTTTTTAAATTATAGCTCCTCTCACCCTTTTTTGTAAAGGTGAGTTTTTTCCAAATCTGTCATCATTCCAAAAGAATCATTTGTCTACTTCTGGGCGAATAGCAATTTTTTGTAATTTTTCATTTGGTTTTAGCAATCGCTATCTATTTTTCGCTTTACTCCAATAAACCATTATGCTATAATAAGCCAGAAAAACCGGCCCGTCTGATGGCGTCGGCCGTGATAAAATGCAGGAGGTCTTTCCATGGTTTCTGAACGTATGAGGGGGCTGGGCACCGCCCGGTCTGTGATTCGTGAGCTGTTTGAATACGGCAATGCCCGGGCGGCCCACGTTGGCCGGGAGAATGTCTTTGATTTCTCCATTGGCAACCCCAGCGTCCCCTCCCCCGACGCCGTCAATGAGACGGCCATCCGCCTGCTCAGAGAGCAGCCGGACCAGATTCACGCCTATACCAGCGCACAGGGGGCAGCCGACGCCCGCCAGCGCTTTGCCGACTCGCTGAACCGCCGTTTTGGAACGGACTATACCGCCGACCGCTTCTACCTCACGGTGGGGGCCGCCGCCTCTCTGTGCTGTGTGTTTAACGGCCTGTCCTGTCCCGGGGACGAGTTCGTCGTCTTTGCCCCCTACTTCCCCGAGTATAAGGTGTTTATTGAGGGGGCCGGGGCCAAAATGGTCCTGATTCCGCCGGAGGTCGAGGCCTTCCAGATCGACTTTGACATCTTTGAGCGGTCCCTCAGCCAGCACACCAAGGGGGTGCTCATCAACAGCCCCAACAACCCCTCCGGCACGGTGTACTCCCGTGAGACGCTTGAGCGGCTGGCCGGTATTCTCACCAGGAAGAGCCAGGAGTACGGCCACCCCATCTACCTCATCTCCGACGAGCCCTACCGGGAGATCGTCTATGCCGGGGTGGAGGTGCCCTGGGTACCCAGCCTCTACCGGGACACCATCGTGTGCTACTCCTTCTCCAAGTCTCTCTCCCTGCCCGGCGAGCGCCTCGGATACGTGCTGGTGCCCAAGGAGGCGGCGGAGAGCGGCGACGTATATGCCGCGGTGGCGGGGGCGGGCCGGTCCCTGGGCTATGTGTGCGCCCCCAGCCTGTTCCAACAGGTCACCTCCCGGTGCTGTGACCTGACCTCCGACATCAAGGTCTATGAGGAGAACGCCCGGCTGCTGGTCACCTCCCTGCGGGAGATGGGCTACCACGTGGTGGAGCCCCAGGGGGCCTTCTATCTGTTCCCCCGGACGCTGGAGGCGGACGACGCGGCCTTCTGCGAGCGGGCCAAGAAGCTGGATTTGCTCATTGTCCCCGGCTCGGGCTTCGGCGCCCCCGGACATACCCGGATCTCCTACTGCGTCCAGACCGACATGATCCGCCGGGCCCTGCCCAAGTTTAAGGAGCTGGCGGAGTCCTATCGGTAATGCCGGCGGAAACCCTTGAAAAATCAGGAGGAAGAGAGAACTATGAAATTAGGAATCGTGGGTCTGCCCAATGTGGGCAAGAGCACCCTGTTTAATGCCATTACCAACGCCGGCGCGGAGAGCGCCAACTACCCCTTCTGCACCATCGACCCCAATGTGGGCATGGTGGCGGTGCCCGACGCCCGGCTGGACAAGCTGTCGGAGATGTATCACCCCAAGAAAACCACTCCGGCGGTCATCGAGTTTGTGGATATTGCCGGCCTGGTGAAGGGAGCGTCCAGAGGCGAGGGTCTGGGCAACAAATTCCTGGGTAACATCCGTGTCACAGACGCCATTGTCCATGTGGTCCGCTGCTTTGACGACAGCAACGTCATCCATGTGGAGGGGTCTACCGACCCGGTGCGGGATATGGACACCATCGACCTGGAGCTGGTGATGGCCGACCTGGAGATGGTGGAGCGGCGCATCGACAAGGCCAAAAAGATGGCTAAGGGGGACAAGAAGTTCCTCCGGGAGGCGGAGGACTTTGAGGGCCTGCGGGCCTGGCTCAACGACGGCAGGTCCGCCCGGAGCTACACCGAGGTGGACATTGGGGCCGAATACCCCGACTGCGAGCTGCTGTCCCTCAAGCCGGTGATCTACGCCGCCAACCTGGATGAGGACGGCTTTTCCAATCCGGCCGCCGTCCCCTACTACAGCCAGGTGGAGCAGCGGGCAAAGGAGCAGGGGGCCCAGGTAATCCCCGTGTGCGCCAAGCTGGAGGCGGAGATTGCCCAACTGGACGGCGAGGAGAAGCAGATGTTCCTGGACGACCTGGGGGTGGCCGAGAGCGGCCTGGACCGGCTGGTAAAGGCCAGCTACACCCTCCTTGGACTGATCTCTTACCTCACCTCTGGGGAGGACGAGTGCCGGGCCTGGACCATCACCCGGGGCACCAAGGCCCCCCAGGCCGCCGGCAAGATCCACTCCGACTTCGAGCGGGGCTTTATCCGGGCCGAGGTCATCTCCTATAAGGATCTGATGGCCTGCGGGAGCATGGCCGCCGCCCGGGAGAAGGGGCTCATCCGCTCCGAGGGCAAGGAGTACGTGGTCCAGGACGGGGATATTATCCTGTTCCGATTCAACGTGTGACCGGCAGGGGGCGGCGCGGAGGCCGCCCCCTTCTCCACCACGGGCCTGTGAACGGCAGGGCGGCACAGAGGCCGCCCCCTACACAAATCAATAGGAGTGAAACCAGTTGAACATCTATCTCGACCTTTTCCTCACCTTCGCCAAGGTGGGGGTGTGTACCTTCGGCGGGGGTTACGCCATGCTGCCCATCCTCCAGCGGGAGGTGGTGGAAAAGAAGGGCTGGGCCACCGACGAGGAGCTCACTGACTACTTTGCTGTGGGACAGTGCACCCCGGGCATCATCGCCGTCAACACCGCCACCTTCATCGGCTACAAGCACAGGGGCATCCCCGGCGGCGTGCTCACCACCCTGGGGGTGGTGTTCCCCTCCCTTGTGATTATCACTGCCATCGCCGCCTTTCTGTCTAATTTCGCGGACATCCCGGTGGTACAGCACGCCCTGGCGGGCATCAACGCCGCCGTGGTGGCGCTGATTGCCTCCAGCGTGCTGAAGCTGGGCAAGTCCACCCTGAAAAACGGGGCGGCCATCGCCATCTTCCTGTGTGTGCTGGCCCTGTCGGCGGCGGGGAGCCTGGTCAGCTTCGGCGCCGGAGCCTATGGGACTGTGATGGACAGCCTCACCTCCCCGGTGGTGCTCATTGTGCTGGCTGGAGTCGTGGGCTATCTCCTCTATGGAGGAAAGAAGGGCGGTGAGGGCAAATGATTTTTATCAGATTGTTTTTTGAGTTTGCCAAGGTGGGCCTCTTCGCCGTGGGCGGCGGCCTGGCCACCATCCCCTTTCTCCGGGACATGGGGGCTCAGACGGGCTGGTTCACCGACGTGGACCTGACCACCATGATCGCCGTGTCTGAGTCCACCCCCGGCCCCATGGGGGTGAACATGGCTACCTATGTGGGCTTCCAGACGGGCAGCATGGCGGGGGGACCGCTGGGCGGTCTGGCGGGCGCGGTGCTGGCCACCCTGGGCCTTGTCACTCCGTCGGTCATTGTCATCGTGATTATCGCCGGCTTTTTGCAGAAATTCCGACAGTCCAGAACGGTGGACGCCGTTTTTCAGGGCCTGCGGCCCGCATCCACCGCCCTCATCGCCTCCGCCGGACTGAGCGTGGCTCTGTCGGTGCTGACCGCGGCGGGCGGAGCGGCGGAGCACACCTTTGGCCTCAACTGGCCCGCCCTGATTTTGACCGTGGCCGTGTTTGTCTGTATGCGCTACACGCCGCTGAAAAAGCTGCACCCGGTGGCCTTTATTGCCGCTGCCGCCGTGGCAGGCGTGGTGTTCCAATTTTAGGAGCGGTCCGCCGCCCGGCCCCCGCGCATAGGTTCCGCCGCTCCTGGGCAGACTGGTTCCGGGAGGGGAGTGTCTGTGGAGCAATTTGAGCAGTATTACCGCCTGCCCCAGGATGTGGTGGGCCACGACGCCGCGCTGTTGTCCTACTGGGACCAGATGCCCGCCAGAGCCCAGCTGCGGCTGCTGGAGAGCGGGATCACCGTGTCCACCCTGGGGGAGCTGAAAATGCTGGCCGACGAGCTAAGCCGGGATTGACTTGCGCGACTTGAGAAAATATGGTATGATCGTCTAAAAACGACAAGGAGCGCGAAATTATGCTGTTTCTATGGTACCCCAAATGTACGACCTGCCAGAGAGCCAAAAAATTCCTGGATGAGCGGGGCGTGTCCTGCGCGCAGCGGAATATAAAAGAGGAAAATCCCACTGTTGAGGAGCTGCGGACCTGGTGGAGGGTCAGCGGACTGCCGCTGAAAAAATTTTTCAACACCTCCGGTATGCAGTACCGGGCGCTGGAGCTGAAGGACAAGCTGCCCTCTATGAGCGAGGAGGAGCAGCTGGCGCTGCTGGCCTCCGATGGAATGCTGGTAAAGCGGCCCATTCTGGCAGGGGACGACTTTGTGCGCGTCGGGTTCCGTCAGGGTGAGTGGGAGGAAAAGCTGTAATTCCTCCCCAGAGTTGAATGACAGGCGCCGTGCGGCCATAATAAAAGAGCGGATGGACTTTGTCCATCCGCTCTTTTATTGAATTGGCAGTGCCGAAAGCTCCTGGCTTGAAGGGGATTGGTGCTTACTTAATCATGGAGGCGACCTCAGCGGCGAAGTCGTCCCCGGCCTTCTCGATGCCCTCGCCGGTGGCGAAGCGGGTAAAGGCCTTCACGGTGATCTTGCCGCCCAGCTCCTTGGCTACGGCAGCCACGTGCTTCTCTACGGAGATCTTGTTCTCCTTGACGAAGGCCTGCTGGAGCAGACAGTTCTCCTCATAGTACTTACCCAGCTTACCCATAACGATGCCCTCCTTCACCTTTTCAGGCTTGGCGGCCATCTTGGGATCGTTGGCCATAATGGCCAGCTGGATTTCCTTCTCCTTGTCCAGCACCTCCTGGCTCACGTCGGACTTGTCCAGATAGGTGGGGTTCATGGCACAAATCTGCATAGCCACGTCCTTGCCCAGCTCCACCACCTTGGCGGCGTCGATGCCCTCAACCTCCAGGTTGACCAGCACGCCCACCTTGCCGTTCATGTGGACATAGGGCACGTTCACTCCCTCGCCATAGCGGATGAAGCGGCGGATCTGGATATTCTCACCGATCGCCAGCACCTTGTCGGCGGTGACGTCGGCGATGGTGCGGTCGGTGCCGAGGTATTTGCAGTTCTTCACTGCCTCCACATCGGCGGGGTCCTCAGCGGCAATGACGGCGGCCACGTCCTTGACAAAGCCCTGGAACACGTCGTTCTTGGCGACAAAGTCAGTCTGGGAGTTGACCTCAATGAGCACGCCTACACCGTTGTCGGCCACCATCGCCAGGGACACACCCTCGGCGGCCACCTTACCGGCTTTCTTGGTCTGGGCGGCAAGGCCCTTCTCACGCAGCCACTCGATGGCCTTGTCGAAGTCGCCGTCAGCCTCTACCAGGGCCTTTTTGCAGTCCATCATACCTACGCCAGTCATCTCGCGCAGCTTCTGTACGTCTTTTGCGGTGATTGCCATAATAATAACCTCCAAAATATTGTGATAGAGCAGGGCGCGACGGCCCGGCGCGACGCGTGCGCCTTTTAAGGCGGCGTGCCGGGGTCGTCACGCCCTACACATGATTTTGTAATTACTCCGCGGCGGCGGGGGTCTCGGCGGCCTCCGCGGCGGGGGCGGCATCCTGGCCCTGACGGCCCTCCTGGATGGCGTTGGCCATGACGGAGGAGATCAGCTTGATGGCGCGGATGGCGTCGTCGTTGCCGGGGATCACGTAGTCGATCTCGTCGGGGTCGCAGTTGGTATCCACAATGGCTACGATGGGGATGTGGAGCTTGCGGGCCTCGTTGATGGCGTTGCGCTCCTTGCGGGGGTCAACCACAAACAGGGCGCCGGGCAGCTTCTTCATCTCGGTCACGCCGCCCAAATACTTCTCCAGCTTGGCAATCTCGCCCATGTGCTTGATGACTTCCTTCTTGGGCAGCATGTCGAAGGTGCCGTCCTCCTGCATCCGCTTCAGCTGGGCCAGACGGTCCACGCGGCCGCGCATGGTCTTGAAGTTGGTGAGCATACCACCCAGCCACCGGGCGTTCACCCAGTACATGCCCACACGGCCGGCCTCCTCCTTGATGGCCTCCTGAGCCTGCTTCTTGGTGCCCACGAAGAGCAGGGTCTCGCCCTTCTCGCCCAGAGAGCGGACGAAATTATAGGCCTCCTCCAGCTTCTTCACGGTCTTCTGGAGATCAATGATATAGATCCCGTTGCGCTCCGTGTAGATGTAGGTGGCCATCTTGGGGTTCCACCGGCGGGTCTGGTGGCCGAAGTGTACGCCGGCCTCCAGCAGCTGCTTCATAGATACGACTGCCATAGTTTTTTCCTCCTGTTTTTCAGTTATTCTTCTGGGGGCATCATATCCTCCGCCAACCCGGCATTTTATCCGGGCACCGGGCGGATGATCCGCACTCCCACGCATAATGCTGGGGTAGTATACCACAGTTTTTCCAGAAATGCAACTGTTTTTTGGGATTTAGAGCAGGATAAATCAGTATTTTAAGAGCTCATTTCCCTATTGACAAAGTGGGTTTATGGGAATATACTTACACCAACACCAGAGAAGGGGGATATTTCCCATGAGTTATAAATTTGAAACCCTGCAGCTCCACGTCGGCCAGGAGCAGCCCGACCCTGCCACCGGCGCCCGGGCGGTGCCCATCTATCAGACCACCAGCTATGTGTTCCGGGACTCCGCCCACGCCGCCGCCCGGTTCGGGCTGGAGGACACCGGAAATATCTATGGCCGGCTGACCAACTCCACTCAGGATGTGCTGGAAAAGCGCATCGCCGCCCTGGAGGGGGGCGTGGCGGCGCTGGCGCTGGCCTCCGGCGCGGCGGCGATTACCTACGCCATCCAGGCGCTGGCCCAGGCCGGGGACCATATCGTGGCCCAAAAGACCATCTATGGCGGAAGCTATAACCTGCTGGCCCACACACTGCCCCAGTATGGCATTCAGACCACCTTCGTAGATGTTCACGACCTGAACGCCATCGCCGCGGCCATCCGGCCCAACACCAAGGCCATCTACCTGGAAACGCTGGGAAACCCCAACAGCGACATCCCTGACATTGACGCCGCCGGGGAAATTGCCCACGCCCACGGCCTGCCCCTGGTCATCGACAACACCTTCGGCACCCCCTACCTCATTCGGCCCATGGAACATGGGGCAGACATCGTGGTCCACTCCGCCACGAAGTTCATCGGCGGACACGGCACCGCTCTGGGCGGTATCATCGTGGACAGCGGAAGGTTTGACTGGAGGGCCTCTGGCAAATACGCCCCCATTGCCCAGCCCAACCCCAGTTACCACGGGGTCAGCTTTGTGGACGCCGCCGGTCCCGCCGCCTTCGTCACCTACATCCGGGCCATTCTGCTCCGGGACACTGGAGCTGCAATCTCCCCCTTCAACGCCTTCCTGCTCCTCCAAGGGGTGGAGACCCTGTCCCTGCGGCTGGAGCGCCATGCTGAAAACACAAAAAAGGTGGTGGACTTTCTGGCCTCTCACCCCCAGGTGGAGAAGGTCAACCACCCCTCTCTGCCCGGTCATCCCGACCACGCCCTGTATGAAAAATATTTCCCCAACGGCGGCGCCTCCATCTTCACCTTTGAGATCAAGGGCGGCCAGCCGGAGGCTCACAGGTTTATCGACAACCTGGAGATTTTCTCCCTGCTGGCTAACGTGGCGGACGTGAAGTCTCTGGTCATCCACCCGGCCACCACCACCCACGCCCAGCTCTCCCCTGAGGAGTTGCTGGACCAGGGCATACACCCCAACACCATCCGCCTGTCCATCGGCACGGAGCACATCGACGACATCATCGCCGACCTGGAAAAGGGGTTTGCCGCCGTGGCTCAGAGCTGACCCGCATTTAACGCGCCCCGGTCAAACAGGCCCTGCAACAATCTGCAAAATTGCCGGCAGCGGACAGCCCGTTTGTCAGAGCGTTCTGATGGCTGCTATAAAAGGGCTCGCCGCCTGCTCTTCACAGACGGCGAGCCCTTTTGGCTGCTTGCACCACTGGGCTTTGTCTAATTTTCGGGCACCCTTTACAGAACCTTTTTCGCCCCTTGAAGGGTGGTGAGCATGGCCTCCGCCTCAGCCGGAGACGCCGTATCCTTCGGCCCCAGCCGGCCGTCGGCGGGGATCAGGCCCTTTTGATGTGCCCATGCCAGCGCAGGCTGGGCAAACAGGGAGATATCTCCCACATCGCTGTAGCTGCCAAGGCCGGGGTAGTCCATCAGCATGGGGCTGCCCGCCCAGCGCCAGAGAATCACCGCCAGCTGCTCCCGGCTCACAGGGTCATCGGGGCCGACCCTTCCGTCACCGTAGCCGCTGATAATCCCCTCGCTGCTGGCCCAGCGGATGGCCTCCGCGTTGGGCGCGGACTGGTCCACGTCGCTGTAGTTCATCAAATAGTTGACCACGGGCTTTCCCTCCGCCTCGTGAAGCAGACCGATCAGGGCGGAGCGAGTCAGCGTCTGAGCGGCGGGAACCTGGTCCAGCACCATAATGTGCCGCGGGCAGGCCTGGCCGGGGTAGGACAGCGCCACCGCCTCATACCAGGCCATAATGCAGGTCCCGGGCTGGATGTCGTTCAGCGTTACGGGGTTCCCCGTATAGCTGGACAGAGTGGTTTCCTGGCCGGCGTACAGAAACAGTCCGCCGTTGTCCGTGGTAATCCGGCTCTGCCCCTCCTGCTCCGTTACCGCCTCCACCTTGCAGTACATCGCGCAGCCCGCATCCTGAGGGACATTGCGCACAACCGCGAAGGCGGCAGACTGGGGCGGCATGGACCGGGTGGAGACAGAGCTGTGGAACACATAGAGCCGCTCCCCCACCGCCAAATCAGAGGGTGAGCCGGGGGCCTGCCTGCCGCTGTCAATCCAGAAGGTCTCGTCGGAGATCCTCATCACATATTCGCCCGACTGCTCGCAGTCCATGTGCAGGCCGGTGACCGTTCCGTCCGCCCCGGTGAGAATCGCCTTGACCTCTCCATAGTCCAGCACGCTGCTTGGCAGAGATTGAACATTTTCCATTTCTGCATCCTCCAATACTTGGAAGGCGGACGGGGCGCTGCCTGCCGCCAGGGTGGGAACGGCCGCTGAACAGAGCAGTACGCCGCTCAGCGCGAGGGCTGCTAATTTCTGATTCATGTTACACATCTCCTTTCAGAAAATTTTGACGCATGCTTTCGTAAAAAGTTCCCAGTGCAGGTATGTTTTTTACACGGCCTAATAAAGACACCTTGGTTCGGATGGCTGTGGCGAGGGTTGAGTTAACGCCCTCAACGCCTATCTTGGCCAGGATGGAGGTCAGCGCCGCGAATATTGACGAGCCCAACGCAAATAAAAACCACATAGCTTCTCCACCTAAAACATGCCGCAGACAGCGCAAATCTGCATACGGCCATTATACCACGCAAATCCGGCTTTGAACAGGAGGCATAGCGGAGGGGAGTGCCCATCTGCGCATTTCATGCTGATTGATTTTTTGACATCTCTGTAGGGGCGCACATTGTGCGCCCGCACGATCATACGGTGTGTACCGGCAGAACGGGCGGATGATATCCGCCCCTACATAAAATCTGCGGAAAGGACACTCCCTAGCAGAGGACGCCGCCCCTACAGACTACTGTCAGGCATTCTGCATATTGCTGCAGGCAAAAAAACAGACGGCAGGCCCGCCGATGGCGGGCCTGCCCAGCTTTTCAGATCAGCCGCCGCGCCTGCGGGGCCACTTGTAGCGGCACAGCTGCTCCTTGCAGGAGGCACACTGGAGATTCCGGTTAGAGCCGAACCAGAAGCGCTCCGGATAACGGCGGAACCGAACCTCCCACACGCACAGCACCAGCAGCCCGGTCCCAAACAGGGTCCAGGAGTACCAGTGGGGGACGCACATCAGGGGAGCGGCCATCATCCAGGAGCCCCAGGCGAAGATACGGCAGTTGACGCAACAGCGGTTGCCCATCAGGAAGAACTGGAAGGGACAGAAGAACAGCACGCACACCAGGTCGCAGAGATAGGCCAGAGCGCACAGGAGCACCAGAGTGGAGGCTTGCAGCAGTCCCCGGTGGTACAGCAGGCCGAAGCTCAGGTTGACAGCCAGCCACACCGCCGCCACCCGCGCCGCTCCCCTGTCCTGCCGGCGCACCGCCTGGGCCAGCGCCTGAGGGTCATAGTTCGGGACGGGGTCGAAGCGGCCTGGATACTGCTTGAGGCATCCGGTGGTCAGCCCGCTGTTGGCGTCGAGCTGGGAGAGCATGGAGACCAGCACCGCCCCCCACAGCAGGAGCAGCGGCCAGGACAGGCTTCGAGCGGTAAAGTCCAGCCGGTCGGGGCAGAGAAAATACGCCCCGCCAACGAGCAGAAAGACCGTCAGCCGGAACAGAAATTCCCGGATGTAGCGCCGGGTGACCTTGGAGATGGGAGACATGGAACCGCCTCTCTTTCTATCGCGCCTATCATAACACATCCGGAGGGGACAGAACAAGCGGATTAACAGAAACCTAACGCCAAGCGGGGAAGATTTTTCAGGAAAGAAGAAAAACCGGCCGGGATGGAGCAGTTACCGGCTGATGAAAGCTGTGCGCGCTTGCCTCCGCTCGGCAGTTTATGTTATAATGGTGTATATTGATCTGATAAAGGAGCAAATCCGCCATGAAGGAAGAATGTCTGATCTGCGGCGATTCCCTGGAGTATTTGGAAGCGGATGAGATGATGGAGTGCTCTCTCTGCCACAAGCGGGAGAGCAGCAAGACCAGGTGCATGAATGGACACTATGTTTGCAGCGAGTGCCACACGAAGGGCCTGGACTCCATCATTGGGGCATGTCTCTCTGAGACGTCTAAGGACCCCGTTAAAATTATCACTCAAATGATGAACCAGCCGTTCTGCCATATGCACGGGCCGGAGCACCATGTCATGGCAGGCGCCGCCCTGCTGACGGCATATAAAAACGCGGGTGGTGAAATTGATCTGCACACAGCCCTAATTGAAATGATGAATCGGGGTAAAAGCGTCCCTGGCGGCACCTGCGGCTTCTGGGGGGCCTGCGGAGCCGGCATCAGCGCCGGCATGTTTGTATCGATCATTTCAAAATCCACCCCGCTGACCGTTGAGCCCTTTGGCCTCTCCAACCTGATGACGTCGAAGGCGTTGGAGCAGATCGGAACTGTCGGCGGCCCCCGATGCTGCAAGCGGGACTCGTTTCTGTCCATCCTGGCCGCTGTCGATTTTGTGCGGGAGCACCTTGGGATAGAAATGGAGCGGCAGGAGGTCGTATGCGATTATTCGGCTCAGAACAATCAATGCATCGGGATGCGCTGTCCGTTTTCAAGGGCAAATCATAAAAAACCATAATTTATCCAGGGGATGGCCCGAAGCAGGGCTGTCCCCTGGAGCATTTTGCAAGGACAGAAGTCCTGCGGAACCAGCCGGATGTTCACGGCCCACCCCCGCCGGAGGAGGGTGGGCGGACCCGCCGCTTCTGCGCTTTGCCGGATCAGATGCCGGGGTTATCCTCCTCGCTTACCAATTTGAACCAAAAGCTGATGCAGATGCCCTCTGACAGCTTGCGCACTTTATGCTCGGTATCTGACGGAATAAGCAGCGCGGCCCCCTCGTTGAGGACAAATACCTGCCCGTTCCCAAACTGAATTTCCATTGCGCCCTGGGCAACGATCCCAATCTCATCATATCGGTGCTTCGACGAAACATACTCCGCGCTGCCGCCGGCTAAAGTCATGGCATCCAGCTTATAATCTGAACTGGAAGAGAAAATAGACTCCAGCTTTACTACATCATTCAGATTATAGATCAATGAACGCTGCTCGGGCGTAATCAGCGAAGGAAGCTTGGAAGAGGGCTCCTCCCGGCTGGCTGGTTCCTCTAAATTTGGAACGGCCAGGTCATTGATCGTGACGTGGAGCACATAACAGATTTTTTGCAGATTGTTGATGGTCGGCTGGCTGGCTCCCCGTTCAATTTTGCTGAGGAATCCAGCGGATAGGCCGGTTTTTTCCGCCATTTCCTGCAATGTTAAGCCGTACTGCTGGCGCAGGCTACGCAGTGTGCTCCCCAAAGATTCCGATACTTGCCCCTGATTTTTCATAGCGTATCCTCCTGTCTGATTGCCATACTATTTCCATTTTATCATATCTGCACATCATTTTACCAGCCTTATGAAATAAAAATTTTTCCGAAATGAAACTTACACGGATTGACTGACTCTTTTGAGGCACAGACAGACACAGACCGGCGGACGGCATATGAGCGCTCGGGCATTCAGGCGGCAAGCTGTTTCCGGAAGCTGCACACAGCTCCCAGACTGGGATAAAATTAGCGGGCCGCAGGCAGTCTGCCTGCGGCCCTCATGTACAGAGATATGGAGAGGGAAATCGCAGTCGGGTCTAGAAAGGACGGGCTGCATTCTTGTCGTCCAGAGGCACATAGAAGGCATTTCCGCCAAAGGGAACGGGATTGGCCCTGATGTACTCCAGCTCCTCATAGAGATCGCTGCCCAGGAAGTACTTCTCGGGCTTGTAGGGCTCCTGGCCGGCGGCGATGGCGTCCATGCCGGCCTTGATCTTATCGGGGGAGGCGGGCAGCTCGTAAATGCGCACGCCGCAGGCGTTCCTGATCCCGTTCAGCACGGCCACATGACCGGAGGACTGGAAGGCCTCGGAGGCGCCGGAGGAGCCGAAGGGGCCCTCCTCATCGGGCCGCTCATAGAACACCACATTGATGTCGTCGGGGGTGTCGGTGCAGTAGGGCACGCCGGACCGGGCGATATTGCTGTGGATCTTTACGTCGTCATAGTTCTCGGTAAGGGCGAAGCCGATGGAGTGGGAGATGCCGCCGTAGGCCTGGCCCAGAACGGCCGCCACATTGCCCAATTTTCCCACATCGGTGACGCAGGCGAAGCGGACGCAGCTGGCCTTGCCCGTCTTGACGTCCACCTCTACCTCAGCGATATTGAAGCAGTAGGTGTAGGCGGGGTTGGGGTTGCCCACGCCGGTGTTGGGGTCCATGCGGCACAGCTTGCCAGCCCGGGTCTCCACCGTGGTGCAGGTATAACGGCCGCGGCAGCGGGTGGGGATGTTCTCAGCCACCATCTCCTCATAGGTGCGGTAGGTGCCGTCGGGCTTGCGCATGGCGTCCATCAGCTTGTTGGCCGCGTCGATGGTGGCCTTGCCGCTCATAAAGTGGGTGCGGCTGGCGCCGGACATGCCGGAGTCGGGGCACAGCTTGGTGTCATTTTGGATGAGTTTGACCTGGTCGGGCCTGATGCCCAGGGGCTTCAGGGCCTCCAGGGTGAGCATGAGGGAGCCGATGTCGCCGCCCTGGCCCAACTCCTGGTAGGTGTCGTACTTGGTGATGGTGCCGTCGGGATTCAGCTCCAGATCGGCATAGGCCTCGTCCGTGACCCCCTCGGTGACGTTGAAGCCGCCCCAGGCCACGCCGACACCGCGCAGCTTTTCCGGTGTAGAGGCAGCCTTGGCGTGGGCCTTCATCTCCTCATAGATGGGTTTGGCGCGCTTCATGATCTCCTCCATGGGGTACTGGGGATACTCGTAGCTGGCAGTGGTGGTGTCGCCCTCGTGGGCGATGTTGCGCCAGCGGATCTCGAAGGGATCCAGACCCAGCTTCTCGGCCATCAGGTCCATCATGGACTCGGAGTGGGTGTAGGCCTGGGGGGAGCCGTAGGAGCGGTAGGCGGTGGCAAAGTTGTGGTTGGTGTTGGCGATGCGGCCCAGAGCTGCCACGTGGGGCACGTTGTAGGGGAAGTAGACATGGCGGACCACCTTGGTAATCAGGTCGTCGCCGCCCCAGGAGTAGGCGCCGTGGTCCACACCGAAGTCATACTCGGCGGCGATAATCCTGCCCTCGCTGTCGCAGGCCAGCCGGCCGTTGGAGTAGGCGGGAGCCCGCTTGCCGGAGAAGTGCTGGTGCTCCTCATAGGTCATGGACAGGGATACAGGCATGCCGGTGACCACGGTGCAGGCGCCGCACAGGGCCAGGTCGCTGGCGTTGGTGGACCAGCCGAAGCTGGCGCCGGTGGGATTCATCAGAACGCGCAGCTTGCTGGTGGGAACGCCCAGACTGCTGCCCACACGGCTGATGGAGGTGTAGACGCCCTGGCTCTTGCACTGGAAGGTGAGGAAGCCGTCCTCATCAAAGTAGCTCTGGAGCACATCGCCCTCAATGGACATGTGGGGCTGGCGGGTGGAGTGGAAGGAGCCCTCCACCACGTTGGGGGCGCTGTCAATCATCTCACGGACCTTCTCGGCATCCTCCAGGCCCACGCCCTTGAGCAGGGGCTGCTCGCAGTAGATGTTGGGGGTGTCGTCGTGGACACGGGTGGCGTCGGGCATGACAGCCTCCAGATAGCTCATGGCCTCGGGGAGCTTCTCGATGTCCACGGTCACCTTGGCTGCGGCAGCCTGGGCATGGGCCCGGGTGTCGGCGCAGACCACAGCCACCACATCGCCGTAGCGGAAGATTTTCTCGTCGCACAGCACGCGGCGGGAGGACTCCAGCACAGTGGAGCGCTCGTGAAGCTGGCCCTCAGCCAGGACATTGGAGGCACCGGTGGCTTTCAGGTCAGCGGCGGTGACCACCTTGTAGACGCCGGGCATCTTCTCTGCCTCCTCGGTGTGGATGGCCAGAATTTTGGCGTGGTGGGCCACACGGGGCTGGACAATGGCGCCAAAGAGGGTATTTTCGGGGAAGGACAGCTCCTGGTCGTCGCCGTAGTCGTACAGGCCGCAGACCTTGGCCAGGGCGGTGGGCCGCACCAGGGG
>NZ_QWKG01000074.1 GCF_009911595.1 Colidextribacter sp. OB.20
TGGTTCAAATAAAATTCTGCTACTTCTCTCATTAGTTCTTCAATTTCATCTAACTTGGTAAGTTTTGCCTCATATATGCATATTTCATTAAACATAAAATATCTCCTCAAATTCCGATTTATCGGTCTTATGAATTCCAAAGCAGCTCCTGGACAGCCAGCAGGACCCCCAGCTTGCCCGATTCGTAGGTTAGCCCGCCTTGCAGGTAGACGGTATAGGGCTCCCGCATGGGGGCGTCGGCGGACAGCTCGATGGAGGCCCCCTGGATAAAGGCCCCCGCCGCCATGATGACCTGGCAGTCATACCCCGGCATGTCCCAGGGCTCCGGGGTGACGTAGGAGTCCACCGGCGCGCCGAACTGGATGCCCTGGCAGAACTTTTTCAGGGCCTCGGGCTCCTTCATGTGGATCATCTGGATGATGTCGTGGCGAACCGCCGAGGAGTGGGGCTGGGTCTCATAGCCCAGCAGCTCCATCACTCTGGCGGCAAAGACGGCGGTTTTCACCGCCTGGGCCACCGTGTGGGGGGCCAAAAACAGCCCCTGATAGAGCAGGCGGTTCTGCCCCAAGGTACACCCGCACTCCCCGCCGATGCCGGGGACGGTGAGCCGCATGGCGGCCCCCTCCACCAGGTCCCGCCGGCCGGCGATATAGCCCCCGGTGGGGGCCAGGCCGCCGCCGGGATTCTTGATGAGAGACCCCACCACCAGGTCGGCCCCCACGTGGGTGGGCTCGATGGTCTCCACAAACTCGCCATAGCAGTTGTCCACCAGGATGGCGGCGTTGGGGTTGGCCCTCTTAATGATGCTGCACATCTCCCCGATCTCCGCCACCGACAGCGTGTCCCGGGTGGAGTAGCCCTTGGACCGCTGAATCAGCACCGCCTTCACCCGGGGATCAGCGGCGGCCCGGGCCATCCCCTCCAAGTCGGGCTTGTTGTCAAGTAGTTCTACTTGCCTATACTCCACCCCGTAGTCTTTCAGGGATCCGCGGCCCTTGTCCACCGACCCCACCACGCCCAGCAGGGTGTCGTAGGGCGCACCCACAGCCGACACCAGCACGTCCCCTGCCTTCAGTGCCCCAAAGAGGGCGCAGGCAATGGCGTGGGTGCCGTTGACGAACTGGATGCGCACCAGGGCGGCCTCGGTGTTGAAGAGATCGGCGTAGATCTCGTCCAGCTTATCCCGGCCCAGATCGTCGTAGCCATAGCCTGTGGTACCGGCGAAATAGCCCTCGGCCACCCGGTGCTTCTGGAAGGCCGCCAGTACCCGGGCGGTGTTCTCCTCCGCGATGGCGTCAATGCGGGCAAATTCCTTGGTCAGCTGGCCCTGGGCCTGATCGCCCAGGGCTTTGACGCGGTCATTTATCTGTAAATGCATTTTCCTTGTCAGTCCTTCTGTTTCAATTATAGTTCGTTTACCAGCTGTTTAAACACCTTGCCCCGTTCCATGAAGTTCTTAAAGCGGTCGAAGGCGGCACAGGCCGGGGACAGCACCACTACATCACCCGCTTGGGCGATGTTCCGGGCGGCGGTCACGGCGGCAGCCAGGTCGTCGGCCTCGATGAGCTTCAGGCCGCTCTCCGCATAGCCCTCAGCTCCTTCCACCGCCTTCTTGATGGCGGGGGCGGTGTCGCCGGTAAGAATCAGGACCTTGACCTTCTCCACGATTGCCATGCCAAGCTGAGTAAAGGGAACTCCCTTGTCATATCCTCCGGCAATGATAATCAGCTTCTGGTCGAAGGAATCCAGGCAGGCCATGGTCCGGGTGGGGCTGGTCCCGATGGAGTCGTTGTAGTATTTCACCCCGTCCAGTTCCCGGACCAGCTCAATTCGGTGCTCCACCCCGGTAAACCGCTGGGCCACCGCCCGAACGCACTTGTCGGGGACGATGCCGTCCACCGCCGCGATGGCGGCCATGTAATTTTCGATGTTATGGACGCCGGGGATGTGAATATCGTCCAGGGGCAGAACCTCACGGCTGCCCATGGCGTTGGTCAGCCAGATGGCGCTGTCCCGAAGGTACACGCCCTCCTCCAGCCGCTGCTTGCGGCTGAACAGCATAGTCTGCCCCACCGCCGCCTTGGACAGAGAGCGGGTGATGTCGTTGTCATGGTTGAAAACAGCCCGGTCCTCCGGCTTCTGGTGGCAGAAGATGTTCAGCTTGGCCTCAGTGTACTCCTCCATGGTGTGGTGGTAGTCCAGATGGTTGGGGGACAGATTGGTGAACACCGCCACATTGGGGCTGCGGTCCATGGTCATCAGCTGGAAGGAGGACAGCTCCACCACAGCCGCGTCCTCCGGGGTCATGCCGTCCACATCGGGCAGCAGGGGCTTGCCGATATTGCCGCCCAGGTAGACGTTAATCCCCGCCTCTTTTAAAAACTCGCTGATCAGGGTGGTGGTGGTGGTTTTGCCGTCGCTGCCTGTCACACCGATGATCCTGCAGGGACACAGCTGGAAGAACAGCTCCATCTCAGAGGTGAGCTTGCTCCCCCCCTCCACTGTCCTTTTCAGCTCCGGCGTGTTGGGGCTGAGGCCGGGGGTGCGGAAAATGACATCAAACCTGTGTATCTTGGCCAGGTAGTCGGGCCCCAGCCGCAGCTTGGCCCCCAGGCTCTCCAGCTCAGCGGCCTGCTCCTCCACCCGTTCCCGGGGGGACTTGTCGCAGACAGTGACCTTCAGCTCGGCCCGCAGGAGCATGCGGATGAGCGGGGTGTTGCTCACCCCCATGCCGATGACGGCGATGGACCGGCCCCGCAGGGTCTCAAAATATTCAGACGTGGTGGACATAGAACGTCCTCCTTCCATGATTTTTCCAATTACCTATATTACCATATTTCCCCGGACAATTCAATCAAAAACCCGGCCGATGGAAAAAACCATTGGTCGGGTTTTTCAAGCCCTGGGGTGGGCCTTTTTATAGACGTCCTTGATCTTTTGGTTGATGAGCCGGGAGTAGATCTGAGTAGAGGAGATATCGGCGTGGCCCAGCATCTCCTGGATGGAGCGCAGGTCGGCGCCGTTCTCCAGCAGATGGGCAGCGAAGGAGTGGCGCAGGGTGTGAGGAGTGATATCCTTCTGGATGCCCGCCTTCTCCTGGTAGTGCTTAATCAGCTTCCAGAAGCCCTGGCGGCTCATGCGCTCGCCGCTCATGTTGACAAAGAGGGCAGTCTCGTCCACCGAGTCTACCAGCTGGGGCCGCACGTCGGTTATGTACTCGCTCAGGGCACGGATAGCCGCGGGGTACAGGGGAATGACCCGCTCTCTCCCCTTGCTGTAGCACCGGAGCACCCCGCCCGGGAGGTTCAGGTCGTCCATGTCCAAGTCAATGAGCTCGCTGACACGGATGCCAGTGGCGTAGAGCAGCTCCAGCATGGCCCGGTCCCGGTAGCCCTTGGGATCGGTGCACTCCGGCTGCTCCAGGAACAGCTCCACCTCCTTGCCGGTGAGGACCTGGGGCAGCTTGCGCTCCACCTTGGCCAGAGACACCCCCTTGGCAGGGTTCTGGTCCACATGGCCCTTGTCCACCAGACAGGTATAAAAGGACTTGATGGAGGCCACCGACCGGGTGACAGTGGCGGGGGACTTGCCCCTCTTGGTCAGAGAGTTGGCATAGTCCTCCACATCCCGGGCGGCCACCTGGGCCAGAGGCACATCCTTGCCCTCCATAGCCGCAGCAAACTGGTGGACGTCCCGGAGGTAGGAGCTGACCGTATTGGCCGAGGCCTGTTTTTCAGTTTTCAGAAAATTTTCATAGACACTCAGCAAATCAGCCACTTCCAAAACTCCTAAAATAAAGTTACAGTACAACACGGGCGGCGGCACACAGCAGAGCCGGGACAATCCAAAATTCCAGCAGTCCCGCAGCCAGCGTCAGGCACAAGCACGCTCCCGCCTGATACCAGCACACCGGGGAAAACAGTCCGCCCTCCCCCGACGTCCGGCGCAGCAGCTGCCGGGCCGTGAGAAAGCCGGAGGTCCCCATGAGAAACAGGGCGGGAGCCCACAGCAGCGCGGACAGGCCAACCAGAAGAAAGGCGGGAAACAGGCCTCTTCCGCCAAACACCCGGCAAAAACAGGCCACCGGAAAGACAAAAAAGAACCCCCGTATCCCAAAGAGCACCGGCAGGCCCGCCACCCCCAGAGCCGTGAGGCTCAGGGCAAAGGCAGCCAGCAGGTACTTCAGCTGTCCCCACATCAGGGGCCACAGCCCCCGGGGCAGCTCCCCCTCCGCCGCCAGGCCCAGATAGCCGGAAAGATAAGCGCACAGCTCCTCCGCTCCGGCACCGCCGGACAGAGCGGCAAAAAGGCACCCGGCGCCGCCCCCCAGCAGAAACGAGACCGCCAGCACCGCAAAAGCAGCTTTCCGCTCCAACGGCAAGTCCCATTTTTTCCTCAGCTTCACTCCCATAAGCCTCACCTCGTTACCAGCTTATGAGAAGGGTCAAAAAAATAGAAGCAGATCCCAGAGCGCCTGCCTCAAGGGTATACCCTATGATAGCGCCGTCCGCCGTTTTCCGCAAGGGGTTTTTACGATTTTTTCAATTTTTGTCAATTCCTTCAATATCTTATGTTAACAGCGTTATGTAAACTTATGAACCAAAAAGAGATTGGAGCCCGGCATCGGGCTCCAATCCAGCTAAATCTGGTGTAAAAAAGCGGTGTTGGCACTAGATATCGAAGGCGTGCCTGGAACATCAGCATTCGCATCGATTACATTCCGTATTATCACATCCTGTATACGCCCTCTCCCCCATCCCGGCCGCCAGGGCATTCAGGGCAATCGCGCACTCCAGACGTTTGCGCTCCATTGCGCAGGCCACCTCATTTGCGCGTGTTATGTCGCCATTGACAAGCAAATTGGAGGCAGAACAGCCCCCGCTGCAATAGAATCTGGCCCAGCATTCCCGGCAGGCCGGACGGGTGTAGATATTCTGTTGTGCAAATTGACCGGAGATTGTCATGTCTAAGGTACCGTTGTGCACATTGCCCAAACAGTACTCCTCTTTTCCCACAAATTGGTGGCAGGGGTAGATGTCCCCGTCAGGAGTGATAGCCACATACTCGCATCCGGCTCCGCAGCCCCGCAGGCGCTTGATGACACAGGGGCCCTGGGACAGGTCCACGTTGAAATGGAAGAAGTTGATGTCCCTCTGGTCCCGCAGCAGCCCGGCCAGCTTCTCATACTCCTCCTCTACCCTGCTCAGATCCTCCTCCCGGATGGCGTAGGGGTCATCCAGAGGGCCGCTGCAGGGCTCCACCGACACGTTGCAGAAGCCCAGCTCCCCCATGTGGAGGATGTCCTGGGAAAAGTCCAGATGCTCCCGGGTGAAGGTGCCCCGGACGTAGTAGTCCTTGGTTCCCCGCTGGGCCACCAGCTTCTGAAATTTGGGGACGATCACCTCATAGCTGCCCTTGCTGTTGATGGTGGGGCGCATGTGGTCGTTGACCTCCTGCCGGCCGTCCAGAGACAAAACGGCGTTGGACATCTCCCGGTTGATGTAGTCGATGGTCTCCTCGTCCAGCAGGACGCCGTTGGTGGTGATGGTGAACCGGAACACCTTGTCGTGAGTTTTTTCCAGCGACCGGGCGTACTCCACCGTCCCCTTCACCACATCCATAGCCATCAGCGGCTCGCCGCCGAAGAAGTCCACCTCGATATTACGCCGGTTCCCCGACTTTTCCACTACCCAGTCGATGGCCGCCTTCGCCGTGTCCAGGGCCATGGTCATCCGGTGGCCGGTGCCGAAGTCGCCGGTGGAGGCGAAGCAGTATTTGCACCGCAGGTTGCAGTCGTGGGACACGTGGAGGCACAGAGCCTTCACCACCGCCGCCTTTTGCAGGGCCATGGCGGCCTCCGAGTCGATGTACTCGTCGGTGGTGAAGAGCAGGCCGGCGCTCTGGAGCTCCAGCAGCTCCCGCCAGCCCTCCTCCAGGTCGGCCCGGCTGTACTGCGGCAGTCTGTCCGCCAGCTCCCGGGGCAGCTCCTCCCCCAGAGGCCCCTCCCCCGCTCCGCTGAGCAGATCGTAGGTCAGCTTGTCCAGCACGTGGACCGCTCCGCTGTTCACGTCCGCCGCCAGGTACTGCCCCAGGGCGGTAAAGGTATGTACGGTTGTCATAGTTTTCGTCTCCTGTTCTAAATGTAGTAATCCTCAAATTCGATGGTCCCAAATTCAGAGAGCTCATATTTTTTCTCAGCCAGCCTGCGTAGCAGCTCACGGGAAAATTCCCCAAAAGAATTAGCAATTACCGCTGAAAAATCCATGCCAGAGCACCAGAGAAACACCTGCCCACAGGCCCCGTTCTTCCCCGGATCACAGTCCAGAATCAAATACCAGCTACCCTCATATTCGGTAAAGGGTATCCAGTGCCTGCGCCAGATATAGGGCTTGATCTTGTCCTCCGTTACCCACTCCAACGGCTCTGTTTCCCTTACAAAGAGCGTATTCATCATCCGCCATGTCTCGATTATGCCGGTAACGGACAGGAAAGGGTAATATCCCAACAGAGGACGCTCCGCGTTCCTATCTCTGGTCTGCTCCTCTGTATTTTTCTGGCCGTTGAGCGTGGAGAGATAGCCGCAAAAGTCCGGGGGCAGCTTTACACCCACCGTCTCCTCCAGCAGACGAATCTGAGCGGGGTCCGCCGGCGGGTTGACGCTGGCATAGATATCACCGGAGATTTGCCTGATCTGCTCCAATATTTCATCCCAAATCTGCTTCATCCTTCGGTTTCCTCCTCATAATAGGAAAACATTGTCTCATAAAGAGAACGGGTCTGCGCCTCGTTGTTGTATTCTGGTCACTACCGGCGGACAGTGTGAGATGATTTCGATAATATGGTTTTGCGTGTAAACGCCGTATTGTTTCCATTCTCCAGGGAAAAAGTGCCGTCATCGAGTTGAAAAACGCCTGCTATTTCCTCCAAATGGTCCAGATACCTTGACTTTTCCACAATAGTTCTTACGGCGCACATCCTGTCATCGTTCGGGCGGATGACATCCGTCCTACACACGTCACAAGTTTTAAAGATTGCCGTAAATTTCTTGCCAGCGCAGCTCGCACTGCCCGGTGGCACTTTGAAAGTCCCAGCGCAGATAATACCTTCCGCTCCCCGTCAAGGTGATTCTGCCCTTTTGGGACCGTCTGCTCAGCTTCAGCACCGGACACTTGTCCCTGTCCAGCAGAGATACCTCCGCATCTCCCTGTGAGAGCCGCGCCTCAAAAGAAAACTCGTAGGTCCGGTCCTTCCGAAAGCGGCCCACATGCTGGACCCAGCCAGTGCAGGAGTCCAGCTTCACCCGGTCGGCCTCCCGCCCGGGCCGAAATACGAACAGGATGGCGGCAATACATTTTGTGACCACCAGGCCCTTGCGGTAGAGCAGATACAGCACTCCGCCCAAAATGACTACGGAGACCCAGAAGTTCGGTAACATTGGTCAACACCTCCCTCCTCATAATAAGAAAGCATAATCTCAAAAAAGGACCTGGTATGTGCTTCGTCGTTCCAGTGTGGGAAAGCGTCCGCATAACAGAGCGACCAGAAGGGTTCCATATTTTGAAGATTGCCGGGAAGGCTCTCCCATAAGGAGTACATCTCGCTCCCGAACTGACGGAGATTCGTACAGCGGGAATAGCACTCCCGGAGCTTTTCCATCAGGACCCGCCCAAAGGTCTCCGGGTGCAGGCCGATATAGCCGTAGTCGGCCCGTGTCCGGATGTAGATGACCGCCTTGCGGATGTCGGTCTCGCACTCCAGGTCCAACAGCATCCTGTCGTCCGGGTGTTCTAAAAACAGGGTGTGCAGGCGCTCCTGGTATTCCTCCTCTGTAACGATATCCTCATAGAGCAGAATGGCATACGCCAGCAGCTCCTCCAAAGCGGCTCACCTCCAGTCTCTTTCGGACACAGCAAAAAGGCAGGCGCAAATGCGCCCGCCCTTTCAGGCTTTTGGATTTACTTGTTCTCGCACTTCTGGTTGGCGACA
This sequence comes from Colidextribacter sp. OB.20, assembly GCF_009911595.1. GTDB lineage: Bacteria > Bacillota > Clostridia > Oscillospirales > Oscillospiraceae > Lawsonibacter. The sequence goes on from NZ_QWKG01000074.1 coordinate 7,987, forward strand.
GTGCAGGAAGTCTTGCAGGCGGACTGGCAAGAGGTCTGGCACTCGCCGCAGCCGCCGTGGGCGGCGCTCTGCTTCAGGGTGGCCCCGTTCAAGGTCTGAATGTGTTTCATTGGTATCTCCTCCTGTTTGGTTGCTTACAGCAGATTCTGCCATAGTGACAGTCATTATAACACAGCTTCCAAAAGATTTCAATCATCTTCTGCGTTTTTTCTTGGGTTTTCTCGCCAGCAGGCCAGGGATGGCCCCGCCGCACAGACAGGCGCACAGGATACCCGCCCCGCCGTTTGCGATGGAGGTCCCCTTATAGGCGATGAGGCCCGCCGTCAGCAGAAGCAGAAACAGCACTATGCCCACGCCCAGCCCGGCCAGCAGGGGCCGCCTGAATATCTTGCGGACGGCGAATGTTCCGCCGGCCAGCGCGCCTGCCGCGCAGGCGGCCAGCACCACGCAGTACATTGCGCTCACCGGCACCGCCCCCGCGGACACCAGCACCGCGCACAGCAGCAGGACCAGAATGGTCGTCACACCGGCCAGCACGCCGCCAATCAGCACATCGCACATGGCGTTGATCCACTGGGGGTCCTCAGTTTTCCGCTCCTTTTTTTTCATAAAAACACCCTCTCCCACGGTTCTGGTAAAACCTATGCGGAGAGGGTGAAAGACATGCCTGTTATTTGGCGGGGGGCTCCTCTGTGGGCGGGGTGTTTTTGCTGGAGACAGCCCACTTGGTGAACTCCATCCGCACCCGGTCGGCGCTGGTCTCGATCACGATGGTGCTCTCGTTCACCTTGCAGATGGTGCCCATAATGCCGCCGATGGTAGTGATGACGTCGCCCACCTTCAGGGAGTCCCGCAGGCTCTGGGCCTCCTTTTTCCGCTTGTTCTCCGGGCGGATCATAAAGAAGTACAGCATGGCAAACATCAGCACAAGCATAAGAATCAGACTAGGATCACCCATAAATCTTTCCTCCAAAGTTTTGTAAAATCACTCTGTCAACCGAATATCACTTGACGCAGTAAAAAGTATTATAGCGGAAATCCCCAAGGTTGACAAGCCCTTTTGGCAAATTTTGCGGAAATCAATTTCGCAGGGCAGGCCCACTCGGCCCGCCGCCCCGGGGATTTGCGGGAATGGCGCGCCCTACGGAGCCGGCCGGTCCAGCAGGCCGGAGTACCGGCTCCGGAAGTCCTCAAAGGTTCCATTGTCCAGCGCTTCCCGGATGCGGGCCATCAGCTCATTATAAAAGTGCAGGTTGTGGAGCACAGCCAGGCGCATGGCCAGCATCTCCTGGGCCATCACCAAATGCCGCAGGTAGGCCCGGGAGAAGGACCGGCAGGCGGGACAGGTGCACTCTGGATCGATGGGCCGGGAGTCCAGCTTATATTTTTCATTTTTGATGTTGATGGTGCCGGCCCAGGTGTACAGCTTGCCGTGGCGGGCGTTCCGGGCGGGCATGACGCAGTCAAAGAAGTCGACCCCTCGGGCGACCCCCTCGATGATGTTAGAGGGGGTGCCCACTCCCATGAGATACCGGGGCTTTTCCCGGGGCATGTGGGGCTCCACTGCGTCGATGATGTCGTACATCACCTGGGTGGGCTCCCCCACCGCCAGGCCGCCGATGGCGTAGCCGTCGCAGTTCAGTTTGGCGATCTCCTCCATGTGCCAGACCCGGAGATCGGCGTAGGTTCCCCCCTGGTTGATGCCGAAAAGCTGCTGCTGGGGATTCACTGTATCTGGCAAGGAATTCAGCCTGTCATGCTCTGTTATACAGCGCTCCAGCCACCGGGCCGTCCGCTCACAGGAGGCCTTTACATACTCGTAGGGGGACGGGTTCTCCACGCACTCGTCGAAGGCCATGGCGATGTCGCTGCCCAGGTTGGACTGGATGGCCATGGACTCCTCCGGCCCCATGAAGATGCGCCGGCCGTCGATGTGGGAGGCGAAGGTGACCCCCTCCTCCCTGATCTTCCGCAGACCGGACAGGGAAAAGACCTGAAATCCTCCGCTGTCGGTGAGCATGGGGCCGTCCCAGTCCATAAAACTGTGGAGCCCGCCCATCTGACGGACAACCCCGTCCCCGGGGCGCAGGTGAAGATGGTAGGTGTTGGACAGCTCCACCTGGCAGCCGATCTCCTTCAGATCGTGGGCGGACACCGCCCCCTTGATGGCCCCCTGGGTGCCCACATTCATAAACACCGGGGTCTGGACCACCCCGTGGGCGCAGGTGAATACCCCCCGCCGGGCTCGGCCCTCTTGTTTTATTACTTCAAACACGCAAAATCTCCTTCAAATCTGTAATGTAATTTGGGTACTCATCTCCCAATTCTGACTTGACAAGGTGCTCTGACTCTTCTGTCAGCAGCCGCCTTAAATGCCCGACTGCTACGTCCGTGTTCAAGCCCCTTCGTAAATAATTGAGTACTAAAAAAATATGGATGCAAATATTTTCTGTAAAACAAAAATCTTTCCCGTGTTTGTATTCATCCAAAACAGCGGAAAAAATCTGTTCTTCTTGAAATCCCATCTCATAAAACCTCTCAAAATCCTCCCTCACATACTCCTTTAGCTCTTCATAGGTAAAAACCATAACATCTCCCTGTTTTTTGGACAGTCCGTCGAAAAATTCCCGTCTTCATCTTGTAATGCCTGCTTCTCGCAAAAAGTCAGTTACAATTCGCTCCAGCCTGTCTGTGTGCAGGTCTGGAACCTCGTCTACATGCCAGCCCAATTTAAACCGTCCTGAATCACCATAGGGGTAATACTTTCCATGATAAACATAGTAAGGAAAGTTGATCTTTTCCCTCAAATGCCCCCGGTGGAACAAAAGCTCGCATCCGCTTGCGATGACTCCCCGTTTGTATTCCTCTATAAAAATATTGTCAATAAAGTCGTCATCGATGGTAGAGGGGTCGTCCGCAATATGGAGTTCGACCAGAATGGCCTCAAACAGGTCGTGGGTACGCTCCCAGTTGAATCCGCCAGCTGCCTCCAGCAGAGCTGGGCTGCTATAGTCTGCCTCCAGCATATCCAGAGCCCACAAAGTCAGGTGGTCATCCCACCTGTTTTTTAAAATACCCCTCTGGCGATCATCGTAATATTTCTCTAAAAGATGGCCCAAATAATAATATTTCATTGAAACTCCATAGCTCCTTTATTACTTCGGCAGTCCGTCAAAAAATGCCCGCAGCCTGGTCAGTTCCATAACACACACTCCTTACGAAATAAACATGGCGTCCCCGAAGGAAAAGAAGCGGTAGTGCTCCCGAACCGCCTCCTCATAGGCGGCCAGGACGTGCTCCCGCCCCGCCAGGGCGGACACCAGCATAATCAGGGTGGACTGGGGCAGGTGGAAATTGGTGACCAGGGCGTCCAGCACCTTGAATTTGTAGCCCGGATAGATAAAAATGTTGGTCCAGCCGGAGCGCTCCGACATGGTCCCGTCCTCCGCCGCGAAGCTCTCGATAGTACGGCAGGAGGTGGTGCCCACGCAGATCACCCGGCCTCCATTTTTCCTGGTCTCGTTGATGATATCGGCCGTCTCCTGAGATATCATGCAGAACTCGGAATGCATCTCGTGGTCAGTGATCTCCTCCGCCTTTACGGGGCGGAAGGTTCCCAGACCCACATGGAGTGTAACGTAGCAGACCTTTACACCCATTTCCCGAACCTGCTCCAGCAGCTCAGGGGTGAAGTGGAGCCCAGCGGTGGGGGCGGCGGCGGAGCCTACTACCCGGGAGTAAACGGTCTGATACCGCTCCTGATCCTCCAGCTCCGCTTTGATATAGGGCGGCAGGGGCATTTTGCCCAGCTGCTCCAGAATTTCCAGGAAAATTCCCTGATAGTGGAAGCGGGCGGCCCGCTTTCCGTCGTCCAGCTCGGCCTCCACTGTGGCGGTGAGCTGGCCGTCGCCGAAGAGGACCTGAGCCCCCGGCTTCAGCTTCCGCCCGGGGCGGACCAGGCACTCCCACAGGCCCTCCCCCTTATCGACAAGGAGAAGTACTTCACAGGCTCCTCCGGTGGGGCGGTGGCCGATGAGACGGGCGGGGAGCACCCGGGAGTCGTTAAGCACCAGGCAGTCCCCCGGGCGGAGAAAGTCGGGCAGCTCAAAAAAGCGGTGGTGGCCGACGGCCCCTGTAGTCTTGTCCAGGGTGAGCAGCCGGGAGGCATCCCGCCGCTCCAGCGGGGTCTGGGCGATCAGCTCCTCGGGGAGCTGGAAATCAAAATCAGAAGTCTTCAAGAGGTTACATCCTTTTTAATATTGTGTAATTTTGACGCCAGGGAAATAGAAATCAATAATCTCCTCGCCGCTGAAGCCCCGGTTGGCCATGGCGTAGGCGCCGAACTGGCTCATGCCCACTTGGTGGCCCCAGCCCGCGCCGTTGAAGGTGTAGCTGCTGCCGGAGACGGTGACTGTCCCGCTCCCCGGCTGGGGCGCGGCGGTCCCGTGGCCGCTGTCCTGGTCCTTGAAGGTCTCCAGAGGGGAGACAGAGCCGGAGCCGGTGATGATATACGGATTTCCGTCCAGTTTGGACACGGAACCGGAGCTGGTGATGACATACGCGCCGTCCAGCCCGCCGGACACCTGTGAGCCGTTAATATAGAGATCCGAGCCGGTGGCAGGGGGCTCAGGTTCAGGGGTCCCCCCTGTCCCGGACCCGTTGACAGTGAAGCGGATGGAGTCCACGCCGAAGCGGTTTCGGATGTCGCTGGCTTTGACGGTGTTGCTCTGGCCGTTGGCCCAGTGGACCACAATCTGGATCACATTGCCTTTATCGGAATAGGTCAGCACCAGGCGGTCCACCGAGGTCCCCGTGCCCAGGCCCTTGCTCTGGAGCTGCTTGGTCAGCTGGGCGGCGGTGTAGCTCACTGTCCAGGAGGATCGGGCGTTAATGCTGTCAGCGCCCGCCTCATAGGGGTCCTCCACCCCCCGGAGATAGGGGTACTCCGTTTCTGTGTTCGTCCCCCAAATATATTTGGCGTCCTCGCTGGCTCCGCCAAAGCTGGAGGAGTAGGGTGTCTCGGCCAGGCGTCCGTTATATTTGATTACCATCCCCGCCGTCTCGGCCACGGCCCGCATACTGACCTCGCTGGGGCCGTAGTCCGACCTCTGAGTGCCCATGCCGTGGTAGGCCTGACAGGAGGCAGTGCCGCAGATATCAAAGCCGTAGCTGTCGTGCTTGTTCAGGTTTCTCAGCACATAGGTCCGGGCGCACAGGGCCTGAGCCTTCAAAGCCTCCAGCGGCCAGCTCCGGCCCATCTCATAGCAGACGACGCCGTTGACGTAGTCCTCCAGGGGGAGCACATTGGCAACAGTGATGTTGCCGCCGCTCCGGCGGTGGAACTGAAAGCCCCCCCGATACTTGTAGTTCAAAAACCAGGTGCGGGTCTCCCTCACCCCGGTGACGTCGGGCTGGATGGCCAGCCTTCCCGATTCGCCGCAGTCGTACTGAAAGAGAATCTGGCTGGTGCCCGTCTTGACCACGTTCATACCGTAGGAGCTGGTCCAGGCCACCTCGCCGTCTGGAATATCCGCCGCGGCCTCCTCCGCCTCCTCCTGGGTGGCGTAGGAGCCCGCCCGGACCTGATAGTCCCCGTCGATCCAGGCTACAAAGCCGTCATTATACCGGGATGCCTCCTCCGAGGCCTCCTCGAAGCTGTCAAACCCTCCCGGAACCCGGACATGGTAGCAGCCCACCAGAATATTGCTGGTAATAGACGAGGAATAGGTGTTTTTATCCAGAGAGGCGACGTGGCCGTAGTAGAGATTCTGAGTCTTGAGCACCGCCGCCTGGATGGTCTTGTCGTTGGTGCGGGCCAGCTCCACAAAGTTCAGGCCTTTATCGTAGTAACCGAAGCGGTAGCCGAAGCCGTAGCCGGCGCTGTTGTTGTTCTCCAGGTGGGCGGCCTCCAGCTCCCCGGTGGGGACATGGCTGCTGGAGGAGGCCAGACCTACCCGAATCATGATATCCCCGTCCCGATTTGTGGTCGCTGCCCCAGCCGAGGGAATGGCCAGACTCACCGCCAGGACGGCGGCGGCAAGCTGTATCAATCTTTTGCCCATAATGTACTCCATTTCTCATATTTCTTTGTATTTTATTCCATTGACAACCCATCCGAAAACATGGTAGGATGTTTCCAATATGGAGGGTTGCGGCTTGCGTGGAGCAAAATTGCTCTCCCCGACATTATAGTACAAAATCAGCCGCTTGAAAAGCCGCTGATTTATTTTTTTCAAATTCCTCTTTTCCCCGGTCAAACTCAACTATTTTTATGCCGGAACATAGAATGCTCCGGACTGATTATGGAGGTCGATTGAACATGGATAAATACAAAGTAGGCATCATCGGCGCCACCGGCATGGTGGGTCAGCGCTTTGTCACTCTGATGGAGAACCACCCCTGGTTCCAGCTCACCGTTCTGGCCGCCAGCCCCCGCTCCGCCGGCAAGCCCTATGAGCAGGCGGTGGCCGGCCGCTGGGCCATGAAGCAGCCCATCCCGGAGGAGGCTAAGGTTCTGGTGGTCATGGACGCCCAGGCCGACGTGGAGAAGATCACCGGTATGGTAGACTTCGTTTTCTGCGCTGTGGACATGAAAAAGGACGAGATCAAGGCGCTGGAGGAGCGGTATGCCAAGGCCGAGTGCCCCGTGGTGTCCAACAACTCCGCCAACCGCTGGATGGACGACGTGCCCATGGTGGTGCCCGAGCTCAACGCCGACCACATCAGGATCATTGACGCCCAGCGGGCTCGTTTGGGCACCAAACGGGGGTTCATCGCCGTCAAGTCCAACTGCTCCATCCAGAGCTACACTCCCCTGCTCACCCCCCTGATGCGGGCGGGCTACGACATCGACTGCGTTCTGGCCTGCACCTACCAGGCCATCTCCGGGGCGGGCAAGACCTTTGAGCGCTGGCCTGAGATGGTGGACAATCTGATCCCCTACATCGGCGGCGAGGAGGAGAAGAGCGAGCAGGAGCCCCTGAAGGTGTGGGGACACATCGAGGGCGGCAGGATTGTCAAGGCCGACGGCCCTGCCATTACCACCCAGTGCCTCCGTGTGCCCGTCTCCGACGGTCACACCGCCGCCGTCTTTGTCCGCTTCAAGGAGGGCAAAAAGCCCACCGAGGAGCAGATTAAGGAGATCTGGAAGAGCTTTAAGGGAAGGGCCCAGGAGCTGGACCTCCCCTCCGCCCCCAAGCAGTTTATCCACTACTTCGAGGAGCCCGACCGGCCCCAGGCCCACACCGAGCGGGATCTGGAGGGCGGCATGGCCATCTCCGCCGGACGCCTCCGTCCTGACACCCAGTATGACTACAAGTTTGTGGGCCTGAGCCACAACACCCTGCGCGGCGCTGCCGGCGGCGGGGTTCTGCTGGCCGAGCTGCTGTGCGCCGAGGGGTATATCGACCACAGGGCATGAGAGACAATATCGTATTGTCAGACGGCACAGAAACGATTGTTGTCAATCAGCTCAGCTACTGCGAGCTGATAAAATGGCTGATTGTCAAATACACCGGCGTCTCTTACCAGGAAGCGGATAGCTGCGTGGAACAGCACATTCCTTTCTTCGAGGGGATTGACAATTTCCTGTCCGCCTCTTTGGAGAGCCACAGCTGGCCTTACTACTACACCGCGATGGACCTGTTTTTCGGCGGCCATACCCACACCAAGCCTGTTCTTCCGCCGCCTGATACGCCGGAGCGCCTCGGCCTGTATGAAAAAATCGAGGAAAATATTCTTCGTGAACAAAATCTAAAAGAACCAATTATATGGGAAAGCAACTGAAATTATTGGAAAGGGTGCATTTCATTATGAGAACTCCTGTCTTTACCGGCTCCTGCCCCGCCCTGGTCACTCCATTTGATGAGCACGGCACCATCAACTACGACGCCTTCGGCAAGCTCATCGACGCCCAGATCGAGGCGGGTGTAGACGCGGTGTGCGTCTGCGGCACCACCGGCGAGTCGGCCACCATGTCCATCCGGGAGCACATCGCCGCTGTGGAGTTCTGCGTCAAGCGGGTGGACCACCGGGTAAAGGTGATTGCCGGCGCGGGCTCCAACGACACCTCCGCCGCCGTCTATCTGTCCCAGCACGCCCAGGACTCCGGAGCCGACGCCCTGCTCCACGTCACCCCCTACTACAACAAGGCCAGCCAGACCGGCCTCATCAAGCACTATGAATACATCGCCGACCGCACCGAGCTGCCCATCATTCTCTACAACGTGCCCGGCCGCACCGGTGTGTCCTTCACCGCCGACACCTATAAGGTCCTGTCGGAAAATCCCAAAATCAACGGCGTGAAGGAGGCCAGCGGCAACTTCTCTCTCCTGGCCCACACCCGCTGCATCTGCCCCGACGACTTCTATATCTGGTCGGGCAACGACGACCAGGTGGTGCCCATGATGTCCCTGGGGGCCAAGGGGGTCATCTCCGTGGTGTCCAACATCGCCCCTGAGGTCATGGTGAAGATGAGCCACCTGTGCCTGGAGAACAACTTCGAGGCCGCCTCCAAGCTTCAAATCCAGTACATGGACCTGATCGACGCCCTGTTCTGCGAGGTCAACCCCATCCCCATTAAAACCGCCATGAATCTGATGGGCATGGAGGCCGGTCCCCTGCGCCTGCCCCTGTGCGAGATGTCCGAGAAGAACCTGGCCGTTCTCCGCGCCTCTATGGAGCGGATGGGGCTGCTGAAGTAAGGAGTTTTTCCCTATGCTGAAGATAATCATTTCCGGCTGCAACGGCCACATGGGCCGGGTGGTGGCGGAGCTGTGCGAGGCCGACCCCAGTCTGGAAATCGCCGCCGGCTTCGACGTGCTGGGGACCGCTGACCGGGACTTCCCTGTGTACACCTCCCCCGCCCAGTTTTCCGGCCAGGCGGACGCGGTGATCGACTTCTCCTCCCCTGCCGCCCTGGACGGCCTGCTGGAGTTTGCCAAAAACCGGCACATTCCCCTGGTGCTGGCCACCACCGGGTATACCCCCGAGCAGGTGGCCCAGGTGGGAACCGCCGCCTGTGAGGTGCCTATTTTCCGCTCCGCCAACATGTCTCTGGGCATCAACGTGCTGCTGGAGCTTGTGAAGAAGGCCGCCTCTGTTCTGGGAGACAGCTACGATATCGAGATCGTGGAGCGCCACCACCGCCGGAAGGTGGACGCCCCCTCCGGCACCGCCCTGATGATCGCCGATGCGGCGGCCCAGCCCTGCGGCCATGAGACGGAGTATGTCTATGAGCGCCACTCCACCCGCCAGCCCCGGGACAGGAAGGAGATTGGCATCTCCGCCGTCCGGGGAGGCACCATCGTGGGCGAGCATGAGATTATCTTCGCCGGCCACGACGAGATTATGGAGATCAAGCACACCGCCCTCTCCCGGGAAATCTTCGCCCAGGGGGCGGTGGAGGCCGCCAAGTTCATCGCCGGGGTGGAAAAGCCCGGACTGTATGACATGAGCTGTTTAGTTAAATAAGTGAAAACGCCTCTGTTGTATGAAGCAGAGGCGCTTTTCTTATAACAAGGAGTTTACTATGACTGCCTGCCCATTCTGCGAAGAAGGTCCCATATATCAAGCAGTTGTGAAAGAAAATCAGGAGACAATCTATATCTGCGCTGAGTGTGACACTGTATGGAGGCTTTCAGGAGAAAACCTTGAACCTACAAATTATACAAGCTATATGCACCGGCTTGGAAAGGGCCCGCTATGGGATGAATTAGAATTAATTTCTGTGGTGTAGAAATGAAAAAGCTATATTTAATTGGCGGTACAATGTGGATTGGCAAAACCACCGTCTGCCAGCATCTGAAAAAAGAGCTGTTCAACAGCGTATTTCTGGACGGCGACTGGTGCTGGGACGCCAGTCCCTTTCAGGTAACGGACGAGACAAAATGCGTGGTGATGGACAATATTACCCATATGCTCAATAACTTTATCCGCTGCCCCGCCTATGAGAACATCATTTTCTGCTGGGTTATGCACGAACAGTCCATTATTGATGCCATTCTCGAAAAACTGGACTTATCAGACTGCCGCGTCAGGTGTATTTCTCTGATTGCCGGCGAAGAAGCGGTTAGAGAGAGAATTGCGTCTGACATAGCCAAGAGAATCCGAACACCAGACGCAATGGAACGCAGCCTTGCCAGACTTCCGCTGTACCAAAAGCTGAATACCGTAAAAATTGATACGGCTGGAAAATCAGTTCAGGAAATCTGCGGCGAGATACGGGCACTATAAGCTTAAGCTCTACGGAGCGTCGGAGGTACTTCTGGAGGGACTGTAGCAGATTGGCAGGAGCGGGCCTCAAAAGGCGGTTTGACAGGCTGGCAACGCAGTGCAGACAGATCAGGTGATTCTTCAATTCTGATATGTGAGGGATGAAAGGATGAAAACCATTCAGGAGCTGGAGCAGTATCTGGAGGAGAACTGCTACAACTTTGACGGCATCACCATCGGCCGCCACTACGCCTACGAGGGCCTAGTGGTGAAAAACTGCGCCCTGGGGTACTGCCTGTTCTCGTCGGAGCGGGGCCATGAGACCCTGCTCAAAGCCTTCCAATCCGAGGAGGAGCTGGTCCGCTACACCCTGGCCGAGTTAGACAGGGACCCCTGGTACAAGGCCCACATCGTTGCATTTACTTTTGACCAGAAGCAGATTCAAAAGGCGGAAAGTGAGTTAAAATGGATGAGAATCCGATACAAACGCAACGATATCCCATACCGCGCAGGACAGACCGCCTACCGAATTTTTGTGTACGGGCGGGATATCCTTCGTCTGGAGCAGTTTAAGCAACAATATATGCAGCGGAGTAACGAAATTCAGAGATCATAAACTCTACGGAGCGTCGATTGCTTTTTCCTCAAAGACCTGTTACCCTGTTTCAGGAGGTGGAACACATGGACCAAATGAAAACCGGAGCCCTCATCCGGACCCTGCGCGCCCAAAAGGGACTGACCCAGAAGGCGCTGGCCGAGGTCATAGGGGTCGGCGACAAGGCGGTCAGCAAATGGGAGCGGGGCCTGGGGTGTCCGGATGTGTCCCTCCTTCCGGAAATTTCACGGGTTTTAGGCGTCGGCCTGGAGGCTCTGCTCTCCGGACAGCTGGACGCCAACGACCAGGAAAGAGGAAATATGAAAAAACTGAAATTCTACGTCTGTCCCGACTGCGGCAGCCTCATCACCGCCGCTGTCGAGGCCGACGTGTCCTGCTGCGGCAGGACACTGCTCCCACTGGAGCCCCAAAAGCCAGAGGAGCCGCTGTCGGTGGAGAAAATTGACGACAGCTGGTTTGTCTCCTCCCCCCACCCCATGACCAAGGACCACTACGTCTCCTTCGTGGCTTTGCTCACCGGAGATACCCTGTTTCTCCGGCGGCTCTACCCGGAGTGGGACCTACAGACCCGTATCCCCGCCTTCGGTCACGGGGTTCTGCTGTGGTACTGCACTCAGCACGGGCTGTTCCGGCAAATTATTTAAGGAGTGACGCGCCATGCCCGACCAATTTATCCGCACCCGCCTGCTGGTGGGAGACACGCCTCTGGAGCGTTTGAAAAACGCCAGGATTGCTGTTTTTGGTGTAGGCGGCGTAGGCGGCTATGCCGTTGAGGCGCTGGCGCGGTCAGGCGCAGGCACTTTACACCTCTATGACGACGATACCGTCTCCGTGAGCAATCTGAACCGGCAGATCGCCGCCCTCCACTCTACCGTCGGCCAGTCCAAGGCGGAAGTGATGGCCCGGCGGGTGCGGGACATCAACCCGGACTGCCGGGTGGAGACCTTTCAGATGTTCTACCTCCCCTCCAACGCGGACCGGGTGGACCTGTCCCAGTACGACTATGTGATCGACTGCATCGACACGGTAGCCGCTAAGCTGGAACTTGTGACAAGGTGTACTGCTTTACAGGTAAAAATCATCTCCGCCATGGGTACAGGCAACAAATTTGATCCCTCCGCCCTGGTGGTCACTGACATCTCCAAAACTCAGGGCTGTCCCCTGGCTCGCACTATGCGCAAGGAACTGCGGAGGCGTGGAATCAACCATCTCAAGGTGGTTTATTCCACCGAGCTGCCCGCCACGCCCCTGCGTATGGCGGAGCAGGAGGTTCCGGAGGCCTCTGAAACCCGCCCCGGCTCCACCGCCCGAAAGGATACTCCTGGCTCCACCCCCTTCGTCCCCGCCGCCGCCGGATTGCTGCTGGCCTCCGCAGTTGCCCGGGAGCTGGGTCAGTTTTAAGCCATAAAACCGTGCCGGTCCGTTGGACCGGCACTTTCCGTATTTTTAGACAGTTTTATGGGATACTAAAGAGGAAAAACGAAGTTTTTCCAAAGTTTTTCTTTGCTGCTCTCTTTTTAAAAAGAAAGCAGGATAAGGAGAGATTAAAGATGAGCCTCATTGCCTGCACTGACCCCTGTGTGTACCAAAAGGACGGCTACTGCTCCCTGTCCCGGGCCGCGTCCTCCGGAGAGCCAGGCCAGTCCAAATGCGTCAACTTTGTACCTGTCCAACACTCAAAGCAGAGCGGCCATAGCTTCCCGGATGTTGGCCACCCGGATCAGCTCTAGGCCCTCGGGCGCGGCCAGCTTCCCCTGGGTCCGCTTTGGAATCATACACTTTGTAAAGCCTAATCGCTTTACCTCTGAAAGCCGCTGTCCCAGAGTGCTGGCCGCCCGGAGCTCCCCGGTGAGGCCCACCTCCCCGATGGCCGTCAGGTCGTGGGGAACAGGCCTGTCCCGAAAGCTGGAAGCCAGGGCCAGGATGGCCGCCAGGTCGGCGGCGGGCTCCTCCAAATAGAGGCCGCCGATAACGTTGAGATAGGCGTCGCAGCTTCCCACCATCAGACCACCCCGCTTCTCCAGCACAGCCAGCAGCAGCATCGCCCGGCTATACTCAAAGCCGTTGCTCACCCGCCGCGGGTTGCCCAGGCTGGAGGGCACTACCAGCGCCTGGATTTCCGCCAGCACCGGCCGGGCCCCCTCCATCACGCAGGTGACGCAGGTGCCGGGGGTCCCGGTGGGCCGCCCGGCCAGCATGGCCTCGGAGGGGTTGGGCACCTCGGTGAGGCCGGTGTCCTCCATCTCAAAAACGCCGATCTCGTTGGTGGCGCCGAAGCGGTTCTTGGCCGCCCGCAGGATGCGGTAGGCCATGTGCCGTTCCCCCTCAAAGTAGAGCACGCAGTCCACCATGTGCTCCAGCACCTTGGGCCCGGCGATGGAGCCCTCCTTGTTCACATGACCGATGACAAAGACGGTGACCCCCTCCCCCTTCGCCAGCTGCATCAGTGTCAAGGTACATTCCTTTACCTGGCTTACACTGCCTGGGGCGGAGGTCACATCCCCGTGGTACAGGGTCTGGATGGAGTCCACAATGAGCACGTCGGGCTGGAGCTGGTGGACGGCGTCCACCAGGTTCTCCAGGTTGGTCTCGGCCAGCAGGTAGAGCCCCTCTCCCCGGACCCTGAGCCGCTCCGCACGCAGCTTGATCTGCCGCTCCGACTCCTCCCCCGATACATAGAGCACCTTGGCGAAGCGGCACAGATTGTCGCATATTTGCAACATCAGGGTGGACTTGCCGATGCCTGGCGCGCCTCCTACAAGCACCAGGGAGCCCTTCACCGCGCCCCCGCCCAGCACCCGGTCCAGCTCCCCCATGCCGGTGGCGAAGCGCAGCTCGTCGGTGGTCTCCACCTCAGCCATAGACCGGGGGCGGTTGACGGCCACCCCGGTTACGGAGCCCCCCTTCACCGGCCCGGACCGCTTGGCGGGCTTCTCCACCGGCTGCTCCACAATGGTGTTCCACGCCTTGCAGGCCGGGCACTGCCCCGCCCACTTGGGCAGCTCGTTGCCGCAGTCGGTGCAGTAAAATAGGGTTTTTGCCTTCATATTCTGTTCTCCTTAGTCTATGCGTAATATTGCGGGTATCTGCCCGATAAACTGGAAGTTGTATGTTAAACGATGTTTTCGCCTAATATTATTTTAGGCATTGTGGTTAAACACCTATT
>NZ_QWKG01000075.1 GCF_009911595.1 Colidextribacter sp. OB.20
AATTCGATGATTCTTAAATCCAACCCGAACCGCCAGACTACATAAAACGTCTGGCGGTTCCGCATTTGACGCTTACAGATAATCAGCCGGGAAATCTTGTCGGCCAGCACCGAGTCGTCCCGGGCGGCCATGTCACGAAGTCCGGCGTAGCTGTCCAGGGATTTTCTCCGGATAGCCATGATATTGGGGCAGTCCTTGGAGGAGGGCGACAGTCGTAGGTACAGCCCGCCCAGCAGCTCGCACAGGGGCCGGAACTCGTGTCCCTTCTTGGGCACAATGAAGATGACCCGCTTGCCCTGCTGCCGCAGCCGTCCGCCCAAACACTGGAGAGTGAAGGTCTTGCCCGCCCCGGAGGAGCCGCCAATCCAGCAGTTGCCGTTGGTGTACCGGTAATCGTCGAAGGGGTCCAGGAACACCGGAGAGCGGTTGTAAAGGTTGAGCCCCAGGAAGATTCCGTTCCGGTCGCTGAGCTCGTAGGAGGCAAAGGGGAACGCTGCCGCCACCCCGGAGGTAAGGGCGTTGCGCCGGGACTTCCGCTCTACGTCCGGGTCCAGGGCCAGCAGGGGGAGCATGGAGAGGAACGCCTGCTCGTTTTTGTAGTCGCAGCGCCGGGCGATCATGTCGATGGAGACGCACAGCTTCTCCACCGCCGTCACCCGCTGCTCCAGGGTTTCAGCGTCCTCGGCGGTAACTTCAACCAGCGTGTGCATGTAGTAAAAATCCTCCCCGTTTCTATTTATGGCGTCCTTCAGATAGAGACCGGAGCTGATGGCGCTGTCTAGTTCCTCGAAGTCCTGGCGGGTATCGCCCACGTCCCGCATCCGGGAGCGGTTGACCATGGTGGTCTGGGCGATCTTGGACAGGATCTTTTCCTTGGACTGGCGCTTGAAGGTGAAACTGAGGCTGACGCCCTCGCCCGCCTCCACCAGCGGAGCCAGCCAGCAGGAGCCCACGGTAGTGGAGTAGCCGTAGCCGGCCACATAGAGATAGGCATGAAAAATGCCGTCCACTACAATGTAGTCACGGCTTTTGGTGTCGATGGTGGTGGGGGAGAGAATGTCCAGAACGGTGGTGGACCCGGCCTCCAGCTCGGTAAGGTCGGGCTTCTCCTCGCCCATAATCAGGCGTTTGAGAGAAAAGGGCTGGTCGTTCTTCTTTTTCTCCGCCTGTCCCTTTTTCTTGGGTTTCATCGGCGCTTTTTTCGTTTTCTTCTGCATCGTATTGCTCCTTATTTTAAATTTTTCCGACCTTGTTCGGGGTAAAGTAATATGTTATAATGTAAAAAGTGAAACAGATGTAAACCAAAATGTGTCAACGAGGAGGGAGCTTATGAAATTCTTATTCAACAGCGCGGATGCGTATTTACAGCAGAGCGATTGGCGGGATTTTGCGCTTATTAAATTCTGCCTGTTCTCAATGGGTGTAATTGCAGGAATATTGCTGCCACCCAAGGCGAAAAAACCGGCCATCATAACGGCAGCAGTGGTATTTGTTGCCACTTACATCCCCCTGATGGTCAAGTACGGCAAAATTGTGGTGGGAATGCTGAAAGGCACTGAACAAACAGCGGAATAGTCTGAATTTTCCGGGCGGCTGTCACCATCGAACAGCCGCCTGTTTTCATAGCTATTCCTCATAAATCCCATGAATAGCAGTGGTCATATCAAAGACGCCCTCGGGCAGCTTGACCCGCTGGCTGGTGCGCTTGTTTATGATCTCATACAGCAGCTTTAGCAAAAAGTCGTCGGAGAACCGGGGCTCCAGCACCTCCAGCTCGCACAGATCCAGGTAGCGCCGGGCGGTGTCCGCCTCCTCGTTCAGACGCTGGATGATGGCGGCGACGCTGTGCCCCTTGGACTTCATGTTGGCCTCATACTGGAAAATAAGGAAAAAGCGGTGCCGGATGGCGTCGCTGGCCACACCCTCGCCGATCTGAGCGATGTTGTCCTCAATCATCTCCCGGCAGCACTCGTTGTCCTCGGCCTCCGCATACTCCCGCATCCGGTCCACATAGGCGGCGGTGTCGGCGGGGAAAGTGCGGGCCTCCAGCTGTAAGCTGTCTGGGGCAATCTTCAAATAGGCCGCATAGCTGGAAATGATGTTTTGCCGGTCATTGGGCGACTTGAGGTAGATGTTCACCGGCAGCACCTCCAGAATCTTGACAAATCGGTTATCCCGGGTGATGACCACACCGTTGATGATATTTTTAATGGGCAGCCAAGCCTGGATACTGTCCCGCCAGGCCCCGCCCCCGGCGGTCTTGACAGCGCCGCCGAAAATCAGTTCTTTGATGTTCAATTTTTGCACTCCCCTCGGTAAAAAATCAGTCGGCGGTTTTTCCGCCAGCGCCACCAGCAGCCCAGCCACCGGGCCAGGCTGTCATCGCTGATGCCGATCAGCCCAAAGCCGCCCACAGGTACAATAACGGTCATGGTGACCATGATTTTGGGCGTCAGGGACAGGGGCAGCAGGATGATGCACATATACAGGATGGGCAGGGTAAGCAGGACAGCCTCGACCATGTTGCGAATCTCAAACAGGCCCATCACCCGGCCGGCATCGGTAAAGTTGGTAGGGATGTAGTAGGTCTCATTCATCCGGGACACCCTCCTCCGGCTGGAGCAGGCGGCCCTTGCAGGCCGCAAAACTCCGTTCTAACGCGCTGAGCCGTTCACGCCGCCGGAGGATCACAGCGTCCACCGCCGCTCCCAGCTTGTCCTCCAGGCGGGGCGTGGGGGAAATCTCCCCCAGCTCCGCCCGGCTGATGTACTGGTTGGACAGCCCAGAGGCCGCGGACAGCTCCGACAGCGGAATGTCGTGCCGAAGGCGCAGGGCCCGCAGATTTGTTTTTCGTTCCAACATATTTGCCCCCTTTCATGGAGACAGGACCCAAAACGGCCCGCCGGCGGAGCCAACCTTGCGGCTGGCCTCGCCGGTGACAATTCTTAGGTCCCATTCCTTGTTGCTTCTCTTGACGCTGGCCGGGTCGGCCACCAGAAGTTTGCCGTCAGAGGTGACGCCCCGCAGGACGATAAAGTGTCCGCTGTTGGTAAAGTGTCCCTTGGTCATGATGGCGATGACCAGCTTGCCCTCTTGCAGGGCCTCCACCAGCTTTTTGCCGTCCCGGCCAATGCTGGTCACGGTCAGACCGTAATGCCGCCCGCCGTTGGGGATCAGGCTGTGGTAGCTTCCGCTGCCCTCACAGAGCCCACCGTTCGCCACCGACCACTGGGCCACGTCATAGGGGGTGACCTTGTTGTTGGTCAGAGAGGCCACAGCGATTGCAAGGGCCGTGGGGCCGCAGCCTGCCCGGCCGATGGTACTGGTCTTGCCGTAGGGCTTATTCCCCCAGCGGGCATCAGTCTGGTTGTAGTAGACCACAGGGGTCTCAGCGTTGGTAAAGGTGATGTCGCCGTAGTCGGTGCCGTAGTACCCAGAGCCGTCTGTGTCGCCGACGGTCACCCGCTGGTCCTCCGCCATGACGGAGTAGAGCAGCGTGGCCCAGTCCTTCTCCGCCCGGGAGAAGCCCAGCCGGTCCATGTAGGCCTCCGGGGTCAGATCCCAAACGGAGATGTTCAGCACCCGGTCGGTGATGGAGGCGGAGTAGTCCAGCTTGCCGTAGAGCAGATCCTCCAGGGCGTCATCGTCCATGACGGCTAAATCCTGTTTGTACTGGACAGAGGCGATGGCCATAAGCCAATTCTGGTTCATGCCGCCGGAGCCGTCCGTTACCTTATATTCATCGTAGCCCGAAAAGCCGGGGAGAATGTTGTTGACAAGGCGCTCCAGGGCCGATTGTTTCTTCCGTTCCAGATTCTGATAAGTGTTGTTCAGCCGCTGGGCGGAGGCGGTAAAGTCCACCACCCCCTGGTCCGTGGCGCTGGTGTAGCCGAACACGGTATTGGGCAGCGCTGTGAAAATCAGCAAGGGCAGGAGCAGCAGCGTGGCCAAAACGCCCGAAATTACCTTGGGTAAAATAGATGTGCTTTTTGCGCTATACACTTGTGGGACCTCCCTCCCGTTTGGTCTGTCGTGTGGGCTTCTGTTTCGATGGTCCGCCGCCCAGCTTCTGGCCCGGCGGTGTGCGGGAGCCTGGCGCGGTTCCTGCCATGCCGGGGCGGGGAACGGAGCCGCCTCCTTTCACCGGAGGCTTGTCCTTCTTGGAGGCCCGGCGCTGTTCCTGCTGTACCGGGCTGGAACTCTGCGCCCCAGACGCGGGCGCAGCGGGTGTTGGGGGAATATTCCTGCTGTGCCGGGATTCAGTGGCGGGCGGCCTCCGGGTACTGCGTGTTCCTGCTGTACCGGGCTGAGAGCCAGGCATACTGCCACTGGACAATTTGGTAGCCGGAGGCTTCACCATTCCTGCCGTGCCGGGGTGGAAGGCGGAGCCGCCGCCTTTTGCCGGGGGCCTGTCCTTCCCAGGGCCCCGGCGCTGTTCCTGCTGTACCGGACTGGAACTCTGTGCCCCTGATGTGGGCGTGGCAGGTAGCGGGGGCACATCCCTACTGTGCCGGGGTTCAGAAACGGGAGGACGCTGTGTGCTGCGGGGCGGCTTTCCTGCTGTCGGTGGCGTCCCGGTTCCTGCTGTACTGGACTGGGATATTTCCGTTTTCTGAGAGGTTTTGGAGAATGTGCCACTGAAACCAGAGCCTTGGGGTGTGCCGCTGGGCTTACCTCCAAAAGTGCCACCACCACGGAGCGTATCAGTTTTTATACCAGTGCCGCCAAAGCCACCGCCACGGGGAGTACCTTTGCCGGTGAAGCCGCCGCCCCTCGGGGTGTCCTTAGAAAATCCGCCGCCACGGGGAGTACCCTCGCCGGTGAAGCCGCCTCCCCTCGGGGTGTCCTTGGAAAATCCGCCGCCACGGGGAGTACCCTCGCTGGTGAAGCCGCCGCCCCTCGGGATGTCCTTGGAAAATCCGCCGCCACGGCCTCCGGTGAAGCCGCCGCCCTGGGGACCGTGAAAGCCAGTGAATCCGCTGGAAGAAGTGGATTTTTCCTCTGTTTTGCTCTGACTGTCGGGCGGTGTGACATAGCTGGAGCCTCGGCGAGTACCGGGCAGCACCGACGTTTTCCTGCTGGACCGGTCTGGACGGAATGTACCGCCGGGGCCAGTTCTCTGACCGCCGGATGTGCGTTCCTGCTCTGCCGTCTGACGCTGACCATTGGTCTGGGTCTGGGACGTATTCTGCTGGGATGTGTGCCGGTTTTGTTCCTGCTGAGTGTTGGACTGCCGTTCCTGCCGGGTATCGGTCTGGCTGGTCTGCGTCCTGCGGGGACCTCCGGCCGCCTGGGCCGCAGCGCCACCAATCCCACCGACAGCGCCAGCCGCAGCGCCAAAACCTTTCCCGGCGCCCTTGAAGGCTCTGCCAGCCGCGCCTTTTCCTATGCCGGCACTCTTGCCAACCCCCGCCGCCGCTTTTCCGGTCAGGCCCAGAGCGCCGCCGATCCCGTTTGCCGCCCCTTTCGTCACCATGGACAGGGCGGTTCGGAACACGGTGTAGGCGATTACGCCGGGGAGGCTGGATTTATTTCCGGTAATGGCCGGATTCAAGCCAATGCGGGTGATGATCTCATCCGCTTTTTTCGCCACCTTCACAATGCTGATAATGAGCACCATCCACAGGAATACATCCGGGAAGCTGGGGACGGTGGACACCACTGAGAGCAGCATTTTGAAAAAGACGATGTTGGTGGCCATGAGCAGACACATGCTGCCGAACATCCGACACCAGCCAGCGAAAATCTCCGATGTGCTCTTGCTGCCGCCCATGGCAAAGGCCAGCGGAGCGGTGATGGTGAGCATAGCCAGCACCATATACCGCTCCGCAACCTACAGCAGCAGAGAGAGCACCATGAACATGGTAATAAGGTCGAAGATAATAACCAATATCCAGGAAGCGGTAAAGACGCCGATCACGCTGCCATCCACCAGCTGGACATTGATAGCGTTTGGAACTTCCAGCAGCGCAATCACGCTGCTGGTCAGCCCCAGAACAGTCTCACAGATCTGCGGGCTGGCCAGGAGCAGAAAGCCAAACACAAAGGTCCGGGCAAAGAGCAGTTTGGGGTCCTCGCCCTCAAAGCCCAGACCAGAGGCCATGCTCCGCAGAGCCTGGAATACCAGGTTGCCCAGCAGCAGCGCCCAGCCCACGGCTAAAAGGATTTGCTGTATGTCTCCCATGACGGGGATATGGGTCTTTAAGTAGGCGAAATCCAGACTCATGACGCCCAGAAGGGACAAGGTAAAATAATTCCATATGTCCAGAATCAGGCTGTAGACCCATTCAAAAAAGCCCTGAAAAATAAATTCCAGCAGCGTAACCACCCCCTTTTTGCTGCTGTGTATCTTTTTCTGTCACGTCTTTAGGGCGTCAGGGTAGCCAGGCCACTAAACAGCGGGGTTACATAGGCAATAAAGGCCCCGATTCCGTTAATAATCATCCAGGCGATCCAGATGCGCTTGAGCCAGTCCCAGGCCTGATCGACCTTGTGCTGGTTGTTGGACAGCTTAGCCCCTACCACCGCCACGGCGGACATCAGGCCGGCCAGAACGGTGCTGACCCCGGCGATTTTGCCGTAGACGTCTACGATGATCCGGTTGGCGACTGTCCACATATCGTCCAGGGCGAAAGCGGGCGTCACCATACAGGCGCACAGCAGCACCACAGCCATCGTCTGGACGTAGTACCTGGGGAGCTGGGGGCCGAGCCGACCCCAAAAGTTTTGTTTCTTCAAGAGAAAACCTCCTTTGCAAACCGAGGAAAATGTGATATACTTATCTCTCGGTGATTAAAATGATTTTTGCTTGTGATAAGTGCCATTTTCTGTTCAGCCGCACCCGACAGCCGGAACAGTGCCCCGACTACGGGAAATACGCTGTCCGTCCGGCAAATGAGACGGAGAAGCAGGAATATGAGGAACACCTGAAGGAGTTCCAGGGTCAGGCATAGACCACCTGGGCGAGCATGCCGATATGCTGGGCGAAGCAGGCCAGGAGCTGCTGCTCCCGGTGCAGGACAGTAAACGCAGGTTCTATATTCAATGTGTATCACCTCATTCGTTTTTAAGGGGGAATATCGTAGTAATGAATATAGCAAAACTAATGATTCCAAAGGTGTCAACAGTATTTCTTCATGAAAACAACACAGTCCGGCAAGGGCTGGAACGCTTTATGATTCACGGCTACACGGCCATACCCGTGTTGAATGATAAGGAACAATACATCGGAAGTGTGACCGAGGGCGATTTTCTCCGTCATCTTCTGGCTGTTCATACCACTGATTTGAAAATACAGGAGCAATATAAGATTGGCGACATTGTACGCAGAGATTTTTGTCCCGCACTGCAAATTGACGCAGACCGCAGTCAAGCGGTAGAGACGGCTTTGAATCAGAACTTTGTTCCGATTGTGGATAGCCGGGGTGTATTATGCGGAATTTTAACCAGAAAGAACCTGATTACATATCTTGCACAGCAATAATTTAGGAGAGGGACGGCCCAAAGGCCGTCCCTCTTTTCAGATTAGTAGCCAGTCTTAGGGAGAGTAGGAATGTAAGTGGGCGTCAGCTTGCGCACGACGGTGAACCAGGTGGCCTGAGCGGTCTGCCAGGTGCCCTGGTACTTACCGCCCACATCAGCCCGGTTGATCAGCTGGTAGCCGTTGGCCGCTGTGCCGCTGACGGTGACCGTCAGGGTGGGATTGACCACCGACTGGAAACCCACAGGGACCTTGCCGAAGTCCAGGTAAATATCCGTGACATACTCCCCCGCCTGGGTGGGAACGGCGTTTAAGCTGAAGGAGTAGTTACTGCTGGTGATGAGATTGGACGCCAGCACCTGGTAGGCCCCGGAGTAATTGGTCTTGTAGAGAATCCGGTAGTTGAGGCGGACGCTGTAGGTTCCGGTGGTGAAGATGGTCGCCCGGGCCGCATCAGTGGGAATCCGGTCATGCCAGTAGTAGGATTCAAGCGGTACGTTGCTGGTGTTGGCCACGGTGAAGTCATAGCGCATCTGGCTTCCGGCCAGGGCCTCGGCGTTGCCCCGCTTGGTGATGGTCACACCCAGGTTGGAGGGCTTGTCATAATCGCTCACCTTGATGATCTGGCCGGAATACTCCAAGGTTTCGTCGAAGGTCTTTCCGCTGACCTGCCAGTAGGCCGGGGCAGTAACCTCCACAATTTTATAGCGCCCTAACGGCAGAGGCTTGGAGGCGGCCACGCCTCTGGCGTCGGTGGTAATATAATCGACGACCTTGCCTGAGCGGGCCTCGCTGATCTCATAGACCGCGCCCTGGAGGGGAGCGCCGGCAGGGGTCCCGGTGACTTCGTTGTACTCAGCGGCGAATTTGTGGATCTGGAACTGGCCCGTGATGGGGACGTTCTCCCAGGTGATTTCAATGGTCTTGCCCGGCTGAACGTAGACAGTTTTGTATTCCTTGTCCAGCTCATAGCCGGGTGCAGCCTCCAACTCACGGATGAACAGCTTGCCTTTGCCCTGGATGGTCAAATCGTCGATGTAGATATAGCCGGAATCATCTGTGGAATACTCCCCGATGGGATTCTTGTTCTGGTCGTAGACCAAGAACTTCACGCCGTAAATCCCCAGGCCGGTCACGCTGTCAATTTTGTGCAGGATAATACCGCTGAATGGGGCGTTGGTCACGGTCAGTGTGGTGGTCTCGTTGTCCCGGATGGTGAAGTAGTGGGGGGTGCTGTCAATCTTGAAGCCCTCCGCCGCCTCGACCTCCACGCAGTAGTAGTCGCCCGCGTCCAGGGAGACATGGACCCGGCCACGGTCCCCGGTGGTCACGGTGTCCACCAGAGCGCCGTCCATCTTGCGGATTTCAAAGGTCACACCCTTGATCCGCTGGGTCTTGTCCACTTCGGACACCTTGATCAGCTCCAAGCCGCCCACAGGAGTGTTGTAAAACTTCAAGGTCTGAGCGTCACCCACCTTGATCTGGATGGTTTTGGGGCTGGTGTCGAGAACATAACCGTCCAGGCCCCGGATTTCCTTGGCAATGATGGTCACTCCGGGCTCCAGGCCCTCGATTACAATGCGGCCATTCTCATCGGTGGTGTACTCGCCGTTGTTAGCCCCCAGCACCTTGCCATTGGACTCAGTGACCAGGAATGTCACGCCCTTCAACGGAGTAGTGGTTCCGGTGATATACTTCTCAATAATCAACCGGGTCTTGGGGTCGTTCTCAAACGTGAGATCATTGCCGCCGTTGGTTCCGCCGCCAGTGCTGGTGTTTCCGCCTGGATTGGCCGTACCGCCAGTGGTTCCGCCGCTGCTCACGGAATTGGAACCATTTTTCACAATAATGGTCTGGGGTGTGCTGTTGAGAACGTAACCGCTGGGGACTTTGGTTTCCACAACCACGATTGTACTGCCAGGCACGAGGCCGGTGACTGTCACAGTCCCATCCTTGCCGGTGGTGTAGCGGCCCAGGACGCTGCCATTGCCGTCTTTCACGGTAAACTCGGTGCCGGGAACCGGTTTGCCGGTCACGGAATCTTTTTTCGTGATCGTGAGGGAGCACAGAGGCTCGTTGAGGAAAGTTAAAGTTTGTGTGTCCATGGGGTTGACCGTGACCGTCTGCGTCTGGGTGCTCTGGTCAATCACATAGCCGGGGGCTGGTTTGACCTCTTTGGCAACGATAGTGCCCGTCACGCCGGAAATCCGAATTTCACCTTTGTCATCGGTGGTATAGAGGCCGTTGCTGCTCAAATGGCCGTTGTCGTTATCAACGTACCCACCGTTGGCATACGTCACTTGGAATTGTGCGCCGGGAATAAAATTGCCGGTTACGCTGTCTTTCTTTTGAATCACCAGCGTACCGGCCCGCTTGTTCCAAAACGTCAGCTGCTGTACCTCGCCGCCCTTGATAAGAATGTCCTGGGGCGTGCCATCCAGAACATAGCCCTCCACAGTCTTGATTTCACGGGCGATGACGGTTGTTCCCGGTTCGATACCCTCCAGAACAATCTCACCGGCCTTATTTGTATAGTAGCCCCCATCGTCCGGACCTACAGCGGCCCCGGAGCCGTCCACTACCTTGAAGCACACCCCGCTCAAGGGCTCGTTCTCAGTGCCCTCGATGAACTTCCTGATGATCAGAGTGGTGCCCGGTTGGTTGTCAAAAATCAGGCTGTTGGAAATGCCAGACTTCACCACAATGCTCTTGGGTGTCTCATCGAGGATGTAACCTGTAGGTGCTCTGGTTTCAGACACCACGATGGTACTGCCAGGCTCCAGTCCGGAGACAATTACTGTGCCGTCCGTTCCGGTTTTGTAGATACCGTTGGTGGGGCCGACAGCGTGGCCCTCGCTGTCCCGGACAATAAATTCAGCGTTTGCCAAAGGCTTGCGGGTCACAGCGTCCCGTTTCGTGATGGTCAATGTGGCCTTTGGGGTGTTGGTTATGATGACCGTTTGTGTATCGCCGTTGGGGCCAATCACTACATTGGTGCTGGGGTTGTCCATGACGTAACCGTCCGGGGCTTTGATTTCAGACAGTACATAGGCTCCCGGAGCGAGATTGCTGATCCGGATTTCACCTTGGGAATCGGTAGTAAAAATGCCGTTGGAAGTCAGAGTAGCGGTGCCGATCACGCCGTCCAGGCCCACTTCACAGCCAGCGGCCGTGGTAATACGGAACTGTGCGCCGGGCAGCGGCTTGTTCGTGGCAGAATCCCGCTTCTGGACAATGAGCTGGCCCTTGGGCTGATTTTTCATGGTCACACTGACTGTCTTGCCCGCCTGGATCACCACAGTCTGGGACTGGGTATCAATCAGGAAGCCGGCGGGGGTTTTTGTCTCGGTAATGACCACGCTCCGGCCAGGGGTCAGGCCCTCGATGCGCACTTCCCCGTTTTCGTCCGAACGGTAAACGCCGTTGGAATCCCCAATGAGGCTGCCGTCCGAGTAGGCCACCTTAAACTCTGCGTTCGCCAGCGTGATGCTGGGGTTGACACTGCATACCTTTCGGATGAGCAGGGAGCCCATGGGCTGGTTGCGAAACTCCAGGGTGACGGTCTGGCCTGCATTGATGGTGACCGTCTGCGGTACATCGTCCAGAATGTAGCCGTCCCTGGCCCGAACCTCCTTCACGATCAGCGTCGTGCTGGGGTCGATACCGCTGACGGTGAAGCTGCCGGTGCTGTCCGTCACGAACGTGCCGTTGGCGTCGCCAACGACGTTGCCCTTGCTGTCGGTAACTAAAAATTCAACGTCAGAAAGAGGCTGTTTTGTGACGGAATCCACCTTTTTCACCAGGAGGGAGCCCTTGGGGCTGTTTCCGAAATGGACCTGAATAACCTCCTGATCGTTGCCGGAGAGGTACACGGTCTGGGGCGGGGTGTCGATCACATGGTCGCCATCGCTAGACAGCTCCTCAATGATATAGGTGCCGGCGGGGAGGCCAGTGGCTGTAAAGGAGCCGTTCTGCCCGGTGCGGTAGGTTCCAATCACGGTGCCGCCCGTCCCGGAGGTATTTCCGGAGAGGTAGCGAATTTGGAATACCGCCCCCTCAATGGCCATGTTGGGGCTGACACTGTCATACTTCCAAACGCAAATGGCCGACAGGGGCCGGTTCTGGAACAGGAAGGTGTGGCTTGTCCCGGAGGGGATGAACGCCTCCTGGGTGTCGGGGTCGGCCAGAGCAAAGCCGTGGGGCGGTTCCAGCTCCTTCACCCGGAACCAGCCATCCCGGAGGAAGATGTCCGGTTCGGTGAGGACAATGCGGCCCTCTGCGTTGGTGTAGAACATGCCCAGGTCGTTGTATTCGCCGGTGCTGGTGTTGTTAGAGGCGTACCAGACCTGGAAAGGCACGTTGGCCTGCCGCTCATGGGTGATGGAATTTTCCTTGATGATCTCAATGGTGGGCCGCTTGTGGTTCTCAAAGAGAACCGCCCGGTCCTTGTTGGGATAGAGGGTCACAAGCTGGTTGGCCGCATCCTGGAGGTAGGGCTCCGGGACAGATTTCTCAGAAATTTCGTACACGCCGGGGAGCAGATTCTCCAGAGTGCCCTTGCCGTCCGGGCCGGTCTTGACCTCGTTGACGCTGTGGCCATCTGCGGACTTTACCAGGAAAACAGTGTTGGGGACGACCTCGCCGGTGTCCGCGTCCCGTTTCCAGATAATAAGGTTGGGCCGCTTGTCGTTCTTCACCCGCAGCTCGGAGGTCTTGTTGGGGAACAGCTCTACATGGTACTCGGTCTTGTCCAGAATATGGTCGGGCAAGGTGGCAGTTTCCACCACGGAGTACATACCCGGCTCCAAATCCTCTACAAAGATCTCACCGCCGTTTTTCGTGGTGCGGTCAATATACCGGCTGCCGTCCTCGATTTTGGAAATGCGGAAGGTAACGCCATCCAGAGGCGTTCCGTCTGCGCTGGTCTTAATCAAGCGGAAACCGGGCTTTTTGTCATTGCTCAGACGCAGCTCAGAGACTTTACCTGGAGACAGCTCCACATGGTACTCCGTGGTGTCCAGAATGTGATTGGGCAAGGTGGCGGTTTCCTGCACCGAGTAAATCCCAGGCTCCAAATCCTCCACGAAGATTTCGCCGCCATTCTGAGTGGTGCGGTCGATGGAGTGACTGGCGTCCCCAATGGGGGCAATACGGAATGTCACGCCATCCAGAGGAGTGCCATCCGCGCTGGTTTTCACCAGGCGGAAACTGGGCTTCTTGGTGTTGGTAAAGACAAATTCAGCCCGGTCGTTTGCCCTCAGATGAATAATGCGCTGGGCATTGTCAATAACATACCCGGCGCACTCTATCTCAGTGACCTCATAGGAACCTTCGGGAAGATTGGAAAGGTCGATCTCCCCGCTGCCGTTGGTTACAAATTCCTGCGGGCCAAAGCTGCCGTCCACGGCCCGGATACGGAATTTAGCGCCGGAAATGGTTTTGGACGGGTCGGCGCTGTCCACCTTTACCAGCTTCAGGCCGGGCTTGGTATCGTTGAAGAAAAACAGCTCTTTTGTCCCACAGCCGGCGGTCAACTCAATCTCCTGGGGGGCGGTGTCCTTGATGTGACTGCTGTCCCCAGTATCCACCTCGACTGCCCGATAGGTGCCAGGCTCAATGCCGGTCAGCAGAATCTCACCGCTCTGGTTGGTTTCGTAATGCCCCAGAGAAACACCGTCCCGGAAGATTTCAAAGGTGACATTCGCCATGGGCCGGTGGCTTTGCCGGTCATATTTCACGATCTTCAATCCGACCTTCGCCAAGTTCTTGAATACTAGGGGCCCGGCGGGGATGGGATTGCCGTCCGCATCCAGTTCCAGCTTGATCTGCTGGACTTCGGTGGTGGGTTCGTAATTGGGAGGCGGTACGATTTCCGTCACAGCGTACTCGCCGGGCTTGATGTATTTGCCCGCCGCCTCGGTGGGGTCCCACCGCTGGACGCTCTCCAGAGTACCGGAGGAATCGGTGTCAAACTCATAGACTCCATTTACCACGGAACTGAATTTGAAGGTGGTAGGCCCGACACCAGCGTTTGTATTGGCGTCCCGCTTGTAGAGGATTGCCTTGCCGGGAGTGGGAATACCGCCATTTTCAATGCCCGCCGCAGGTCCCACCTGGACCGCTCCGGCCTGGGTGGAGTTTTCCGGAGCCTTGCAGGTTACGATAAAGGGAGAGACCAGCGGGGTACAGCCAGCGGGGGCTTTTGTCTCCTTGACATACAGCGTAACAGAACCGCCATCCTCCACGATATTGGGAACGGAGGTGCTGGCAGTACCGTCAGAGCCAGTGGTCATGGTAGCTAGGACTGTGCCACTGCAAGAGGTGTCCGCATAGACGCTGAACACAGCGCCGGAGAGAGGCCGCTTATCCTCAGCCGCGATTTTCTTCAGCTTCAGATAGACCGGCTTCTTTTCGGTAGTTGTGCCGTTGGTAAAGGTCACCTTGGAGGCTCCGCCGCTGCTGGTAAATTTCTTGGCCGCCATGTCAGCAGTGCCGCCAGTGCCGGTGATACTGGTTAGCTGAGAGGGATCATCCTCTGTAACCTCGAAGCGGAAAGATGAATCGGCTACAAAATCAATATGGATTGTTTCGTCAGCTTTCAGTGAAAACTTCAACCCATTTGCAGTCTCAGTCACAGATTTAGTAGCTGTATAGTTGGTGGGAGCACCAGACGTATAGATTACAGTAAAACTCCATTCTTCTCCTTCTGGAATCTCTGCTCCTGCCCTTTTTGTCACTTCCAAATAAGGGACAACTTGATCTCCTCGTTCAAAGTTAAAGGGAGAAAATATGTGGAGGCCGAAGGAACGCCGCTCATTGAAGATGGTATCCCGGAGGGGCCGGGCATACTTGATAGTATCTACAAAGCTGTCCGCCTCGGTGAAGCCGTTGGTGGAGTGCAGCTCCTCGCCGGTGGGAGTGCCGTCCTCTTTGAGCGGGTACTCTAAAAACTGGTTATCTTTGGCCTGCCGCATCCACTGTGCCATATTGACCATTGTGGACGATTGATCGTGGATCAATGTGTACTGGCCGCTGCCCTCGTTGTTATAGATGGAGTAGGCCATCATGTCCCGGAGGGTAAACGCCCGGCGGCCGCCATCCGGGTCACGGATGATAGCGCCGGTTTCTACAATGATCCGGTACTTGGTACGCAGGTTGCCGTCCGCGTCGTGGACATACTCAGACCAGCGTTCCATGGCTTCGTCCTTGCTCCACCCGGCGATGTCGCCGCCTGCGCCATCGTCCCGCTCACTCAGGCGGTTTAGCAGATAGAGAAAAGCGTCGTTGGCCTTATTCACTTTATAAAGGTTTCCGGGAGTAACAGATTCCGCATCAGTGCCCCACATAGAGGTATAATCGTTGTCCTTCCAGCCGGTAGACCAGGATTTGGAGTTACAGTGGAACATCTGCTCCTTCTGCTGATCCGTAATACCGGTTGCCGCCTGGAACTCATCTGCGGTAGTCACCCAGCGCTTGTTGTGTCCCTGAGTGGCGTCATAGGAGTAAACGCCATGTGCTACAGACGATCCCGCCATAAGCTGAGCGGCGTTGGCTCCCATGCTGTTGTACCGGACTGCCTGGGAGTTGTACCAAGTAATATCGCTGCGGCATTTATCGGCGGACCATGTTTTGCCATCGCTGCCC
Organism: Colidextribacter sp. OB.20; assembly: GCF_009911595.1. Lineage (GTDB taxonomy): Bacteria > Bacillota > Clostridia > Oscillospirales > Oscillospiraceae > Lawsonibacter. Next base: position 15,125 of record NZ_QWKG01000075.1, read on the forward strand.
TTGCTCCAGACTACATTGAGGGGAGTGCCGACCACATGCCAGGTAGCATAATCGCCGTTGTTGAGGTCGGTGACAACGCCCTGGGGAAACTCGATTAGAGTGAAGCGCAGGAACGTCCGCTCGGGGTCGGTGGACCAGGTCACATCGGAGGTGGTAGGCTTCTTGCCTCCGGGGCTGCCGGGGTTGTAGGCACCCACGCCTCCAGTGGGATTGCTGGCGCTTACCTTAGAGGGGGCGCGCTTGACCGTTTGGGGATAGAACATGGTCAGGGTCACACTGGGATCGGCGCTGTAGGCCCGGTCGATAGTATAGGGCAAATCATAGCTGAAATCGCTCAGGCTGTCATCTGCCGTCTTATACTCCGTCCAGGCGTCATACTTCTGGTAGGTCACTCCATCCAGAGTGTAGCTATGGAGCTGGGCGGGGTCGCCCTTGGCCTGACTGACGATCACAGCCTGGTCACTCTGCCGGACCACCAGCGTGTCACCGCTGGCCATAGCCTCCTGCTGGAGCTGTGCCAGCTGTTCGGCCAGGGCATAGGAGCCGGGGATAACATACTCAAACCGGGTCAAGCGGGAATTAAATAGCTTACCGCCGTCCGACTCGTATGCGATGCTGGGGAAAAGGTCGGGCAGATTGACCAGGACGCTGTCCTTGTCTACCCAGCCGATGCCGTCCAAGCTGGCACCTGTCCAGCCGTCGTCCTGGTAGCCAATCTTTAGTCGGTTGCCGCCCTTGTCCTCCAGAAGGGCAAAGGCTACAGCAACGGGAATGGTGGCAACCTGGGTGCTGCCGCTCTCAGTCTTGTAGACGGTGAGGGCCCCATTGCCGCCGTTCCAGGCGGTGGTGCCGGCCACGTTCAGCTCGAAATTTCCCGTGGGGGCGTAAGGGGTGGTGCCGCCTGTGTCGGCGGCAAAGGCAGAGACCGGGAGCATACCGATTGACATGACCACGGCCAGTAGACCGGTAACTGCCCGTTTCCAGTGTGCTTTCATACTTTTCAGCATTGAAAATTCCTCCTTATAATGGATTTTTGGTGTGAAAAAGGACCGCACAGAATTGTGCAGTCCTTGTGGATGTGGTTCTTTACTTATAATTAGGGCTGTTCATACGGGGAATCGGTGGTTTTATGTGCATCTGTTCTCCTTATTTCTTTGAATCTATAGGCCAGACCTCAATGCTATTCCCGGTATAAGGTACACTCTCAGGGTAGCGTGTCCAGACCTCCAAATGGCGTGGGCTGTATCCAGAAAATCCAGACAAGCTATAACTTCGTAAGCTCTCTGCATCAGGCCATTGAACTGTTTCGCCATGGTTCCCATCAGTGCGGTGGAAACGACCTTCTTGATTTGGGGATTCAAGTGCCACAGCCACATGCCCTACTTTTCCTTCTGGGCTGACCAAGAAAACAATATCTCCAGGCCGCAGTTCACTAATGTCATCCAGTTTACGTCCAGAATTTGCAGCATCGCCGAAAATAAGAGAACTTACCATGCTGGCATATGCGCCACAACCGTATACATTGCTTTCGCCGTAACTGCGCATGATCCGTCCGCTGACTGTGCTGGGGATCTCATTTTTGTGTGTCCCGGGGGTGTTGTGGGTGCCCCAAACAGTGCCAGTCGGCCAATCTTTTTCAATTTGGTGAAGCAACTCCAGCACATTGTTCTCGGTAATGGGCTTGCCGTTGGTCAGGTATCCGTCCCCAACACCCGAAACCGTTGTGTCTGCCCCGTTTCCAGGATTGACACCATTCAGCGCCCGGTAGATCAGGATGGCGATGTTGCCCCGGGTGATGGATGGGCCAGCGGCTGCCTCGACCGGGAGCAAGCCTAGCTCGGTCGCCTTGTCGCAGGCGGTGGCATAGCTCCACTGGTTGGCCGGGCAGTCCAGATACCGGAGCATAACAGTGCAGGCTGCTGCCGGGGTCACTGGGTCGTTGGGGCCGAATTGTTTGTTGCCGTACCCAGCCATTAGCTTCTTTTCGGCGCAGTAGCCTGCGTAGGGCATCGCCCACTCCGGAACATCGGTGAAGGGACAGATGGTGCGGTAGTAGGCTGCGTTCCGGCCCATATCCCCGGTATCATCGGAGAGCCGGGTCAGGATCACGGCCAGCTCCGCCCGGGTCAAACTGGAGTCAAGATTCAGATTGCCGTTCTGGTCGCCGGTCAGGATACCGTTTTCCTTCAGCCAGGCCGCCGCCGTTTCCTGCTCTGACTGAGCAGCCAGGCTGGGGACAACCAGCGAGAGTGTCAGTGCGGCACACAGCAGCAAGGTCAAGATCCGTTTCATATTTTGCACTCCTTTCAGCACCCAAAATCAACTTGTTTCTTCCTTCTGATTTGAGCATAGTACGGAATCCGGACCATGTCAAAGGATTATTTTAAATCCCTTTGCCGATATTTTGAACCTTGCCGTATTTGTTGAATTTCGGCCGTTTCACCTCCGCTTTTCACGGGGTTTCGCCGCAAAAGGTTATTTGTAAACCTTTTATGAACGGACTTCCACGGCCTGGACCACCACACGGCTCTCGGGGTGGTCGGCCAGGCAAGTGGTGAGGGTGAGCCGGTTGTCGGAGGTGGCCTGAAGGTAGCTCCAGTCGGTGTTGGAGATGGTCTTTACCAGGGTGACCGCATAGGTCCGGGTGCCGTACATGGTAGTGTAGGTGATGGTGTCGCCCTGCTTCAGATTTTTGATTGTGCCGATGGCGTACTTGGTCCCCCGGTTGTGGCCGCACGCCCCTACGTTGCCATCCCAGGCGGAGGTGGAACTGTAATGCCCCAGGCCCTTCCTCATGCTGGCGTTGGTCTCGCCCTCCCACAGCTTCATGTCGATTTTCAGCGAGGGAATCTTGATGGTGCCAATATGACCGTCCTTGTAGGCCATACCCTCCGCGCTGGTGTAGGAGGGCGGCTGGTAGGTGGGTGAGGTGGGGATGGTGGGTGTGGGGGTAACGGCGGAGCCCGGCTTACCGGCTTCTACCAGCTCGGTAATAGGTCCGCCGCCGGCCACGCTGTAGCCGCTCCCGCCCGTTGCCACGGACTGCTGGAGCCCCGGGAGGGTGGTACGCTCCATCACGCCGGTCATGGTGGTGCTCTGGACGCCGTACTCCAGCTCGGGGATCTGGTAGTCCACTACATTTTTGCCGCCGTAGTTGTACTGGCTGCCGTAAATGTCCTCATAGCTGGTGCTCTTATAGTAGTCCTGGGGAGCGGTGGTCTCAAAAGAGTAGTCCGCCGCCGCATGGGCGGAGGGAGCCAAGACCAGCATAGCCAGGATGGGCAGGATTGCTTTGCTCAAAGTTTTCCAGGTTTTCATTTCGTCTCCTCCTCTTCAGATTCGTCCTCCGGTTCCTCCTGGAGCTGCCGCAGTGCCCGGCTGGAGCGGAACAACAGCACCCCCATGGTAGCGATTGTCCCAGCCCCCAGAACACCTAGGGCATAGGGCAGGACCTTTCCAGGCAGGCCGGCCGTCAGACCGGAGGCCCGGTCAATAATCAGGCCAGCGCTGTCAGCCTCGGCCCCCAGGTAGGTCACCTTATAGGTAACGCTCTCCACATCGTTCCGGGTGACCTCGCCCACATAGTCGGCGGAGGTGATGTACCCAGTGGCGACTTTGTGGTAGCTCTTGCCGGAGTAGGTGGCTACGGCCTGATAAGAGGCCGGGGCTAGGGCGTCCCCCACCAGATCGGTGCCGATGATCTGCCAATCCACGTTGGACAGGTTCAGCGTCACGCCGTCCTTGACGGTGGTGGCCGGGACATAGGACATGTCGTTGCGATCCAGCGGCCCGATGGTCTTGGTGGCGGTGACGTTCTTGGCCTGGCCGGTATAGCCAGAGGCCTCGGTGCGAATGGCGGTGTGATCCAGGGTCAGGACGCCGGAGTAGGTGCCGTCATCGTAGTCCAGCGTAGTAGCCAGCTGTTCCAGAATCTTGCCCAGGTCCTTGGTGCCGGTCTCCAGGGTCACCGTCTCGGTGTGGTACTTGCGGTCCGAGACCTGGTTCTCCTCCTTCACGATGTCCGCGAAGGTGTAGCGGTAGCCCTCCTGCTCGAAGGGTTCCTCGATGAGTTGCTGGGGGTCTGCGCCAGGGGGCAGGGTGTAGGTCTTGATGAGCTGCTGGCTCCCGTTGAGGTTCTGGATGGTGGTATCGGTGGGCACCTCCAGGGCGCAGGCGTTGGTTACCAGAGCCGCCGCCAGCAGCAAACAGGTGAGCAGTCTTTTCATCTCCGGGCCCTCCTTTTCCAGAAAAATACCGCACTGGACAACGCCAGCGCGGCCGCCAGGGTGATGGGTACAATGGTTTTCATTTGCGGTTTTCCTCCTTGACGATATATTCTACTGCGTACTCCGGGTGGTCCCAGAGCGACGCCAGCAGTCTGAGTGAGTGCTCCAATGCCTTTTCCGTGTCTCGTTTTTGGCGTTTCACGAAGGCGTGGAGCAGCAGATAGTCTCCGTTGGGGCAGGGGGTGAAGATGATTCGTACTACCACCCGTCCTCTCTCCCGGAGCTCGTAGAGACTTTGGTACTTCTCAATGGAGAAGTGCTTGTAGTGGGGCTCTCTCAATTCTGCGGGTGACATCCGGGAGAGATAAAGTATCTGCCGGATCACCTTGTCCCGCAGCTTAGGCTCCAGCCCCTCAATGAACTCCGCAGTCTGGGCAGGGCCATCCGGGGGCTTGTAGATTTTGATACGATCCATGTTCTCAACCTTTCCTTATGTATTTTCTGCCAGCCGCTTTAGGTGGGCCAGAAAGTCCTCGGCGAACAGTTCAGCAAAGGCCGGGCTGCCGCTGATCCACCACACCGGGTCAGGCAGGGAGCGGTAAATGCTGTCATATTGCAGGCAGATCAGGAGAAATTTCTGCTTTGGGTCTGCCTGCTCCGCTGTGTGGAAGATTTGCGCGATAACCTCCTGGACATTCTCGTGATCCTGGTAATAGTCGCACAGATCGTCGAAGAACTGGCCGGCAAAGATAGCAGCGAAAACAGACATAGCGTCTCGCTCCGGGGAGCCGTCCTCAGTTGTCAGGCCCATGCGCCGCAGCCGTTGGGCGGCGGAGTCCTCAAAAGGGCTGTGGGGCCGTTGATAGTTGTTCATGTGTTATCCCCCCCTTCCAGGTATGAAAATAGCCTGACGCCCACAGGCATCAAGCTGAAATTGAAAATTTTCTATTGCAAAACCGGCCCGCAAATTGACCGAAGGGGCTTTCTGTGCTATACTATAGCAGGAAACAGTGAAAAGGAGCGTTGCCCCATGCCGAAGCAATATACCATTACCCCACTCAGCGAACTTTCATTGAAATCTGACTTTATGTTTGGGCAGGTCATGCGCTCCGAGGAGATATGCAGGCTGTTTCTGGAGGCGCTGTTGGGTATTGAGATTCAGCGAATCGAATTTCTCGACCGCCAAAAAGAAATGAGCGACAGCTATGAGTACCATGGCATCCGTTTGGACGTATATTTGAAAGATGACAAGGGCACTGTTTTTAATGTGGAGATACAGGCGGACCGGAAGGACGATCTGCCACGCAGGGTCAGGTTTTACCAGAGCGGTATCGACCGCAATGAGCTGCCCAAGGGTGCGGACTTTGCTAGTCTCTCCGAAAGCTACATCATATTCGTCTGCGACTTCGATTACTTCCACATTGGCAAGGCGGTGGGCGAGCGGATAGCTTTCTTGAAGGATACCAATGTCCCCTATGAGGATGGTTCCCATGTGTATTTCCTCAACAGCCGGTACACGGAAGCCAACGCCGGCAAACCGATTTTAGAGTTTTTAGACTTGGTTCGCACGAACGATTTGGAGCAGCCCTATGAGACGCCCCTGGGGCAGATGGCCCGGGAACGGATACAAGAGGTGCGCAGTGATAAGGCATTGGAGGTGTCATATATGACGTATGCGCAGAAAATGATGGATGAACGCAGAGTAGGTTATATGGACGGATTGGAAGATGGCCGCGCAGAGGGCATAGAAAAAGGCATGGAAAAAGGATTCAAAGATACAATTATTGCATTAAAGGACATCCTTGATCCCACAGTAATTGCCGAGCGTTTCAAAATATCCATGGAACAGGTTATGGATATTCTCAACCAGAAATAGCCTTATGAAATCAGGGCGGCCCCATATAATGAGGCTGCCCTGATTTAGTCTATGAAACCTTGGCCCTTTCTTGCAGAAACTCCAGGAACAGCTTTTCAATTTCCCGGTCACTGCTGAACTTATCCAAGTAGGGGGCAAACCGCTTCCGGTCAAAGGATATCCTCCTGGGCGGGGCCATCAACCGTTTTTCTGCTGCACTTCGGGCTTTATGCCAAGCAACAAAAACAGCCTGACGGTCAGCAGTGGGCGGTGGGCATTTGCTGACTATATGTTTTACAGTGGCCTTGTTGACCTGATAACCTTCAATGGAGCATATTTCAACAAACGCCTTTTGAGACTCAGCGTCATAGTCCGCGATCAGGTCGGCTGTCAGCGCCAATGATAAAATGAAAGAAAACGCCGAGGAAAAAATGTAGTTTTGTGGCGGAGAGGAGGGAAAAAAG
>NZ_QWKG01000076.1 GCF_009911595.1 Colidextribacter sp. OB.20
CTCTTGCTTTCAGGAACCAGACCCTCGTGGCCTAATTTTCTTTTTTTCATCTGTCTACTTGACAGGGGGCGGTTCACTTATTCAAAGCCGCTGTTTTTATGAACTAAAAATAGCACACTGGAAAAATTGGCGGCTCAAGGAGGTAGCCGCCATGAGGCCGAAAGAGTTTCGACCAATTTTGGCAAAGAGTGATCCATCAAAAAAAGCCTGTCCCCCGCCAAGGGATATTCCGGCCATGAAGATGAACTATACAATGTCGCCACAGCTAAATTTTATTCTTCCCCCCGCCCGGTAGGTTTACGACCTGCCGGGCGTTTTTTGTCATTTTCAGTCGATAGGCATGAAAAGCCCGCCTTTGGTGTAGGTTGTCGCGGCCCGCCCTCCAGTCTGAATTTTCAAAAATTCAGACTGGAGGTAAAGGAAAATGGCAGACAGCCATCCAAAAAACCTTGATCCCCGGCCCAAACGCCGGAGGGATGAAGAAAACCCCTATGAGATATACACTGCTGGTATCAATACCGCCCATCCGCATTACTTTTTGGCGTTTACAGACGGCAGCAAGGTAAAACGCTGGATGGAGATCGACAAGACCCTGTTCGATACGTTCAATGAGTTTGAGCTGGACGATCTTTCTTTTTTCAATGAAGTGGACAGGCACTACGAGCAATCCGAGGTGACGGAGGCGACGCTGAACAGGCGGGCCGCAAAGCCCCAGGAAAGCGTGGAAGAAACCGTTTCTCAGCGAATGGAAGTGGACAAGCTACATCAAGCAATCGCTAAACTGCCTGAAAAACAGCGCCGCCGCCTGGTGCTGTACTACTTTGGGGAGTTTACATACGAGCAGATTGCGGCTATGGAAGGATGTAAATTTCAGGTGATTGCCAAGTCAATAAAGACCGCAGAAAAAAATCTGAAAAAATTTCTTATAGGGGGGTGAATTTTCGCGTTTGAGTGAGGAAACAGGTGGAGGGCGATGGAAAGCCTTTCACCTGTTCCTCGTTATGTGCGGCGAATGGGTCTGACCTTTGAAAACTTCATACCCATTCATCAAGCACATTCCTATTGCCGCGAGCTACTTTTGCCGCCGCGCCAGGATGTGCCGGACAAGACAGCGGGATGCCACATCATCAATTCGTCCACGGTCTGCCGTCCGGCATGGAGCGAGAACCAGCGGCCATGAAATACCGGGCGGCTCCCGGTACGGCCATGACCGGCAATAGGGACAATGATACTCCTGTTCAGTCACAGTCCGAGCGTGATAGCGTTTTCCAGCGTGAAGCCGTCGCAGACAATGAGAACAGCCGACAGAGAACCTGCCGGGGGTGAAATTCCCGTGGAGCTGGTGCCGCCAGCCGTTTGATGACTTCCCACAGCGGGCCGGGGTGTCGCGGACAAATAGGCTTGCTTTCATATAGGCCGGACAGCAGGACGGGTTTATGGAAACGGGAGTGTTTATGCTCCGCCAGCCTTGATATGTCATGCTGTCCGGTCCCTACATAGGCGGCGCAGGCCGTCTAATTTTTATGGGGAGGTCAAACACCATGAGCAGGACATATTTACGCGGCGACCTGTACTACGCCGACCTGGGCCACGGTATCGGCTCGGAGCAAAAGGGCACCCGGCCCGTCGTTATCATCCAGAACAACATAGGCAATAAGCACAGCCCCACCGTCATTATCGCCGCCGTCACCAGCAAGGCCAACATCAAAGCCAAGCTGCCCACCCACTACTACCTGGACGCCGGGAACGGGCTGGCCCAGCCGTCCCTTGTTTTGCTGGAGCAAATTCGCACTGTGGACAAGCAGCGATTGTCCAGCTACATCGGTAGACTGGACAAGAAACATATCCAAGGCATCAACCACGCCCTGGCGGTCAGCATCGGCCTGATCGAACCTGTCCCCCCGAAACTGACGCTCTGCTTATGCGGCGCTTGTGCTGACGCTTTTCGCGGCACAGGCGCTTTTGTTTTGCGAGAAGCAGCGCTGGGACAGGCTGAAAAGGAGGTCTGTGCCTATTGCAAAGAGCGGACAGGAGAATGTTATGAGGTGCTGCCCCTAATAGGGTGGAGGAAGATATGAGTTTTGGAGAGGTATATGATCGGGTATTAAGGGAATACCCTGACATTCTGACAGTTGAGGAAATAAGTCAAGCCTTGGGTATCAGCACAAAGACAGGGTATCGTCTGCTCCGAGAAAACAAAATCGAACATCTTAAAGTGGGCCGGTCTTACCGAATCCCAAAAGCTCATTTGCTGGCCTATTTGCGGTTGGATGTGAAAATAGCATCCCGCCCCTGATTTTGCACATTGGACTTAACTGTTTTGCATCAGTACAATATAGATGGTCAACAGCAGAAGTCAAACGGCGCTACACAAAGGAGGTCAAATTTATATGGTAGCAGGACATCTGCAAGAGAAGAAAGGCTATTTTTATATCGTCTTGAGTTACTCGGATATATCTGGGAAAAGAAAGACAAAGTGGATACCCACAAGCCTGCCCGTAAAGGGCAACAAGAAGAAAGCGGAAAAGCTGTTGATGGAAGCACGGCGGGAATTTGAGCCGGAATGCAAGCCAATCCAGGACGATGTACTGTTCTCCGACTTTATGCTCCAGTGGCTTGAGATTGTAAAGCCAACAATCGCCATCACAACGTATTCCTCGTACTCCAACATGGTCAAAGGCATCATCGCTCCATACTTCAAGGAGCGTGGTATTATGTTGAAGCAGCTTCGCCCTACCGACATTCAAGCCTTTTATATGGAACAACTCAAGCGTGTAAAGGCTAACTCGGTGATCCATTACCACGCTAATATCCACAAGGCATTGAAGTATGCTGTAAAAATTGACCTGCTGGACAGCAATCCCGCAGATAAGGTTGAACGGCCCAAAAAGGACCCTTTTATGGGAAGTTTCTATGACAGCGATGAGGTAACAAAACTCTTTGAAGCTGCCAAGGGAACTCTGCTTGAAATTCCAGTATTCCTCGGTGCCTTTTATGGCTTGCGCCGGAGCGAGGTGTTGGGGCTGAAGTGGAGCGCAATCGACTTTCAAAGCAATACAATCACCATCAAGCACACAGTCACATCCTGCAATCTTGATGGCAAGCACATCCAGGTAGCACAAGATACCACCAAAACAAAATCCAGCTTGCGGATATTGCCGCTTATTCCTGCCTTCCGGGAAAAGCTGTTGGAGGCAAGGGACTACCAGAAGGAGTGTAAGCGTCTATGCGGGAAATGCTACAACAAGCAATATCTGGAGTACATCTGTGTAGATGAAATGGGTAACCTGATCTCTCCCCACTACCTAACATCCGCTTTCCCCAAACTGCTTGAAAAGAATGGGCTGCGACGCATTAGGTTTCATGACCTTCGCCATAGCTGTGCCTCACTTCTGCTTGCAAACGGTGTTCCTATGAAGCAGATTCAAGAATGGCTGGGACACAGCGACTTCTCGACTACCGCCAACGTCTACGCACATCTGGACTACAATTCCAAGCTGTCCTCTGCTGACGCAATGGTAAACGGATTGAGCGGTGCTTTGCAGGCAATCAAATAACCCCGCAGGCGTATTGCAGGCCACGAAGCCAATACGCCGCTACATAATGGGTTCGAATCACAGCTTCATAGGCGGTTTAGGAGAGAACTACGCCGCTTTAGGAGAGAACTGGCACATAAATTTCCAATCACCATCCCTCAAAAAAGCAAAAAGAAAAGCCTACAAACGGCATAAAACCGCTTGTAGACTGAACTTTTTTGGAGCGCGTGCCCACTTTCGAACCCTGCCGCAGTGGGGTAGGCCATTCAACCAAGCTATATGCACTTTAAAGCAACATCATCCCTTGACTGGATAGTCCATCCTCATTCGGGACCGTCTCCTGCTTCGTGGCAAGAAAACGGTCAAAATCACTTTCATACAGTCGGTCCTGAATGATCCGATACTTTTCGAATTCGCTTTCAGCGTGGGCCTTGGCAATTTCGGCAGTGATTGTTCCGGCATTTGTCAAAATCTCCCGGTCATCCGCCATAAGGAAAATATCCAGCCGTTTTGCCCAATCCGCCATTGTCATGGGAATGTGACGCCTGGCCCGATCCTCCGCTAAGTCAAGGTAGGCCGACACAATGCGTTCCAATGAGTACAGTTCATCCTCTGTCAGATAGTTCTTCGCAACGGAAACATCGCTTTTCATGATTTTTCCCAGAGGCGCTTCCTTCCAGGAGGTCAGCCCCATATGCGGCTTATCCGCATCGGCACGGTGGTATATTACCTCGGCAGCAGTATGTCCGTGAACAGCAAAGTGCATCTTATTCTGGACCTTGGCAAAAAACTCTTTGGTCGTCTTCGCCGTCCTGTCGTAGTCAAGAGCTGTGGCGTAAATATCAGTTATCTTTTGATAGAATTTCCGCTCGGACAGCCGAATTTCCCTAATCTTTTCCAGCTGTTCTTCGAAATATTTCTCTGTCAGAACAGTGCCGCCATTCTTCAACCGCTCCTCATCCATGGCCCAGCCCTTAATCGTGTAGTCTTTGACGATGGTATTGGCCCATTTACGGAATTGAACAGCACGCTCATTGTTCACTTTAAAGCCAACCGCAATAATCATCTGTAAACTATAGTGGCTTACCTCACGGCTGATCTGACGGGTACCCTCGGCTTGAACTATCCGAAATTTTCGGATAGTTGCCCTTTCCTCTAATTCAGAGTCCTCGAACACCTTGCCGATATGGTAATTGATGGTCCGAACATCTACATTATACAGTTCTGCCATCATCTTTTGGGTCAACCAGATATTCTCGTCCTCATACCGCATCTCAATGCTCTCTGCACTATCTCCGGTGGAGGCCACAAAGGTGAGATACTCAGCGGCACTGGAGCGGATCGTGACCTCATCTCTCTTTTTCCCCATACGCCCTCCTGTCACCATTCCCGCTGAATGTCGGATTCCCTTACCTGATACTGCTCCAGAAATTCTTGAAAATCCTTGTCATTTCGAATCAGCATCAGTTCCTGAAATTTACCGCTGACGGGGTCTTTGAAACCCGCAACCTGTTCTCCGGTACAGATGCTGGATCGGATGACGGGCACTTTCCCCGTTTTGTCATAGGGAATGGCGGTTTGCCGTTTCTTTCTCCCAAACATCATTCGCTCTCCTTGGAACGCAGGGCACCTAACAGCCCCTGGCATCCGGCCAGCACATCCCGCCAGGTGGCTTCGAAGTCATCCGTGTACCACGGATCGGCTACCTCGGCTTCGGGATAACCAACGTATTCCATCAGCAGATGTATCTTGCCATCAAAATCGCCGCCGCATATCCGGTGCATATTCCGCAGATTGGCCTTGTCCATCCCAATCAGGAGGTCGAAGCGGTCGTAGTCCTCGTTCCTCAACTGACGGGCGGCGTGGCCGTCGGAGCCAATCCCATGCTCGGCCAGCTTGCGGTGGGCGGGAGGATAGACCGGATTGCCAATCTCCTCGGTGCTGGTGGCGGCGGACTCGATGTGGAACTGGCTCTCCAGCCCCGCCTTTTTGACCAGATCCTTCATAACAAACTCGGCCATCGGGCTGCGGCAGATGTTGCCGTGGCACACAAATAAGATTTTCGTCATTGGCGGTACACTCCATGCTGACAGTGTTTTCTTCAGTATAGCACACATCATCCGCAAAGTCGAGGATGATTTCCAGATGAGCATGATCCGCAATTCTCTGCTGGAGCTCCAGCTTCGACCAGCCGAACTGCCCAGCCGCTTTGATGTACCATGCCCGCTCCTGGGGAGCCAGCTCCGCCTCCAGAATGACCACGTTCTGTGTCCAGCCGATAGTCATGGCCTCACCCAGTACTTCTGGTGCGCTCTCATAGGCGCGGTAGAACTCCCGCATCCGGCGCAGGTTTCGGGGGGAGAAGCCGGAGGTGTCAGGGTATGCGCCGCACAGATACTCCGCCGCTGCAACAGCGGCACCTTTCTCTGGCCTGTCGCTGACCAGCCGGCCAATCTCACAGTACAGTTCCATCTGGGGCAGGTCTGCCGTCATCAACGTATCCAGCGCCGCGAACATGGTGCTGTAGTCAACAGGTTTTCTGACGTTCATTCTGGTTTCTCCTTTCCGGCGCGGGTGCGCCTGTTTTTTATTCTCTGGAGTTTGAAATCGCCAACGCGCAAGCCCTCGGTCCCCCGAGGGCTTGCGCCTTAGCGGTATCGGGTCGTGTCGTTGTCACTCCCATTGCAGCTCCACCATCTGTTCCCACTGGATGATGAAGCGGTCATCCACCACACAGTTTTGGTGGTAGTGGCCCAGGAACCAGCAATCGAATTGGCACCGCCGCTTGACCATCTGGAGGAAGTCCGTCAGCCGGTCCGGGGTGTAGCTTTGATCCAGCTTCTGCTGGATGCTGGTGGGGGCGCAGTGGGTCAGGATGCAGTTCACTCGCCAGTTGACCCTCTCCAGGTTCCTGACGGCCTCCTCGTATTCCTCCTCAGAGGGCATCTCCTGGGGCCACCAGGAGGCGCCCTTCACCCGGAATATTTGCCGTGTCCGGCGCTTGAACCAGTATTCCTGCTCGAAGCCGGGGGACGCCGGATCGAGGATGCCGTCCTGGATGTCGTGGGAGGCAGCGCCGCCCATGGTGAAGAAGGATATTCCGTCGATCTCGAAGACCTGCCCACGCATCAGGTGTAACACATGGGGCCGGATGCAGTGGACTGTTCCACCCTGCCACTGGTGGACAGGGAGTTCATTGAGCCTATTGAAGTTTTCGTGGTTCCCGTCCACAAAGAGGGTGGTAAACGGCTTTTTCTCCAGCCAGTCGAGCCAGTATGCCTCCCTGGGTGAATCGTCCCACACGCCCCCGAAATCGCCGGTAATGATCGCATAGTCGTCGCGGCTCATCCGCTTCTGCTGGGGAAAGTTGTCGGTGTTAAACCGCTGGAAACCGCCATGGGTGTCGCCGGTAATATAGACCATGGTTTTACCTCCTACATCATGGTGATCTGTCCAGCAACCTGCTCCACAGGCCTGCGGTAGTCTTTCAATTCCCTTGCTGTGGCGGTGCGGATGCCTGCGCCATGGGTCGTTTCCGCAGAGACAAGCCGTCCCTCCTGGAGCAGCCGGTCAATCAGCTCAGACATGAAGCGATTCCCCACTGCGTTGTGCTGGTCCCTGTCACAGAGGCGGCGGATCGCAAAGTGTTCCGCGAAGTGCAGTGCGACAGGATCGGTGATGTAGAGATTGGCTCGCTTGGTTCTGCACTGCTCCAGGATGAAGGCGGTGATCTCCTCACGTTTGGCCTCCAGCGCGGCGCGGTATTCCTCATCGCTCAGATCGGCATATTCCTCATAGCAGTCGACGGCGTAGCATTGGAAGGTCCTGCCTTTTGACAGCTGCTCTTGCAGAGGCTGGATATTCGCCTCATCGATTACACCGCTGAAGTTGAAGGGGTGCAGGTAGAGATCCTGCCGGTCCTTGGTCACCGTATCGCAGCACCCGTTGAAGCCTGGGTGGAGCGTCCACCCCAGCTGTTGGAACAGACTGCGGCACTCGTTGTCAAACGCCGTCTCATCCGCCTCGCTTGACCAGCCGGAGCCATAGCCGTAGGCATGGGTTTGGATGCGGAAATATACTTTTCGGTATGACATGCGTGTCCTCCTTTAGTCCACCAGCTCCTGCTCGATCTCGATGCCGCCCTGGAGATAGATTCTGATTCGATTTGCGGACAGCACCTTCACGGTATCCACCAGCTGGCGGATGGCACTCTCATTCCATTGGATGTCGGCGGAACCGGCGCTCAGGATCTCCATTGCGCTGGCGATCCGCTGGCTGGCGGCGGAGTCGCTGTTCTGCTGTTCCAGCAGGTCAGCTCTCTGCGTTTTCAGAGCAGCCATATCAGCGGAGATACGCTTGAACTCCTCAGCGTGCTTCATGAAGCCGCCGTCCTTGGAGTCGGCGAACAGCCCCTGAAATTCTTTGTCCAACTCACCCAGCCTCTGGTCGATATCCGAGATACTCATAGAACCAGGGAAGGGGATCAGTTCCGTGCGCATGGCATCCTCGATCTGCCCCATCAGCATCTCCTGCTGGCTCATGACAGTGTTGATGGCGGCGAGAATAGCGGCTTGCAGGGTTTCTTCCCGAAGCGTGGGAGAGTCGTGGCAGTATTTTGTACCGTAGTCGATCCGGCTGGCGCAGCGCCACACGGCGAACTTCTGACCCCTCTTGACCCATACGCATCTGCGGTAGAGGGTCCCGCACTCGCCGCACACCAGCCGCTCCGTGAGGGCGTATTTGGCGCTGTAGCAGGAGCGGCCTGTGGGGGCCAGCTTCTGGCTGGGGGCCCGTCCCGCGTTTCTCCGGGAAAATTCCGCCTTTGCCTGGTTGAACCTGTCACGGGTGATGATGCCCTCATGGTTGTCCTGTACCAGATACATGGGGAGCTGGCCCATATTGCGGAGCTGCTTCTTGCTGATGCAGTCCTGGGTAAAGGTCTTTTGCATCAGGACATCGCCGCAGTATTTTTCATTTTTCAAAATGTTGCGGATCGCCGCCTCCGACCAGACCGTCCCGCCCTTGGCGGTAAGGACTCCCTGGCCTTCCAGTTCCTTTTTGATCATGCGGATACTACGGCCAGCGAGAAAGCTGTCATAGATATGCTCCACCACCGCCGCCTGTTCGGGGGCGATGCGGGGTTTTCCGTCCTCATCCAGCTCATAGCCGTACAGATGCTGGAATTGGACGTTTGTCTTGCCCTCCCGCATGGCCTGCCGCTTGCCCCATACAATATTGGCGGACATGGACTCGCTCTCCGCCTGGGCGAAGGCGCCCATCATGGTGATGAGCATCTCGCTGTCCGTTTCCAATGTGTTGATGTTCTCCTTCTCGAAGATCACGGCAATACCCAGGGTGCGCAGGGCCCGGATGTAGTTGAGGCAGTCCACCGTGTTCCGGGCGAAGCGGGAGATGGACTTGACCAGCACCAGGTCGATCTTCTTCTGACGGCATCTGCGGATCATCCGCTGGAACTCAGGCCGTTTCTGGGCCGAAGTGCCGGAGATACCCTCATCCGCGAAGATCCCCGCCATGGTCCACTGGGGATTGGTCATGATTTTGTCGGTGTAGTAGGTCTGCTGGGACTCATAGCTGGTGAGCTGCTCCTCATCGTCTGTGGACACCCGGCAGTAGGCCGCAACACGCAGCTGGCGCTGAACGGCCTTGGAGCGGGCCAGCTCCGGCTTAGGTGGTATGATGATGACTCTGGGGGTGGTTCCTGTCATATCCGATCACTCCATTCTGAATGTAATTGTTTTCTCCAGACGCCCAGGCAGCCGGAGCGTCTTCTTCCACGTCTTTTTTGTGGGGCGGCTGATCGTACCCATGTAGCGCGTATGGGCGGAATTTTTCGTGAGATGCTCACATTCCGCTCTGGCGAATTCAGCCATCAGGGAGGTAAGCGCGTCGAAGTTGGGGGCTGTCGTGCTGATGTTTTCCTTTTCGAAGATCACCGTGACACCCAGTTCCCGCAGTTCCCGCACGACGCTGAGGCAGTCCGCCATATTCCGGGCGAAGCGGGAGACCGATTTGACGAGGATCAGGTCGATCTTCTTTTGCCTGCATCTGCGAAGCATCTTCTGGAACTCCGGGCGCTTGGAGTGGCTGTCCCCGATGTCTGCGAAGATCCCCGCCATAATCCAGTCAGGGTTGGCGCCGATCTGCTTCGCGTAGCAGACCCTCTGCGATTCAAGGACGGTGTTCTGTTCCTCACCGCCGACGATCCGGCAGTAGGCGGCAACGCGGAGCTGCGAGGTAGAGCTGGCTTTTGTCATGTGAGATCACTCCTTTTTATGATTTGTCCGTTTTTCAACTTCAGGCTGACCTCTCCGGTAGGTAAGATCAGGATGGCGGAGGTAATTTGACGGAGCAGCGCGGTGTCTAATCCACCGTTCTGCTCCGTCCTGGCCAATATGTATTGTATCCGCATGGTTTCGTAGTCCTCAGAGCCGAAGGTATCAAACCGGGCGGCTGCCAGCGAGATCGCTTTTGCCCTGGCGGTGGGTTCGTCGAAATCCTCAGCTTGAATTGCCAGATTGAATTCGTTTTCAGATTGCTCAGGCATACCTTGCACTGGTTGCTCCACTTGAGGCGGAGCTTGAATCAGTTCGGGATTTCTGACCATTGCCGTGAGGATATGTGATAATACATCTACAGTGTCAGGCATGACCGCATCTGTGGATATAGCCTTGCAGGAGGGACAGTTCCATCTGGCCCACCCATATTTATTGCCGCTGAGTGTCAATGTGCTTCCGCAGGCAGCACACCGGGCGAGCTGCCGGACTGTTTTTGCCGTTGTGTTGAAAGAAGCCCTAGCAGCGGGCTTTGCACTGACCGCACGCCGGTATTCCCCGTCAGACAGGATTGCCGGGTAGGTCTTATTCCCAGTGTAAAGTTCGTTGCTGAGGATTCGGGCTACCATATTTTTGTTCCAGGACTTTCCCGGCTCGTTATACGGAACGGCCTGGGCATTCAGGCTGTCCGTGATTTGGCGGTAGGATATGCCCCTGATATATGCCGCATAGATCTCCTTGACAATGGCAGCCTCCGCAGTTTTGATACAGACAATGCCCTGCTGCATTTCATAACCGAAGGGCAGTTTCCGGTTTGCCATCAGCGCACACTCCTCTCTACGGTTTCCGTCAGTTCCAGTCCGTTTTTCAGGCGGAATCGCATAGTATGATTGGCATCTGCCGTGATTCCGTCCACCAGATCAGCGAAGACCTCTCCGTCGAAGACCGGAAGGAACTCGGGGAGTGTCTCCAACAGTTCCATAAGCTCCCTTGTTTGAGGGATAGTATCGTCATGCTCCGCACCGAGGATGCGATCCTTTTCCTGCTTGACGGCACGGAGCTGCTGGGACAATTCGTTGCTTCTGGATATAAAAATATCAGGATCTACGAGGCCGCATCGGTTCATGTCGGCCAGCATTCGATCCTGATCGTTGATATCAGATATTCTCTTGTTCAACTCAATGATTTCCAGGCTCCAGAGCATCCGTCGTTCACGGAGCGTCTGGAGGTCGGAAAGCATCTGCTTGAGGATCGGCTCCCCGTGGAGCCGGAGCTTGTGGTAGAGCCGCAGGAATGCGGCGTGGACTTCCACCTCTGGAATTCGCTCTGAGGGGCAGTCATCCTTGTTTCGGTCATGGGTTCTGCATACCCAGTATGTCTTGCCGCGGCAGACTTTTCTTGTATAGCGTGTACCGCAGATGCCGCAGGATATTCTCCGTTGCAGCGGACTGTCTGCGGGGATGCCCCTGCGGCGGATCTCACTCCGCCTGCTTTTCAGCTCCTGGGCGGCGAAGAAGATTTCCTTTTCAATGATGGGCGGATGGGTGGCCTCCGCATAGTATTGCTGACGCTCTCCGTGGTTTCTGACCTGACGGGCCGGAAGGGTATCCGTGGCATAGGTCTTCTGCCAGAGGGAGTCACCAATGTACCGCTCGTTGGAGAGAATGTAGGATATGGCGCTGTGTATCCATCTGCGGTTTTCCAAACCGCTTTGAACCGCAACACTTTCCCGGTTGAGCCGGGCGGCAATTTCATCCATGCTCTGTCCCGCAAGGTAGTCGTGAAAGATCTGCCGGACAATCTCCGCCCGGTCCTCATCAACCACGATTTTTCTGTCCTCGATCCGGTATCCGAAGGGCATGGCGGCAGGCAGGAAGGTTCCTTTCTTCATACGTGCCTGATAACTCCAGCGCATATTGCCGGAGATGCTCTCGCTCTCCTTCTGGGCAATAGCGGAGAACATGGCGGTGAGCAGTTCGCCGGTTATTTCAGAGGTGTCGATGCCCTGCTCCTCGAAGCATACCCCCACGCCGATGGTCTTCAGTTCCCGGATGGTTTCCAGGCAGTCGGCGGCGTTACGGGCGAAGCGGGAGATGGACTTGACCAGGACCTTGTCCACCCGTCCCCTGCGGCAGTCTGAGAGGAGCCGCTGGAAGTCCGGGCGCTTCTGTGCCGACGTGCCGGAGATCCCCGCGTCGGCGTAGATATCGGTCATTGTCCAGTTCTCCTTGCCGCTGATGAGCGTGGTGTAGTAGTTCAGCTGGGCGGCAAAGGAGTTCATCTGATCGCTGGAGTCGGAGCTGACCCGGCAGTAGGCGGCAACACGGAGCTTCTGTACCTCCGGTCTCTGTGCGGCCTCTATGACAATAACTTTCTTTTGTTCCAGCGCAAGGTTTCCGTCGGTTTGCTGTCTTCTGCCCATGGTCTGCACCTCCTCCTGTTAGCAACACACAATACCACACCTCTTTGACAATAGCTATTGAAACTGCGTGGTGAAACTCAACAAAAAATAATGGTCGCGCCTGTCTCCTGTGCGATCCTGGCGGCGATCTTTTTCAGCTCGGCCTCCGTGAAGCCCTGCCCAGCCAGCAGGCGGAGCAGGTTCCGAATGCCGCAATAGTCGATATTGGCATTTTTCGCTGGCATAGCTGATTCCTCCCGTTATGTACTTTTCAGGCCCACGCTGATGTTCAGCGCGGCGTCCACTTCCCGCATCTTATCCTCGCCCACGCTGCCCATATACTCGCCCAGACGGGACTTGTCCAAGGTCCGAACCTGCTCCAGCAGGACGGTGGAGTCCCGGAACAGGCCGCAGGCTGCGCCCTTGAGCCCCACATGGGTGGGCTGACGCTTGCCCTTGACGTATCCTGTGATGGCGGCGGCGATGACGGTGGGACTGTGGTGGTTGCCCACATTGTTCTGAATGATCAGAACTGGCCGAACTCCCCCCTGCTCCGATCCGGTAACCGGCGTGAGATCGGCGTAATAGATATCGCCCCGCTGAATGGGACGGATCCTCTTGAAATCTATAATCGGTTTCTCCTCTGTTTTGAAAGAGCGGGGCCGCTCCTGCGCAGGTTGGTGCAAAGATGCTGCTATCCTTTTTGCGGAGGGCGGCCCCGCTTTCTATTGTTGATCGTTTGCTGGCTCTATTCGACACTACTTCCCGAGCCATGGGCGGCAAACTGAACTGTGCTGGCGCACACTCCGGGCATCTCACCCCTCCGAGGATCTCTCCGAGCTGCCCCCATTGCGTGGTCCTGCATAGCAGGGCTGTGGCTGGGCAGGGGTACCATTGTAGGTGAACGAGGTCATCGCGAAGCAGCTTACCAGGGCTGCTTTGGACTGGATGGATACCGCTGGGCACCTTATTTGGCCGTCTTTTATAGCGATAGAAAATTCACTGCAATTCCTTACCGCTACAGGTGGTCTTGGCGCATCCGTCGCATCGCTTTTCCCTTTTTTCGGGCTCGTCCACTGATGTTATTCAGTCGCCGGATATGACCGCATCTCTGCGGTATTTTTCAAAGAGCAGCGAGAGGAATCTTATTATCCCCTCACTTCCCATCCCGAATAAAAAGAGAGTGACCAACAAATTCACGAAAAAATTTTTCCACGAAGTTTTTTTAGCAGCTTATCCCGGCGGTACTGGACGGTATTCAGCCGGACTCCCAGTTGCCTGGAATACGCCCGGACAGGCATGCCGTCAAAGAACAGAGCCTGGATGAGTTCCTGTTCGTCTCGCTCCAATCCAGAAAGAGCGATCATAAGCCGTTTTGTCTGCTCTACGGCAAGGTCCCTGTCAGCTTGCTCCAACACAGACACCTCTGCGCTCTCCTCCAGCTCAATACCAAGCGTCTCAAACGGGACCCCTCTCTCCAGCAGCTGCTCCAAAGACAAGAGCTTGCCAGCCTCCACTTCTTCTGTGATGTACCGCTCTCTCCGGTCTGCTTGGGAATAGGCCAGAAATACCTCGTCATTGACTTCTACATCCACGCCGTCAACTGTGATAATGTTGATAATAATGCCATTCTGATCCTTGATACGCCTGTAATTTCTTGTTTCCTGCCATTTTTTCATGTTCATAATCTCCAATCTCAAATTTTTTGAAACATTGAGATTGGAGGTCACGGATACCTCGCCACATAGGCCAGCCAATAAAAAACGCTCATTCGATTCCTTTCTGGAGTCGAATGAGCGAAAAAGAGCCACTTGATTTGCTGACCGCACTATGCCACGTTGATCAAACCCTGTCCCAAACGGACAGTGGTCATAAATCAAGTGGCACGTGGGAAGTCAACGCATCAAGCGGCTCCGAGGCACTAATCTTGTTTGTAAATATTAAGTTGTCAGAAAAGCAGTGTCAGGTTGTACGCTGTAACTTACCTCATTCGGAATGAAATAGGCGGAAAAAATACTTGTTCACCACAATTGGGGCATCTGTTATAGCTTCCGCCATGTGTACCTCGGCACAGAATCTCGATCTTATGGTCACAGTAGGGACATAGGCGTGCGACCCGCATCTGGCTGGAGTACGCGCTTCTTAACGCTTCTTGCTCTGCCGCTACTCTAGCGTAGCGGGCCGGGTCAGAATTCCGAATATTTATTTTTGCCATAATTGCCCTCCTAGTCCGGGTAGACGTCAACCAACGCATAAGGGTCCTCCAGGTAATCGAAATCCAATAGCGCAAGCCGTTTAAGCCGAATTGCAAGCGCTTGCTTTGAAACCCCCATATAATCAGCCATCTGTTCAAACTTCCTGTATTCCGTGGGAGCAAATACTTTGTTGAGCATCTTCAAACTATTTCCAAGCCCAAAAGCATCCATATTACTCAGGACCATATCCGCTGGCATAAGTATGGCCGATGCCAATGTGTTTGTGCGCCATTCCTCCCAATCACCCTCTCCGGAGGATGAACGGGATGTACAATAGTGGACTTTTCGTTTTCTAATGCTGGACATATACTCCTTTGGGAAGAGCATCTTGTATATCTGATGGCAGGCTTCGTGGACAAGGGTAAAGTTGTACCGCCCCCTGTTGGAGCCCTCAGCCAGAAGGCCTGAATCAATTAACAGAGTTCTGCCATCCAAATCATAGTATTTTGGGACGGTCGGGTCATCGAAGATTGGAACGCTGACCGGACCGCAGGAAGTCAGACCCAGGATTGCTCCACTGCGGGAGAGTGTATGGTGATCTACCGACAGTCCAAGCAAATCACACACCAAAAGGTTTGGCTGTATCATATCGACTTTCTGACCATCATGGCCAGGAAGTCTTTTATATGCGCTTACAACCCGTTGAGCTATAATTTCAATATCATTTCTGGATAAATAGGGCATGTATCCACCTCCTCACGGCGCATAGAACGACCCGGTTTCGTTCCATGATATCTCTAGCGGCTTTGCCAGTAAATGAAGGCCTCGGAGATATTATATCGTATATTTGTTCGATTGGCAAGAGGGCAAAAATAAGGTGTCCCACATCTGGAACACCTTATTTTTACAATATTGCATTTTTAGCCATTTCTAGGAATTTTTCAACTGTTTCTGGAGGGCTTATGATACGGATGTTTCCGGCAAACGTGAATACCCAAGCGAAAAAAGGGGGACTGGGGGCAACTTCCACCACTGCTTTGAAGTGTTCGGGGCCCGCCAATTCTGTGTGGACACCTTCTCCAAAGCGGTCTATCACGCTTCGCATGGTGTGGTTTTTACACAACAGCTCCACCGTTCGGGATTCTGTGCCATACATCCCAAATACCTGACGGACATAGTCAGACGGGTTAAAGTCCTGAAATGGAACAGTGGGCCTCTCCAGCAATTCCACTCCTATCATCCGATCCACACGGAACTGTGCCAGCTTATCATGCTTCTCTGACCAGCCTACAGCATAGTAAAAGTCCTGGCTCCAAATCAATGCGTATGGGCTGAAAAAATACCAGTAACCGTCATGCTTAAGAACTTTCTTTTTCTCTGGAGTGTATTCTGTATATTGAAATGTGATCTGCTTTTGCTCCCGGATAGCGGTGTGGATCGTATCCACCGTATAATAAATCCCCTCATTGTCCTGCTTGGCTGTGCCGTCCATATACACGGGCCGGTCCAGCTGCTGAACCTGTTCCTGGCTGGCAAGGACTGACAGCTTGCAAAGGAGATCGGCGCTTTTCTTCCTTGTGATGAAATGGGAGGATTTCACAGCGTCCACCAGTAGTTTTAGCTCCGGCAGCTCAAACAAGCGGGAGCCGACGAAGTACAGGTTTTGACGTTCCCGGCGCTGGACAATATCCAACCCGAATTTCTTTAACACCGTGATATCCCTATATACACTCTTTCGGTCTGTATGGATGCCTTGGGATTTCCAAAAATGCAGAATATCCATAACCGAAACAGGATACTCCTCACTGGATTGTTCATACAGATATCGGAGGAGTAAAAGCACTCTTAGCTGGTTATCACTTTTCATAGGGAGAAACTCCTTTGGTTAGTCCTCTTGTTCCTCACTCTCATCTAGTCCAAAGAAGAAATCATCATAGGTACATCCATAGATTTTTTTAGCTCTATCAGGACACTTGCCCGAATATTAAGCTGTCCTGCTTCGTATTTGGTGTAGGTTGTCCGTGATATTGGACAACCCACAAATAATGTGTGAGCTAGTTGCATCAACGATAGAGAAGCAGAAGGCATAATATTGAGGTGGTGGCTATACAAACACAGCACTGTAGCCATCGGCACAGTGCTGTGTTTTTTATTGATTTGTTTTAATAAAAACTTGGAGAAAATGATTGAGGGCTTCACGTTGTTCCTTAGAAATACCCGGAAATTTAACCGTGTACTCGTTATCTAATCCAATAAGATAATCAACAGAAGTTCGTAAGGTGACAGCTAACTGCTTTGTTCTATCTAAAGATGGACTTTGAATGTTATTCTCATAGCGATAAATGGTTTCCTTGCTTACTCCTAATTTCTTGGCAAGAGCAGAACGAGAAAGGCCTCGCTCCTCACGAATTTGGCGGAGCCTGACACCAAAATCGTACACTTGCTCATCAGTCACAGTAACCACCTCACGACATGGTTTAATTTTAACGCAAAGATATCAACTATATGCGATGAATATTCTGTTATTTTTTAGTCGAATTGCGTTGACGATTCCTTGTATTTTATGATATGATGTAAAAAAGCCCCATTAATATGGGGCGAGTTAAAAATTATTTGTCAATTAACCGCTGTATCATTAGTAAAACAGCTATTAAGTCCTCGTCAGACAATTCTTTGATACCGTCTATAATTTGTTTTGCAAGTTGAGGATTCCTAAATTCACTTTCTTCGTCAAAGAAATCACGAGGAGAAACACCAAGAACTTCTATAAGGTACAGAAGTTCTTTCACAGAAGGTTGAGAGTAACCTGTCACAATATTGTGGACATAATTTTTGCTGTGCCCTATATCATAACTTAATTGATATTCTGAAATATTTCGTTTTAACCGTAGTTCAGTGATACGTTGCCGTACATATTCTATATCCATCAATTATGCCCTCTCTAACACCACTATTATATACATGAGCAGAAGTTTATAGGCGCATAATTGGTGGGTTTTTTTATCAAAATATCACTCCGAAAAAGTGACAAAATGGTAATTCACACTCTATAAAGGTGTTTGAGCTGTTCCCTTACGAATAAAATGCTTGGGAGGTTGCCACATGAATAAAACCGCTTGTGCGTTTACAGGCCATCGCCCACACAAGTTCCCGTGGAAAAGCGATGAAGCAGATCTCCGTTGTGTGGCATTAAAGACTGTTTTAGCGGAGCAAGTCGGAAAGCTGGTGGCGGCAGGAGTAACAGACTTTTACAGCGGTATGGCCGATGGCTCCGATGTCTGGCTGTCCCAGATCGTCCTGGACTTGCTCAAAGAAAATCCTGCGCTGAAGCTCCATTGCTACCTCCCCTGTGATGGACAGGCAGATAAGTGGAGCAGTTCAGCGCAGGAACGGTATCATGCTATTTTAGAGCAGGCCGATTCCGTGGTCTATACGAGCCGCGAATACTATGATGGCTGTATGATCGACCGGAACCATCGTTTGGTAGAGGCGGCGGACTGTTTGCTGGCCGTCTATAACGGAGAGCGGCGCGGCGGAACTGCGGCGACTGTGCGCTATGCGCAGAAGTTGGGCCGGGAAATACTTATTATCGAGCCTGTGTCGCTGGCTATTACCCATAGCTGCGTGGGCGAATTTTAAAAGGGGTCTGTATGAACAAATTTTTGGAAATGAAAGAACGTGGCGAAACGATCCTTTTCTCTGATCTGCTGGAGGATATACCTCCTAACTATGTTTTGGTTGACTTATTCCCGAATAAATGTAATCCTGCGCATCTATCTGTAAGTCGTTCAGCTCTTGAAGTTCTAAAGCTGCGGTTAAAGGGATTCACACAGTTAGAGATTGCTGAACAGCTGGGACTATCCCCCAGCCAGGTCGCTAGCCGCGCTAAAGATGTTAAAAATACTCTGTATATGGATGTCCCTTCTTATTTCCGCATTGATATTCCAGCACTAGGGAAAATTTTAAATGTACCTATTGAGCTCACTGGCTATAAGCTGCTGTCTGAATTGCTGCGGGATATGCCGTCAGACGAGGAGCTTATGCGACTGTTCATCGAACGTGGAGCTACAAGGGGAGGAAAACTGAAATTAGCCCCAACCAATAAAGATTTGCAGCTTCTGCAAATGAGAACTCAAAAGCAGAGTTACGACAGCATTGGCAAAGCGATGGGGATGGAACCCAAGGAGGTACGGCATCAGATATCGCTAACGCTTCACCGAATCAGCCGTGACCTTCAAATTGAGCTTGACATCCCGGAACTGTTCAAGCCTCGGATGCCCTCACCACAACCGGAACAGGTCAAAGATCCAGAGCTTGAGAAAGAGAAAAGACTCAGCATCCTCTCAGATTGCCAGCGGGAGGTTTGGGAGCTTTACGAGCAGGGCAAAAATAAATCGCAAATCGCTAAACTGCTTGGGAAAAGCTATAGCGTGGTTGCCGAACACATTCGCAGTGCGGAACGGAGGTTCCGTGAATATGACCATTATTGTGCTGTAGAGGAAAGGAACAAAGAGCGTGCGTTTCTTTCTTTGACAAGAGGTGAGGTAAAAATCATCATTAAAGCATTGGCCTTATATGAACGAGAACTGGAGCAAGACATAACGCGACGGACAGGGGACGACTGGATCGGAAAGCTTCCCTATGAATGCCAAATCGTTGCAGACCTTTATGATAAAGCACAGACAGTGATCTATGGGAAGCCGATTACCAGGATGGTGCCAAACATAAATGAAGAATAGTACAAAACCGGGAAGAGGAATTTTGAGTTATTTCAATATTGCAGATAATGTCATATTGCCACAGATTAAAATCACATCAATTCCCTTTAATTGGGTTGCAATACATTCATTTTTTATCTATACTTAATTTGTGTTTTCTCCACCAAAATTACGAAAGAAGGACCGTTATGAGAAAAAAAGCAGAAACCGTTGTGGCCATCAGCGAAGAGAGTACAAAACCGAAGGCCGGCAGGAAAGCTATGTCGCCCGAGGAAAAAGAAGCAGCCGCGAAAGTGCGGGCCTTGGAAAAGGAAAAGGCTCAGAACATGCGGCCAGAGATTTTTGTGCAATACCAGGGCGGAGAAATCAGCATGGATGCCCTGGTGGATGCGGTGAAAGCAAACTTCCACGAAGAAAAAAAGCGCACATTGATCACCGACTTAAAATTGTATATAAAGCCGGAGGAACGTACCGCCTATTATGTAGTCAACGAGACATTTGAAGGGAAAATTCCGCTCTGATCACCATAACAAGCAAGTAACAGGCGTGCCACAGTCATCTGTGGTACGCCTGTTATAGTTGAGAGAAAGAAGATTAAATCACTATGAAGATTGCCAGCTGGAACATCAATGGTATTGCGGCGCACAGACGGGAACTGATCAAGTTTTTGTCTGATACCAAACCGGATGTAATGTGCATCCAGGAGACGAGAGGGCAAATTGTATTGGCTACCCCTGGCTATCACGACTTCTGGTTTTCTGCGTCGGAGCCGAACTACTCGGGTACACTTGTTCTTTCCAGACGTGAACCGCTGTCTGTTAATCTGGGAATCGGCATAAAGAAATACGACCGTGAGGGTCGGGCTATCACTCTGGAATACAGAGATTTTTATGTCGTCAACGTGTATGTTCCAAACTATCAGGCACAGTCACCCCCGGAACGGCGTAAGTTCCGGCTGAATTGGGATGCGGCATTCCGCACTTATGTCTCCAAACTGCCGAAGCCAGTCGTGGTCTGCGGCGACTTCAATGTCACACATACGGAAAAGGATATTTATCCCTCCGAAGCCAGGTCCAGTACTGTTCCTCCGGATATGATAACCGAAGAACGAAAGAACTTCGAACGGCTTCTGGATGTGGGACTCAAAGATGTATTCCGTGCGTTCTATCCAGAAAAGCGGGATGCGTTTACCTGGTGGGCGCACAAAAATCAGAATAGAATTCACAATAAGGGTTCCAGGCTGGATTATTTTTTGGTTTCCAATGAATTGCTGACTTTTGTAAAAAGCATTAAGCACTACACGGACACCCAAGGCTCGGATCACTGTCCCTTATCCATCATGATCAACGTCACGGTTCAGCGTACAGATTTATCTGATCAGGACTTGGCTGATCAGTGGGAAGCCACAGATTGGGTACTGGTCAAGAAAAAGGTGCATGAAATGCAGACGGCTATTGCGCAGGCTGCCTATAATTTAGACTGGGAGCTTGTTTCTCAGCTCCAGGATAAATTGACCGCCTCCTGGAACGCAAGAGCCTTGGCGGTCTATGAGATCACAAACAAGAAGTCCGCACCTGGAGTGGATGGAGTTGTATGGCAGACTTCTGAGGAAAAGGCAAATGCTGTGAGGTCGCTGGTTTCCTACGCTTATACCCCTCTGCCCTATCTTCACATGGACATTCTGGAGGCCAACGGAAAGCACCGTAATATCAACGTTGCAGCAGCGCGGGACCGGGCTATGATAGCGCTGTATGCTCTCTCCCTGTCCCCCGTAGCGGAAACTACCGCAGACAAAAAATCATTTTCGGCCAGAGGCGGGAGGACAAAGCAGGATCTTCATGCCTACCTCTTTGAGGCGCTGGATGGGCCGCAAGCGCCTAAAGTAGTGGTTATAGCGGATGTCCGGGCTTTTTATGAGAGCGCAGCTCACCGCTGGATGATCGACCATATTCCAATGAATAAAACCATGCTCCGTAAATTTCTTAAAGCCGGTGTAGTCCGAAATGGTGAGTTGTTCAACATTGATGAAGGGATGTCAATGGGTATCAGCATTTCACCGTTGCTTGCTAATATGATGCTGGATGGGCTGCAGACCTATCTTTATGATCATCTGTACCCAGGTCAGGAGCAAAAGCAGAGTTACGCCAACGGGGAGCTTTTCCGTTGGGCTGATGATATCCTGGTTACGGCGGATACCTGGGAACAGGCAGAAAAAATTCTGGAGCTAATTGCTGATTTCTTAGCTGATAGAGGGCTGGGGCTTAATCAGGAAAAGACCAAGATAAGAAGGATATCCAAGTAAGCGTAAAATGTACCACCGCATATACAAGGGAATAGGAGAATGCAGATAATAGTCCCGAGAGGTCTTGAGAA
>NZ_QWKG01000077.1 GCF_009911595.1 Colidextribacter sp. OB.20
TGTCCCGGAAAACGAAAAAGCCGCCGGGCTCTGCGGCGCAGGAGCCCGGCGGCTTTTTTGGTAGACTTTTGGTAGACCTGGGGAAATTTTCCGGCAAGCGATATCGGCGGTAATGTCAGGCTGGACACTGCCGGCCAGTGTGGTCAATGGTATACTCCCCGGTGAGGATAATCTGGGAGATAGGCACAAAGGTATAGCCCTCCTGGAGAAGGGTCTGGATTATGATGGGCAGAGCTTCCGGGGTATGCAGGGCGGCATTATGGAAGAGGACGATAGAGCCCGGCTGAACCTTTCCGGTGACTCTCTGGATAATCTCGCCGGCGGACAGATCCTTCCAGTCCAGGCTGTCTACGTCCCACTGAATCGGCTCCATACCGATGGAGCGCACAGCGCTGACAGATTTGTCGTCGTAATCGCCGTATGGCATACGGACCAGGGTGGGGCGCGCGCCGGTGACCGCCTCAATCTTGTCGTTGCAGGCGTTCAGATCGGCCACCACCTCCTCGGCGGACAGTTGGGGGTAGTGGGCGTGGGTGTTGGAGTGGTTCATCACCTCATGCCCGGCGTCGTGGAGAGCCTTTACCGACTCAGGAAATTTGTCCACCCACTGGCCCACCACAAAGAAGGTTGCCTTCACCTTGTACTGCTCCAGGATATCAATCAGCTGCTGGGTGTCCTCATTCCCCCAGGCGGCGTCGAAGCTGATGGCCACCAGCTTTTGATCCCGCTGGACGCAGTATATGGGCAGCTGCCGGGCGGCAGAGGAGGCCCCGATGGCAGCGGGGTAGTTGACCACATAGAACATCATTGCCGCCGCGCACAGACAGGCCAGCGCCGTCCACCACTTTTTCCCGATAAAAAAGACTTTCATTTGTTCCCGCTTTTTGCTCATAGCTCAAATCACTCCCATTTTAGAATCGGCGGCCCGCCGCAGCTGGGCCTTGGTGATAATTATTTATATGAACTGCGGACCGGGAACATGTTCTCACCATTCATGAAAGGGACGGCCAGATTCCCCTTTACTTTTTTCTCTCGCTCATATATAATAAGCTGACGAAATGGAAGGTGTGGGAATGTTATGCTTCAATTTGATGAATATAAGGTAAAGCTGAACAACCTGACTCCGATGCTCCGGGAGCTGGCCCAGGCGCTGGACCTGGAGGGGGCGGAGCGGGAGCTGGACATGCTCCAGGCCGAGTCCGCCGCCGACGGCTTCTGGGACAACCTGGCCAAGGCCCAGAAGATTCAGCAGCGCATCAAGAACCTCCAGGACAAGGTGGACAGCCAGAACAGGCGCCAGGGCCAGTGGGATGACCTGATGGCCCTGTGTGAGATGGGCAACGAGTTTGAGGACGAGAGCCTGATCCCCGAGCTGGAGGAGGGCTTCGCCGCCCTGGAGTCCAGCATGGAGTCCGCCCGGCTGGAGACCCTGCTCACCGGGGAGTACGACCGCTCCAACGTGATTCTGACCATCCACCCCGGAGCCGGGGGCACCGAGGCCCAGGACTGGGCCCAGATGCTCTACCGGATGTACACCCGATGGACCGAGCGCCGGGGCTTTACCTACCAGATCATGGACTACCAGGAGGGGGACGAGGCGGGCATCAAGTCGGCCACCATCATGATCGAGGGGGAGAACGCCTACGGCTACCTGCGGGGGGAGCACGGCGTCCACCGGCTGGTGCGGGTGTCCCCCTTCGACGCCAACGCCCGGCGGCAGACCTCCTTCGCCTCGGTGGAGGTCATGCCCGACCTGCCCGAAGATATAGAGGTGGAGATCCGCCCTGAGGACATCGAGATGCAGGTCTACCGGGCCTCTGGCGCCGGCGGACAGCACGTGAACAAGACCTCCTCCGCCGTCCGGCTCATTCACAAGCCCACCGGAGTGGTGGTGGCCAGTCAGCAGGAGCGCTCCCAGTTCCAGAACAAGGATAACTGCATGAAGATGCTCCGGGCCAAGCTGGTGGAGATGCAAATGCAGGAGAAGGCGGAGAAGATCTCCGATCTGAAGGGCGTGCAGCTGAAAATCGAGTGGGGCAGCCAGATCCGGTCCTATGTCTTTATGCCCTACCAGATGGTGAAGGACAACCGCACCGCCTTTGAGACCAGCAACATCAACGGCGTGATGGACGGCGACCTGGACGGATTTGTCAACGCCTACCTCACCGCCGAGGCCACCGGAAACTGGGCAACAAAATAGAACGTTTTTGCTTTCTTGTCCTCCACAGAGAAAAGCCTCATTTGCCTCTTTAAGAGAAAACCCCCAGTCAGCTTCGCTGACAGCCCCCTTATGAAGGGGGCTTTTTTCGTCCTACTGAAAATCTTTACAAAACCCCCTTGACTTTTTGCGTGTCATCATCTATAATAAACGCGTGTCAGAAAGTAGGTGATGATTTGAGCCCACGCACAGGGAGACCAAAAGCGGAGAACCCCAAATGTGTCAATTACAGCATCCGGCTGGATGTTGGAACGGAGCAGCGTCTGCGGGCATATTGTCAGGAGCACAATATCACCCGCGGCGAGGCGATACGTCAGGGGATCGAGCTGCTTTTGGGTGAAGAAAAATAGAGTGCTGGCGGCCCTAAGAAAGTACACCAACACTCTATAACACCAAACCCGGAGGAATGGCAAATCTGATTATGCCACACCGCCGGGGAAAAATCAAGGAGGAAAAATATGAATATACAGGCGCAATTACTTGATTTGGACGTAACGCCCGGACTCTCCGACAGCAGCTGGATGCCTGCCTGAGCGCGGCGCGGCAGTAATTTGTTGACTTTTCACAGGGGATGTCGTATGATAGAGGGGACGATTGGAGGGATTTTTGATGAACAAACGACGTTGGAGCACCCTTCTGCTGGCCTTCCTGTTGCTGCTCCCCCTTGCGGCCTGCGGCAAAAAGGAACCTGGCAGTGCCTCCTCCGCCCCTGACAGTGCGTCCGGCTCCGAGAAGGAGCCCGACATCTCGGCCATCGCCCCGGTGGAGCCGGCGCCCTACACCGGCCCTGTCAACCCCCTCACCGGCGAGCCGGCGGAGGAGGGTCTGGCCGCCCGGCGGCCCTACGCCGTCATGCTCAACAATCTCCGCAAGGCCCTGCCCCAGGTGGGTGTGTCCAAGGCGGACGTAATCTATGAGATCGTGGCCGAGGGGGGCATCACCCGGATGATGGCTGTGTTCCAGGACCTGGAGGGGGTGGGTGACCTGGCCTGTATCCGCTCCGCCCGGGACTACTATGTCAGCTTGGCCGTGGGCCACGATGCCATCTACATCCACGCCGGAGGCAGCCCCCAGGCCTACCAGGCATTCAAGGACCTGAAGACCTCCAACATCGACTTTGTCAACGGCCCCTATGGCAAGATGTGCTGGCGGGACCCGGACCGGAGGAAAAGCGCCGGACTGGAGCACTCCCTGTTCACCTCCAGCGAGAAGGTGCTGGAGCAGCTGCCCGAAAGGTTTGCCCGGGAGCACAGCGACGGCTTTGAGGTGGGCTGGACCTTCGACCAGGAGGCCCCCGCCGGGGGCCAGCCGGCCGCCCGGCTGACGGTGCCCTTCTCCAGCTACAAGACCGGCCATTTTACCTATGACGCGGCCTCCGGCGAGTACAGCATCGAGCAGCACATCGACAAAAAGGACATCCCCTATGTGGACGGCGGGAACGACGCCGACGTCACAGTAAGCAATGTTTTGGTGCTGTACACCGACGTAAACCGGGTCAAGGGGGACGACAAGGGCCGCATGGCGGTGCGCACCACCGGCAAAGGGGACGGCCTGCTCCTCCGGGACGGCCAGCTCTATGAGATTACCTGGGAGCGGGACAGCGAGAGAGCCTGCTACGCCTTCCTGGACAGCTCGGGGAAGCCCATTCCCCTGGCTGTGGGCCGCAGCTACATCAACATCGTGGGCACAGGCGCCGAGGTGACCTGGGAATAAACATAAAAGTCCGCCGGAAGAACCCGGCGGGCTTCTTTCACTGCTCCGGCCTCTGGACGGCCCAAATCAAGGCCCCGAAGCCGCAGCCACCCAGGATATTGCCGATGGTCACCGGGAGCAGATTGGCGAGGAGTCCGCCCAGATTCAGGGCGGACAGGTCTGTCCCTGTCTCCACGGCCAGCCGGGCGCAGTCCGGAATGGCCGCCGCCAGCAGCCCGGCGGGGATGTAGTACATATTAGCCACGCAGTGCTCAAAGCCGCCGATAACAAAGAAGCTCACCGGCACGAAGGCCCCGACGGCCCGGCTGGCTACACTCTTGCCGCACAGGGAGCACATCACCCCGGCGCACACCAGAATGTTGCACAAGATTCCCAGCACCACCCCCCGGCCAAAGGGCAGGACACACTTGCCGGCGGCGGTGCGGATGGCGCAGGCCCCCAGGGCGCTGTTGGAGAAGGTCCCGCCGTAAACCACGGCGGCCGCCAGCAGGGCCGCCCCGACGAAGTTGCCCAGATAGACAATCGCCAGATTCCGGAGCATCCCGGCCAGAGAGGCCTTCCGCTCCAGCAGAGAGATGGTAATCAGGCAGTTGCCGGTGAACAGCTCCGCCCCAGTGATAATGACCATAATCAGGCCGAAGGGGAAGAGCAGACCGCTCATCACCCGGGCCAGAGAGGGGTTGTCCAGTCCGCAGGAGGCGATGCCGGAGACCAAGCCGCCTCCGCCGATGAAAAATCCCGCCAGCACCGCCGCCAGGAACAGCCTGACGGTGCTGTTGGCGCATTTTTTTGCCCCGATCTGGGCGTAAGCGCTGACAAATTCCCCCGGACTCAGCATAACCGTTCCTCCTCTCTCCTTTCAGCACAGCCCCAGCAGATGCCGTGCCTCTCCAATCATATACAGCGACCCGCAGACGCACACCGCGCCATCCGGCCCGGCCGATTCCAGAGCCCGGTCCAGCCCCTCCCGGAGGCCTCCGCAGGGGGCGGCCTTGACTCCCTGGCCCTCCAGACAGCCCGCCAGCGCCCCGGCGGGCAGGGCCCGTGGGCTGTCGGGGGTCAGGGTGAAAAACTCCCTTGCCAGGGGCAGCAGCGGCCCCATCATGGCGGTGTGGTCCTTGTCGGCCAGCACGCCGGTGAGAAAGACCAGCTTCCTCTCCGGGTACAGCTCCCCCAGCGCCCCGGCCAGAGCCTCCATGCACTGGGGATTGTGGCCTCCGTCCAGGATGACATCGGGAGAGCGGCGGACCAGCTCCATCCGCCCGGGCCACCGGGCCCGCTCCAGCCCCCGGAGGACGGCCTCCTCCGGAATATCCCAGCCCCGCCACTGGAGGACATTCACCGTCTCCAGCACCACGGCGGCGTTGCGGACCTGGTGCTCTCCCAGCAGGGGGATGTGGTAGGGCCCCTTGTCCCGATAGGTGAAGCTCTGCCCCTCCAGCCCGGAGGACAGCACCTCCGGATTCACAGTCAGCGCCAGACCACTATAGTAGGTATGACAGAGATACTCAAACAGGGAGTAGATGCTGCAGCCCTGCTCGTAGAGGACCACATAACAGCCCTCTTTCATGATCCCAGCCTTTTCCGTGGCGATTTTGACCAGGGTGTCCCCAAGCAGCTCGGTGTGCTCCAGGCCGATGCGGGTGATGACCACCGCCTCCGGGGCGTCGATAACGTTGGTGGAGTCCAGCCGCCCCCCCAGCCCTGTCTCCAGCACCACGATATCGCACTCCGCCTCCAGAAACCAGACCATCCCGATGGCAGTCATCAGCTCGAACTCGGTCTCGTCCTCCGCCTGCTCCAGCACCCGCTCCGTAAGCGCCCCGAACGCCTCCTCAGGAATGGGGGCTCCGTCCACCTGAAACCGCTCCCGGATGCTCCACAGGTGGGGGGAGGTGTACAGGCCGGTTTTCAGCCCCGCCTGGGTGAGCACCGAGGCCAGCATGGCGGCGGTGGAGCCCTTGCCGTTGGAGCCGGCGATGTGGACGAATTTCAGCCTCTTCTGGGGGTCGCCCAGCCTGCCCAGCAGCCGGCGGATGCGCTCCAGCCCCGGCTTCCGGCCCGTCCAGGCCCGTCGGCGGATCAGCTCCTCTGCTTCCCGCTCTGTCATGATCCTCTCCCCCTTCACTCCGTATAGCGCAGCACTCCGCTGCGGCGCAGGCTGTGGACCAGGGGCATGCAGATGGTGGCAATGATGACGGCGGTACACGTCCCGCTGACAAAGCGGGCCGGCACCCACAGGGCGGCGGCGGCGAAGGAGGTGCGGTTGAACAGACTGTCCAGCCACATCCCGGCGGTGTTGCCGATGGTAGTGAGAATGGCGCCGATGACGCACACCACATAGCAGACCACCGGCCGGGACTCCAGCCTTGTCCCGGACCGGCGCAGCCACACCGCCGCGCTGCCCACCACCAGAGCCCGGATGGCGGGGGGCCAGATCCAGATAAAGGTAGTGGGCATCAGCCCATAGGGCCCGATCACCTGGATGATAAACTCCCCCAGAACGGCCACCAGCACCCCCTCAAGGGGGCCGAAGAGCATGGCGGCCAGCACCACGGGCAGAGAGCCGAAGGACAGCTTGAAGAAGGGGGTCTGGATGCTGATGGTCATGGTCAGCAGGACCATCATGGCGGTGAGCAGGGCTAAGGCGCACAGGGTGTGGGTCAGCTTCTTTTTTTGTGTGGTTGTCATAATAATACGCTCCTTTCACGGCGTTGACGCCACGAAAGGAGCGTGCTCCCCCATGGCAGCGGAATGCGGCACAGCATCGCGGGCTGTAAAAACCCTTCGTCCGCCGGCAACTTCCCGTCCGGTCGGCACTTGACGCACTGGGCCTACTCTGTCAGGTCGTGTTTATTGTTGTGTTCAGTCCTCCGTAAATTCAAACAGCTCCTCTACCGCCGCATGAAACACCTTTGCGATATCCATTGCCAGCTTCAGCGACGGATTGTATCTTCCGTTTTCCAGATGTACGATGGTCTCACGTCTGGCGTGTACCAGCTCCGCCAGCTCGCTCTGTTTCAGTCCCGCTTTTTCCCGATATTCCTTGACCTTTGTTTTAAGGGCCATATCAGACTCCCCTGCTGTCCGTCGCGCAGAGTACCGCGGATCAGGTCACAGGCTGTCTCAGACCCCTTTACTGTCCATCACGGAAAATATGATGAACCGTATCACAGCCAATGCCAAAATCACGCCCACCAGGGCATAGCCCGCCGCTGTGCCGTCGATGGCCTTGACGGCGCAGGCAAAGGCGATGACAACGGCGGCAGCCGTCATGATTTTCAATCCGATAGCGTCTGTTCTGCGCAGATTTTGAATTGCCAGCTCGTCCTCTTCCTCTTTGCTGTACTTGTAAATACGGCCTGCCTGCATCGCGAAAAATACAATGGTGAATATAAAAACCGTATTCTGGACGGTCTCATAATATGCCTGCCAGTCCCGTCTGGCCCACATCCAGTAGTAGCAGACCAGGAGCACCGCGTAAATGATTTTTGTCCCCACAACTTCCTTCAGGGTGACCTTTGACTTCATGTGGCATTCCTCCATGTGATATATTTTTAACTCTTGCCGGCGTTATAAATATATCACTGGCTATTCGCCTTGTCAACCGAAAATGTGAGATATTTTTAACTTTAAGCGGGCCGCCTTTTCCGTCAGCTGTACCGCTCCATAACCGCCTCATAGACCTCGTCGGCGATTTTCCAGTATTGCTCCACCAGCCCGTCCGCCTCCCGGTTCATCTCCTCGGCGCAGGTCCGGTCCTTCATCGGCTTGGTGTTCACCTTCAAATTGAGCCACGCCCCGTACAGGGCGCTCCAGCAGAAAATCACCCCGGTGCCCACATCGGAGAGGACCATGGCGCTGCCCTTGTCCAGCAGCTCCCGGTGCAGCTCGATGGCCCGGCAGCTCAGCCGCAGCAGCTCCATGGGAGGCTGGGCTGCGGCGCGCAGGCAGGCTTCCATGACCTCCTCCCGCTTGGGGTCGTCCTTTGGGATGGCGTAGGCCCGGGACAGGGGCTCGAAAGCGGCGGCGTCCTCCTCCACCAGCTCCAGCAGCCGCACCCGCAGCTCCTCCGCCTGGGCCAGGACGGCCTTCACGTCCTCCTCCACATCGGCGTATTTCTTCTTGCCCACGGTGTAGTTGGCCACCATAGAGCACAGGGCCGCCCCCAGGGCTCCCACCAGGGCGGAGGCCCCGCCGCCGCCAGGGACCGGGTTCTTGGCGGCCAGAGCCTCGGCAAAGCCGGCGCAGGATTTTTGGGTTAAATTCCCCATATCTGTCCCTCCTTTGTAGGGCGGGACGACTCGGCCCGCCGTGTTAACGGGAGTATTCTATCACAGTTCGGCGCGCCGGGGTCGTCGCGCCCTACATTCCGTACCCGGGGCAAAGCCATCAAAACAGCCCCGTGATCTTCCCGTTCTCGTCCACGTCGATTTTCTCGGCGGCGGGGACCTTAGGCAGGCCGGGCATGGTCATGATATCGCCGGTGAGGGCCACAATAAAGCCGGCCCCGGCGGAGACCTTCAAATTCCGGACGGTGACCTCAAAGCCCCTGGGGGCCCCCAGCAGGGCGGGGTTGTCGGAGAAGGAGTACTGGGTCTTTGCCATGCAGATGGGCAGGCTCCCGAAGCCCAGTCCGTCGAGCTGCTGGGCCTGCTTTTTAGCGTTGGTCGTGAGGACCACCCCGTCCCCCCGATAGACCTTCCTGACGATGTCCTCCAGCTTCTTCTCAATGGAGTCCCCAGTGTCGTAGGAGAAGCGGAAGTCCTTGGGCTCCTCGCAGAGGCGGACCACCTCCTGGGCCAGGGCGGTGCCGCCCTCGCCTCCCTTGGCCCACACCTCACTAAGGGCCACATTGACCCCCAGCTGACGGCATTTGGCCTCCACCAGGTCCAGCTCGGCCTTTGTGTCGGTGGGGAAGGCGTTGATGGCCACCACGCAGGGCAGGCCGTAGACGTTCTTGATGTTGTCCACATGCTGGAGCAGATTGGGCAGACCCTTCTCCAGGGCCTCCAGATTCTCCTGGTTCAGCTCGGCCTTGGCCGCCCCCCCGTGGTGCTTCAGGGCCCGGACGGTGGCTACCATCACCACCGCGTCGGGGGAGAGCCCCGCCATGCGGCACTTGATGTCCAGGAACTTCTCCGCCCCCAGGTCGGCGCCGAAGCCCGCCTCGGTGACGGCGTAGTCCCCCAGAGCCAGGGCCATGCGGGTGGCGGTGACCGAGTTGCAGCCGTGGGCGATGTTGGCGAAGGGGCCGCCGTGGATGAAAGCGGGGGTGCCCTCCAGGGTCTGGACCAGGTTGGGCTTGAGGGCGTCCTTCAGCAGGGCGGCCATAGCCCCCTCGGCCTTCAGGTCGTAGGCGGTGACGGGCTTGCCCTCGTAGGTGTAGGCCACGATCATCCGGCCCAGCCGCTTTTTCAGGTCGGGGATGTCGTCGGACAGGCAGAGCACCGCCATGATCTCGCTGGCCACGGTGATATCGAAGCCGTCCTCCCGGGGGACGCCCTGCATCTTGCCGCCGATGCCGTCAATAATGTGGCGCAGCTGGCGGTCATTCATGTCCACGCACCGCTTCCAGGTGATCTGCTTGACGTCGATGCCCAGGGCGTTGCCCTGTTGAATGTGGTTATCCAGCATGGCGGCCAGCAGATTGTTGGCCGCGCCGATGGCGTGAAAATCGCCGGTGAAGTGGAGGTTGATGTCCTCCATGGGCACCACCTGGGCATAGCCGCCCCCGGCCGCCCCGCCCTTGATGCCGAACACCGGCCCCAGAGAGGGCTCACGCAGGGCCACCACGGCGTTTTTGCCGATCTTCCGCAGGCCGTCGGCCAGGCCCACAGTGGTGGTGGTCTTGCCCTCGCCGGCGGGGGTGGGGGTAATGGCGGTGACCAGAATCAGCTTGCCGTTGGGCCTCTTGTTCTCCCGCAGCAGGGCGTAGTCCACCTTGGCCTTGTAATTGCCGTACTGCTCCAGATACTTCCCGTCCACACCGGCCAGCCCGGCGATCTCGGTGATGTGCCGCGGGGTGTGCTCCTGGGCAATCTCGATATCAGATTTGATGCTCATCTGTGCCGTCCTCCTGTCCTCTGTTGTATTTGCGTTTCCCTCAGCTTCTCCCATTATATCCCACAAATCCCCCTGAGTAAATCCATTTTTCGAGAAAATACACAGGGGATTTTTGTTGCTTTAGCACAACTACTTCCCAACAAAGACCATCACGCTCCGGGCCCGGACGGTGACCTGCCGCCCGGAGACGGGCGCCTCGGACTGCTCGGCCTGCCAGGTATCCACCGCCCGGGTCCAGCACATGGAGGCGGGCAGCTCGGGCAGGGTGACGCTCAGGTCCTCCCACCAGGCGTTGGAGGCCACATAGACCACCTGAGGCCCGGTTTCCCGCTCCCAGCCGGAAAACATGACGCCCACATAACGGTCGTGGCTGTCGAACCCCCCGTTTCGCCAGGGGTGGACTCCGTGGAAGCTGACCTCCGGAAGGCCGTTGGCCCCGTCCCCGGTTTTGGCCCGCACCACCCGGTGCTTTTTCCGGAAGCGGATCATGTATTGGAAGAAGGCGAACATATCCCGGTTGGCCTCCAGCCGGCTCCAGTCCAGCCAGGAGATGATGTTGTCCTGACAGTAGGCGTTGTTGTTGCCGAACTGGGTGTTGCAGAACTCGTCCCCAGCCAGGAACATGGGGATGCCCCGGGAGCACATGAGCAGGGCGAAGGCGTTGCGGCACATCCGCTTGCGCAGCTCGTTGATCTCCGGGTCCTCCGTCTCCCCCTCGGCGCCGCAGTTCCAGCTGTTGTTGTCGCTCGCCCCGTCGGTGTTGCTCCAGCCGTTGGCCAGGTTGTGCTTGCTGTTATAGCTGAACAGGTCCCAGAGGGTAAAGCCGTCGTGGCAGGTGATAAAGTTCACCGAGGCGTTGGTCCGCCCCTGGCTGCCGTAGATGTCCTGAGAGCCCAGCAGACGCAGGGCCGCCCCCTGGGCCAGCCCCTCGTCCCCCTTGAGGTAGCGGCGGATGTCGTCCCGGTAGCGGCCGTTCCACTCCGCCCAGCGGTTCCAGGAGGGGAAGGAGCCCACCTGATACAGCCCGCCCGCGTCCCAGGCCTCAGCGATGAGCTTCACGTTGCCCAGGATGGGGTCGAAGGCCAGGGACTGGAGGAGGGGGGGCGCGCCCATAGGGGAGCCGTCCTCACTGCGGCCCAGGATGGAGGCCAGATCAAAGCGGAAGCCGTCCACCCGGTAGGTGGTGACCCAGTAGCGCAGGCAGTCCAGAATCATCTGCCGGACAATGGGGTGGTTGCAGTTCATGGTGTTGCCGCAGCCGGAGAAATTGTAGTAGTACCCGTCGGGGGTGAGCAGGTAATAGATGTTGTTGTCAAAGCCCTTGAAGGAGAAGAAGGGGCCGTGCTCGTTGCCCTCGGCGGTGTGGTTGAATACCACGTCCAGATAGACCTCGATCCCCCGCTGGTTGCAGGCCCGGATCAGCTGCTTGAGCTCGTTACCCTCCCGGTTGAACTCGGTGCTGGCGGCGTAGCTGGTGTTGGGGGCGAAAAAGCTGACGGTGCTGTATCCCCAGTAGTTGTAGAGGGTTTTGCCGTCATGCTCCCGGTAGTCCTGCATCTCGTCGAACTCGAAGATGGGCATCAGCTCAATGGCGTTGACCCCCAGCTGCTCCAGATAGTCCAGCTTCTCCATAATCCCGGCGAAGGTTCCCGGATAGAGCACCCCGGAGGAGGGGTCCCTGGTGAAGCCCCGGACATGGAGCTCATAGATAATCAGGTCCTCCATGGGGATGAGGGGCTGGGGCATATCCCCCCAGTCGAAGTCGTCCTTCACCACCCGGGCCTTGTAGTGCTGGCCGAAGGGGGTCTTGGAGCCCCACTGGCTCTGCCCGGTGACCGCCTTGGCGTAGGGGTCCAGCAGGTACTTGGTCTTGTCGAAAATCAGGCCCTTCTTGGGCTCATAGGGGCCGTCCACCCGGTAGGCGTACTCAAACTCCTCAATATTCAGCTTGAACACAATCATGGAGTATACGTTGCCGATGCGGTAGTGCTGGGGGAAGGGGAGCACGGCGAAGGGCTCGTCCTGCTCCCGCTGGAAGAGAAGCAGCTCCACCGAAGTGGCCCCGTGGGAGTGGACGGTAAAATTGACGCCGCCAGGGATGGCGGTGGCGCCGTTGATCTCATAGAAGCCCGGCCGGACGTCAAAACCGGCGATGTGGTCCAGCGGGACCAGATGGATGGAGCGGGGCAGACCCAGCTGAACACTTTGCTCCGCCGGCTGGGCAGACTTGGGCGAAGGAGCGGCTTGCTTCATGAACATATCCCCCTTTTTTAAAAACAGATAGTGAATTATATCACATCTCAACAGATTCGTAAAGCCGTTTGACTGCCCTTTCCGGCTATTGCACAATCCCCTGGAAGGCCTTATAATCAGAGTATAAAAACAGAGAGGATGAGCGCCATGATTGAATTGATCGGATATCTGGGGTCCGCTTTGGTGGTGGTCTCCATGCTGATGTCCTCGGTGGTCAAGCTGCGGGTCATCAATACCATAGGCAGCGGAATCTTCGCGGCCTATGCGCTGATGATCCAATCCTACCCCACAGCCCTGATGAACGTCTGTCTGGTGGCTATCAACATTTACAATCTGGTGAAGCTGAAGCAGCCGGAGCGCAGCTACAACCTGGTGAAGGCCTCCCGGCAGGACGCCCTCCCGCGCTATCTGCTGGACTACTACCGGAGGGATATCCAGAAGTTTTTCCCGGGCTTCTCTGAGAAGAGCGCCCAGGGGGATCAGCTGTATCTCGTGTGCTGCGGCGGAAACCCGGCGGGCATCCTGCTGGCGGAGGAGACGGAGCCGGGAAGCCTGCGGGTGGCGCTGGATTACTCCACTCCCACCTACCGCGACTGCTCCATCGGGGCCTACCTCTACGCAAGGCTGCCCGCCCAGGGGGTGCACACCCTGATTTTCAGGGAGGAGGCCTCTCAGGCGCACGAGGCCTATCTGCTCAAAATGGGCTTTGTCCGGGAGGAGGGTGCCTACATCAAGCGCCTGGACCCCCTTCCGTAAAAGGGTGCGTCCGGCAGAGGGAAAATGCGGGCTGACCCGGCCTAAAACAGCTTGACATCGCAGTAAAAATATACTATTGTTATTTTACAAAATTCAGGTGCTCCTCCGCTCCCGGCATGAGGCAATAAACAACGCAAGTAGGTGAACGACAGAGATGGTGAACTTTGTTATCGGGCTGGAGTGCTTTGCGATCTGTTTAACCTTTGTTGCCCTGATCCTGCTGCTCAACGGAGACGGGGCCCGGGAGCAGAAGCTGCTGATTTTCATCATGTGCGGCACGCTGGTGCAGAATGTGGGCTATCTGCTGGAGCTGACCGCCCCCGCCGTGGAGGCCGCCGTGACGGCGGTGACGGTGGAAAACGTGGGCTCGGCCTTCGTCCCCCTGTGCTACTGCTGGTTTACCTATACCTACTGCTATGCGCGCCCGCCCAAAAGACTGCTGTGTGCCCTGGGCATTATCAACGCCTTCGTGCTGCCCACAGTATTTTTTAATTGGAACGGCCTGTTTTACCGGGAATTTCAGTGGCTGTCCACGGCGGACGGATTTCAGTACATCAGCATCTCCTACGGTCCGCTGTATACCCTTTTTATGTTTACCCGCATCATCATCCCCTATGTGCTCTCGATACATACCCTGATTCGGGCGGTCCGGGGCCGGTCGGACCATCAGGTCAGCCGGCAGTACTGGACCATTCTCGGCATCTCCTCTCTGCCTGTTGTGGTGCTTGCCGCCTATGTGTTCAAGCTTGTGGCGGTGTTTGACCTCACCCCGCTGACGCTGGCCATCTCCATGTCCATGGTGGCCATTGTGGTCTGGAGCCGGCGCAACTACGATTTCCGCCATCTGGCGGCGGAAAAGGTGCTGGAGAGCCTGGGAGACGGCGTAATCGCGCTGGACGACCACGACAGATTGATCAGCTATAACCGGGCTGCCGCCCACATCTTCACCACCCTGCCCTCCCACAAGCTGGGCGAAAACATCCGGGTGCTGGAGGACTTCCGGGAGGAGATGCTCAACGAGAACGTCCCCTGGAGCTTTTCCATCAACGGCCAGCACTATGAGAGCCACAGCAAGCAGATTGTGGATGATAACGGCCGGAAGCAGGGCTGCGTCATCCTGATTCTGGACATGACCGACATCAAGGCATATATCAATGAGATCAAGCGGGTGAGGCAGCAGGCGGAGAAGGCCAACATCGCCAAGAGCGAGTTTTTGGCCAACATGTCCCACGAGATCCGCACCCCCATGAACGCCATCATCGGTCTGAACGACATCATCATGGAGGAGTGCGCCGACCCCCGGATTTACGCCCACGCCAAGGATGTGAAGTCGGCGGCCAGAAACCTGCTGGCCATCATCAACGACATTCTGGACCTTTCCAAGGTGGAGGCGGGCAAGATGGAGCTGGTGTATGTGGATTATCACCTGAAAACCGTGGTCGGCGAGGTGGTGGGCATGATGGATATGGCCGCCTCCAAGCAGGGACTGCTGCTGAAATACGAATGCGACGAGACCCTCCCCTGCCGCTACAACGGCGACGAGGGGCGGATCAAGCAGATTTTGATCAACATCCTCAGCAACGCCATCAAGTTCACCAAGGAGGGCCATGTAAAGGTCAGCGTCACCGGCGGTCCGGGTTCGCGGGAGGACGAGGAGCTGATTTCCTTCCGGGTGGAGGACACCGGCTGCGGCATCCGGGAGGAGGATCTGGAAAAAATCTTTGAGGACTTCCGCCAGGTAGACTCCAAGAAGAACCGGAGCGTGGAGGGGACCGGCCTGGGGCTGGCCATTGTCCGGCACCTGGCGGAGCTGATGGGGGGGACGATAAGCGTGGAGAGCGTCTACGGTCAGGGGACAGTGGTCTCCATCACCATCCCCCAGAGGATTGTGGACCGGCGGCCCCTCTCGGAGGTCCCGGAGGTCTTGCAGACAGAGCTGGAGCACATCGAGACCTTTACCGCCCCTGATGTGAAGGTCCTCATCGTGGACGACAACGTGATTAACCGCAAGGTGGCCCGGGGCCTTTTGAAGGGCTATGCGTTCCGCCTTGACGAGGCCGAGAGCGGGCTGGAGGCCATTGAGCTGGTCCGAAAAAATCGGTATGATATTATTTTTATGGATCATATGATGCCTGTGATGGACGGCATCGAGGCGGCGGGCATCATCCGCGAGGACTGCGGCGAGAACGGGGCCGCGCCGGCTATCATCGCGCTGACCGCCAACGCCATGGAGGGGATGCGGGAGCAGTTCCTGAGCCGGGGCTTTCAGGACTTTATCCCCAAGCCCCTGGACCGGAAGGAGCTGGGACAGCTGCTTACCCGCTGGATTCCGGAGGAGCGCCGGCAGGCTGCCGGGAGCAAGGAGGAGGCCCGCAGCGCTCTGGACCCGGACATGTTCCCCATCGAGGGGATCGACATAGAGGCCGCCTCCCGGTACTACGCCGGCGACGAGGTGGGCTTTGCCAATCTGCTGGAGCTGTACCATATGGACGGCCAGCGCAAGGCCAAGCTCCTGTATGAGCTGGCCCGCTCTGACATCGAGCGCTACTGTGTGGAGGTACACGGCCTGAAGAGCGCCTCGGCCAACATCGGGGCGATGGAGGTCTCCGATATGGCCCGTGCCCAGGAAAACGCCGCCTCCAAGGGGGACCAGGCATTCATTGAGCGGCAGCTGCCCACCCTGCTGGAGGCCTATGAGGAGCTGCTGATGAATATCGGGCTGTTCCTGGAGCGGCGGCACCAGAATGACCCCCGAGAGGAGAAGCGCCCCTCTCTGCC
Organism: Colidextribacter sp. OB.20; assembly: GCF_009911595.1. Lineage (GTDB taxonomy): Bacteria > Bacillota > Clostridia > Oscillospirales > Oscillospiraceae > Lawsonibacter. Next base: position 15,785 of record NZ_QWKG01000077.1, read on the forward strand.
CGACCAGGAGCTGAGGGAGCGGGTGGAGGCGGCTCTGAATGAGCTGAGGAGCTTCCGGTCGCAGGAGTGCGCCGGCACGGTAGAGGCCATCCTGCGCCACGCCCTGCCCCGGGATGTGGAGGACAGCCTGAAGGAAATACAGGGACAGCTGAGGCTGTATGAGGACGACAATGCGGAAGCACTGCTGGAACAGCTTTTGCGTAATCTTGAAAAGGAAGAAGGCGAGGCATAATGAAACCAGGAAAAGAGGACAATAGAAAGCGTATCCTGGCGATTGATGATGCGGCAATCGTTTTGAAGCGGATCACGGATGCTTTGGAGGACTATTATGATGTGGTCGCTGTGAACACCGGCTCCCGGGCCCTGCGGTATCTGGAGACGGAGAAGCCTGACCTGATTCTCCTGGATATCCGCATGATGCCGAAGGACGGCTTTGAGACCCTCCAGGAGATTCGGAGCATGGAGGACAGGGCGGATATCCCGGTGATTATGCTCACCGGCGTAGAGGACAAAAACGCAGTTGTGGAGAGTATCAGGCTGGGAATCCGCGACTATATTCTAAAGCCCTTTTTTCCAGACGACCTGCTGGATCGGATTCAGCGGGTTCTGGGGTCCAGCGAGGAAAATCAGGGCCAGCCGTCTGGAGGGGAGCCGCTATGAATACTGCCATGACCAAGGAGGCCCTGGAGCAGATACTGGATCAGGCCCTCCAGGACGTGACAGAGCGCACCGCCGGTGTGCGCCTGCGCCAGGACGATCAGCCGCCAGGGGAGGACCTGTGCACGGTCCATATCACCTTCGACAAGGGGTTCAACACCAGCCTTACCCTCTGCGCCGACAAGAGCCTGCTGGCCCGGATGGCCCGCAACTCCTTCCATGAGGACGCGGTATCCCTTGAGGATCTGGAGGAGTTCAGCAAGGAGTATCTCAATGTGCTCTGCGGAAAGGTGACAGGGGCGATGTATCGGGCGACACAGATACCGGCCCATTTCGGACAGCCCACATTTTATCGCGGGCGCTATGAGCCGGAGGGGCAGGAGGTACAGTTTATCCTCACCTACTCCGATGAGCACTGTGAGGGCGCGCAGCTGATTCATCACGTGCCCTGTTCTCAGGAGGACAGGGCCGGTTCGGACGAGGCCTGATGAAAGGGAGTATATCAGATGAGCAAAAGAATTATGGTCGTGGATGATTCCCGGCTGGTCAGAGTCCAGCTGGAGGACACGCTGAAAGGGACCGACTATGTGGTCGCGGCATACTGCCGCAGCGGCGAGGACGCCATTGAGCAGTACGCCGCGGTGGCCCCCGACCTGGTGACGATGGATATTATTATGCAGGGCATGGACGGGTTGGACGCCGCGGAAATTATCCTGAAAAATCACCCAGACGCAAGGATCGTCATGGTCTCATCCCTGGCATATGACGACACCTATGAAAGGGCCAAGGCCATCGGGGCCAGGGGCTTTATTGATAAGCCCTTCCATCAGGAGCAGCTGTTAAATATTTTTGAACAGGCCCTGAAATAAAGAGGCACTATCTCACATCGGCGGTAAACACGCCGCTGACATGGAGAAGGAGGCGGCAGCCCTCGTTTTTCTCGGCGAAAAGGCCGCACTTCCCCCTCACTTCCATTAAATGTATGGAAATGTACCACTTTTCCTCCTTGCACACGGTAATTGAGAGCGGAAAAAGGCTCCTTTTGAAAGGAGCTGTCGGCGAAGCCGACTGAGGATTGCGTCCGCGAAGCGGACATACGGAGTAAACAAGGTTTGCGCCTGGCATGTAGGGGCGCACATTGTGCGCCCGCCGTTAACAGGCCGGGTCCGAAAAAGCGGGCGGACAATGTCCGCCCCTACAGAGGGCTCTGAGCCCTCGCATACTTCGTATATTTTGCTTCGCAAAATGCAATCCTCCGCCCCAGTTTGCGAACTGGGGCACCTCCTTTCGAAAGGAGGCTTTTTTCGTTCTCAAGACAATTTAAGGAGGAACGAACAATGAACGCAACAACCAACTACCAGCTCAGCCAGTGGGGGGCGGAGGACCGGGTTCTGCGCACCGACTTCAACGCCGACAACGCCAAAATTGAGGCCGCCCTGTCCGGGCTGGAGGCCCGGGTGGCCCTGCTGGACCGGGCGGTGCCCAGTCTGGCGTTCTACCTGGGTCAGCTGGCTATTACCGATCTGTCGAAGAACCGAAAGAACATGCCGCAGAGGAGCATGCTGTATGAGGACTTCACCATCCCGGGCTTCTGGACACTTACCGGAAGCGCACAGATTTCTGACGGCATGCTGCAGGTGATTGGTGCCGGGAATACCGGCGCTGCGAAATCCACCAGCTTTTCCATTGGCTATAAGGAAAAGGCATTGGCAAAGCTGTGGATGCACCGCCCCCAGGACAGCCCCAGAGTGACCCCTCAGCTCAATGGAGTTGAGATGAAGTATACCGGCTCCTACTTGGGCATTTCGGCCTCTGGCGGAGGCAGCGGCTGGAATGATGAATTTACCCTGGAGTGCCAAAATGTCACCTCCGTCCAGATTACTCTGCCTCTGGACACTCAGGACAAGGACTTTATTAAAATCCACGACTACGCCCTGTTCTTCTTCTGAGAACAGGGGAACCCCCCGGGCAAAGGCCCAGGGGGTTCTTCCTATTTAGGGATTGTGATCCTTAAGAATCAGGCCTGATCCTGTGCAAAGTCGATGTCCTTGATGCCCGCAGTGCAGGTCCAAGCGACCTTGTTGGTATCCTTCATCGCGCCGGTGTTTTTCAGGTCGTCAACCTGATTCGTATCCGCGGTGATGTCGTTGGGCTTGCTGGGTACGCCGTAGATGAAGAGGGTGGTTCCACTCTTCACGAAGCCCTCCGCAGAGCCGTCGGTAGAACTGGCCACGATCGTCTGATCGGTTCCAACGTCGCCGATCTTGGTCTGATAGCATACTTCGCCAGTGGTCACACCAGTTGTGGTGAAGGTGATCTTGATGCCCATGTACAGATCAATATCATCGGTGCTAGTCTTGCCGTCATAGGCAGCAGCAGCGTTTTTCGCGTCGCCGACCAGAGACAGGACAGTGGTGCCCTTCTCGGTGTTCGCAACGCAGGTGAGCAGAGCCGAACCTGCCTCGGAAGCCTTGACGTAGTTCTTCTCGGCAGTTACAGCCTCGCCGCCCACGGTGGCAGTGATGCCATCGTTCAGGGTGACCTTCACAGCGGCGGTCAGGGTGACCACCTTGGCGGCGTAGTTGTCACTGGTCACATCAGCGCCGGGCTTGGTGGCGTCCTCAATAAGGCCGGTGCCCTTGCCGCTCTTAACAGCAACCTTCAGCGGGGTGCCGAGGACCACAAAGTCAGTAGCAGTGGTGACCGCAGTGTCGTCAGCGGCGATCTTGACATCCACATCAGTTGCGGTAGTGGTGAGCTGGACAACGGGCTTCAGCCAGCTCTCGGCGCTCAGACTGCCGGTGTCGGCCGCGCTGGCCTTGTTGGTGGAAGTCTTCACAGTATCGTCGTCAGTGAAGATACCGTAGCCGCTGGCGGTGACGCCATCCTTCAGAGTGGCCTTCAGGGTGGTGCCGGACGCGGTGTAGATCACGCCGTTCTCGGTGTCGTTCTCCTTGATCTTGGCCGCCTCGGTAGCGTCATTGCCCTCCACGGTCAGAGCTGTCGCATCATAGTGGATGGTGATAACCGCATTGGCGCTCGCCAGATCAACAGCCTCGTCCAGGGTCATGTTCTCATCTACGGTAAGCTTAATGACCTTGTTAGAGTCAATGACCAGAGGCTTGCCGTTCACATAGTAGGCGCCAGCAGTGAGGCCGCTGTTCTTGATCTGAACAGTAGTGCCCTCCTCAACCTCAACGGTCAGATAGCTACCATCGATATTGGTGACTTCCTTGATCTCCAGCTTCTCAGTACCGGCAGCATTCCAGACCTCGGTCTTGGTCTTGTCAGCCAGGTTGGTGCCCTTCAGGGTCAGGAGGACCTTATCCTTGCTGTCATCAACCTTGATGTTCACAGCCAGGCCCTCGTCGCCGGAAACAGTGATGGTCCAGGTGTTGCCATCAGCATCCTTTTCAATGGTCTGATCGCCGACGGTGACGATGTACTTGGCACCGCCCATGGTGATCTTGACCACATCGCCGTCCTCGACCTTGTCGCCGCTCTGCGCAGCATTACCATTGATGGTGATGACGGTGGGAGTCTCGCCGGTAACAACCAGCTTGCCGTCTGCCTGGGCAGCGCTGGTGATGATCTCGATCTTAGCGCCCTCCTTGGGCAGGTTGGCAAAGACATTGCCGTCCTTATCGGTCTTAATGTAACCCTCGACGACAGTGGTGATCAGGTTGTTGTCGTCGTCGTAGACCTTGATGGAGGTAATGGTCTTGCCGCCGGTCAGGTCCACCTTGGAGAGGTCGAGCTTGGTCCAGCTGTAGTCGTCGTTGTTGGAGACCAGGCTGCGCTCATAGTAGTGCTTCTCCCATCCGCCGGTCGCCTTGTTCACCGCGTTGTACCACAGGGGCCGAACCACGATGTAAACGATGCGGGCGGTGGTGTAGTCCTTCTCGGAGGCGTTGCTGCTCTTGGCCTTGACCACAACGGCCACGGTCTCCATCTGGACGTTCTGCTCGTTGACATCCTTCTGGATGTTCTTCTCGGAGGTAATCAGGCCGTCCTTCATGTCGGACAGACGGCCGACAGTGATGTTGTCCAGATTGTCGTCGGCGTCATACTCCACCAGGACGATCTGAGTGGGATTGTCGCCGCCCTCGGTGTC
>NZ_QWKG01000078.1 GCF_009911595.1 Colidextribacter sp. OB.20
AAGGCCCGTTGGTCAAGCGGTTAAGACGGCGGCCTCTCACGCCGCAAACATGGGTTCGATTCCCGTACGGGTCACCATTAAAATTTTTTCTTGACATTTCAAGAAAATCGGTTATAATACTTACTGTCGAGAAGACGGTAAGGAGAGAAGACAGTGTTTTCTTTGCTTACTTTCTTCTCAAGAGGAAAGTACAGTTGGTGTTGATTAGGGCGAGGGTCCACCCGTTCCCATTCCGAACACGGAAGTTAAGCTCGCTTCTGCCGAAAATACTTGTCTGGAGACGGACCGGGAAGATAGGTAATGCCAACACAAAAGGGTCCAGCCCGCTGGGCCGGACCCTTTTCTTATGCCTCCTTAGCTCAGTCGGTAGAGCATGCGGCTGTTAACCGCAGGGTCGTTGGTTCGAGTCCAACAGGTGGCGCCAAAAGCGGCTTGCCGCCAACATAGACGGCAAGCCGTTCTTTCCCAATAAGGTGTCACGGCCATGGGCCTTTAGCTCAGTTGGTTAGAGCAGCCGGCTCATAACCGGCCGGTCCACGGTTCGAGCCCGTGAAGGCCCACCACTTTTTATCTGCGATATAGGGGTATAGCTCAGCAGGTAGAGCAGCGGTCTCCAAAACCGCGTGCCGAGGGTTCGATTCCTTCTGCCCCTGCCATGTTAGTTACAGAATGCTCTGTTTCGATAAAAAATGGCGCGGTAGTTCAGTTGGTTAGAACGCCGGCCTGTCACGCCGGAGGTCGAGGGTTCAAGTCCCTTCCGCGTCGCCATTTATGCTGCTATAGCTCAGTCGGTAGAGCGCATCCTTGGTAAGGATGAGGTCCCCAGTTCAAATCTGGGTAGCAGCTCCAAAATCCCGCTGGAATCCATCGATTCTGGCGGGATTTTTATTGTTTTCACAACTTTTTGAGTGAGTTTATTTTTGCGGTTCTTCGTTGACCCACACCGTGACCCACACGCCGAAATGTCCGGAGAGGGACAGAGAGCGCCAGACAGGAAGTTCCGCCTTCCTACCTGGCGTTTTGTGTCATATAGCAATCTTGTTACATACAGGTTTGAGTGATATATTTTAGATATTAGTTGTTATTCATGACGAAATTTGTTATAATCGGTCTATCAAACTACAATGTAATTTACGGGGTGATAGTATGGCTATTACTGAGTTGAAAGTACATAATATTTCTGAATACCTTGAAAAAATTATTAGTCTTAAAACTGGACATGATAAGCTATGGTTTCGTGGTCATGCAAGTAATGCTTACACATTGCAACCAACAGTGTATCGGACACCATATACTTGGAAAGATGAAATATCTCTTCTCCATCAGTTTAAAGCTCGTGGTGCTCGTTTCTTGCAGGTACAACCATCCAACAATATTGAATGGTTGTTTATTATGCAACATCATGCTACCCCAACACGTTTGCTTGACTGGTCTGAGAATGCAATGGTTGCGCTTGCATTTGCTACCCAATTTCACAATGATTCCCATACTGGACACGATGCAATTGTTTGGTGCTTAAATCCAATTCTTCTTAACTCGCATATTCGCTTCCCGGAATATGATAGCGAACCGATCCCAAATATTTGTGATAATAATGAGCTTCAAACGATGTTTGAGAGTCCTCGACAAGATTACCCTGTAGCTATTATTGGTCCACAGAATACAGATAGAATTATAGCGCAGAGAGGAGTCTTTACGCTTTTTCCTAATAAAGATTCGTTTACGATGGAATCATTAAGTAGTGCAGAGAAATTTTTGGTAAAAATAGTCATTCCAGAAAGTGACATTAAACCTATTAGCGAAGCACTATACTATATAGGAATTACTGAGAGCACGTTATTTCCAGAACTTGATTCTATTTCAAAGGAACTAAAAAGAAACTATATGGCGAGGTGAACAACAATATGTTTAAGATTTTTCAGGAAACAAAAACCATAAAGTGGTTAAATCATTACCAAGAAACAATAGATTTTTCCCCGTCATATCAGCGGTTGGGAAGGCTTTGGAAAAGAGATCAGAAACAACTACTGGCTGACAGCATTTTAAATGGCTTTGATATTCCAAAGTTTTATTTTCAATTTATGCCATCAATATCTGAAAATAAAAGCAAGTTTTATAATTATGCTATAATTGATGGAAAACAACGGATTGAAGCTATTTTAGGATTTATAAATGATGAGTTTCCTCTTTCAGATACGTTTGTCTTTTTTAATAAAGAAAATCATGATGAAATTGCAGGAAAATATTTTAGCGAGATTGAAATTTGTGCTCCAGCAGTCGCTGCTCGTTTTTGGCAGTACGAATTAAATATAGTGTTTATGGATACAACAGAACCTGATATGATTAATGAAATGTTTATAAGGTTGAATAGCGGAATCACTGTAAATACAGCAGAAAAAAGAAACGCTACTGGAGGAAAATTATCAAATGAGATTCAAATATTTTGCCAGAATTCAAAATTTTTCCAGCAAAAAATCAATATTACAAATAAAAGATTCATTCATCATGATTTAGCACTAAAATTTTTAATGATTGAAATGGGAGAATGGACACTAACTAAAAATGCCGTTGATAAATTTGTTTTAGAACAAAAGGATTTTAACACAAACTGTGCTATGGCATTGAGAAGAGTTCAGCAGGTATTGAGTAAATTCGAATTTGCATTTTATACTAAAGATAGGCTTTTGAGCAAAAAAAATATAGTGCTAACTTTATATGCAGCTCAAGACAAGATTTCACTTGAATTTCTAAGACCGTTTTTAGAACAATTTGAGGAAATGCGTGAAACCTCAATTCAAGCAAGCAAGCAAAATCAGGAATGCGATCAAACATTAGTTGAGTTTTCCCGATTGTTACAACAAGGAAGCGATAAAAAGAGTTCAATTCAAAGGCGCCGTGAAATTATGCTTGAGCAGTTCGATACATACCTTAATATGCAATCGTAACAATGGATACAATACATATATGCTTTGATATTTTTGTTTTCTGTAAACGGAACTGTATAATTGTTCTGAAAATGGGTCAAAAGTGCCAGGCAGGAAGGCAGAACTTCTTGCCTGGCTTTTTTCCGCTTTTTCTGCCCTACATAACCTGTGCCATAAAATTTCCCATAGTTTCCGCTGCTCGGTTCTGTTGCTGCCTGGTGGCGTGGGTGTAGGTGCGGAGGGTGAAGCCCGCATCATAGTGCCCCAGCATACTGCTGACCGTTTTCACGTCCACGCCGTTCTGGAGAGCCAAGGTCGCGAATGTGTGTCTCAGGTCGTGGAAGCGGATGTGCTCCAGGTTGGCGTCTTTCAAGATTTTCTCGTGGAGTTTTACCACGGAGTCTGGGTGGTACATTTCGCCTGTGACTGGTGAGGGGAACATGTACTGGTTGTCCGGGTGCTTGCTGTGTTCCTGGATCAGCAAGTCCACTGCATCCTGCGGGATGGATACCTGCCTGACGGATGTCTCCGTCTTCGGCCTGGAGAGCATCACCTCCCCGCTGGGGTTGCGGACGTACTGCTTGCTGACGGAGATTGTCTTGTGTTCTGCATCCAGGTCAGACCAGAGGAGCGCCACCAGCTCGCCCTTGCGCAGCCCACTGACCAGCTCCAGGTAGAACATGGGCAAGACGTCTCTGGTGCTGGCGGCGTCCAGGTAGGACTTGAGGTGTTCTGGCAGGAGCGTCTTCATCTCCACCTTTTGTACCTTGGGGGCGATGCAGTCATCGGTCGGATTGCGGGGGATGAGCCGCTCTTTTACCGCTCTCTCGAATGCACAGTGTAGGGTGAGGTGGACGCTTCGTACTGTGGTGCTGCTCAGGCCGGGATTGCCTTTGCCACTGCGCTTCTTAACTCTGCCGTGTTCCATCAGGTCCATGTAGAGTTTTTGCAGGTCACGGGATGTCAGTTTCTTCAGCTTGATCTTGCCGATGCGGGGGATGGTGTAAGTCTCGATGATCAGGTGGTAGCGGTCTGCGGTCGCCGGCCTGACGTTGGGCTTGGCGTAGAGCTCGTACCAGCTGCGGAGCCAGGTGGCTACTGTGTAGTCCTCATTGCGGGCCATATCCAGTCCAGCGGACTCCTGTTGTGCTTGGGCCAGCTTCTCTTTTACCTCGGCCTGGGTCTTACCCAGCACATTCTTGATGATCCGCTTGCCGGACTCGGGATCGTAGCCGGCGGTGTACCGTCCCTCCCAGCGACCGTCCTTCCGCTTGCGGATGTTGCCCTCACCGTTTGCTCGTTTCTTTGCCATGGGTCGTCACCTCCTTGTAGCCACACACCATACCACACCTTGGCGAGGAAAGCTACTGATTTTTTCGAGGACTTTTATTCTTTGTTTTGCAACGCAGAATTTGAACAGGGTACGGGTGATTACAGACCACCCCTCTGATTGCGGACGACAGTTGTTCCAAGGACACATCGCTTCGACGAGTTGATGTGCCTTCGGGGAGGTTTGCAGCGCAAACTTGATTTTTCTCTTGGCATGATGTTCCTTCTGAAAGTTGTAAATACCCCCGCCTTGACCCGCCAGTATTGCGGCGGCTGTAAGGGCAGAAGAAAAACTGACCCCCGATTTGACTCCAGGGGGTAAAAAATGACCCCCGCACTGACTCCCGTGAAATTCCGGAAAACCACCTGTGACGGCCACCTTGCGAAATAGCGAAACGCTGTGGTTTTCTCTCTGAATTTTCTGATATCGACCACCTGCCACAGCAAAAAGCTGAAATTCCGACCACCTATGGAAAAGCCCCGACCCGCTCTGCGGGGCGGTGTCCGTTGGCCGAGGGCGCCAAAGCGACCCCCGGCCTTTATCCTGCACTTTTTTCGACCCCCCGGTTCACCTGCCACTTTCGGTTGTGCTGAATTCACCGGATGGTGCACACCGGCCACACACTTTTGACACGGCTGCGTCTGCGATGGACTGCGGCTTGTTACCCTCCGAGCATCAGCGAGGCCACACAGCGGCACACAGGTCGTCACGATGAGTGCACGCTATCACTGCGGAGTGCGAGTGCCGTTGCGACTCGCTGGCGCTCAGCTGCCACATCCATCTGCGCCAGCTGTTGGTCGTAGAACTGGTCAAGGGCCAGTTGGATCGGACGGATGGTGTAGAGCAGATTGCCGTTGCGCTTCAGTCCGTCTCTCGTGGTGACGGTCGTTCTCTCTGTACTGATGAGCTGCCTCTCCTCCAACCCGCACACATACTTGCGGGAAGTGTTGGTGCTTATCCTCACTGCTCTGCCGATGGTCTTGTAGCTGGGTCAGCACTGGTAGGTGTTTCGATTCTCACAGCAGAGCAGATAGGAGTAGACGGCCAGCGCACCGGGCGACAGTCCCAGCAGGAATATCTCCTTGGGCAGTTGGAAGTAGTTCTTGATTGGATCACGCTTGAGCCAAGGTGTGTATTTCAATCTGCACCTCTCTGAGTGTGCTGCGACACCCACTCCACGAATTTCTCTTTTGGTACTACGAGCCTGCTGCCGATTTTCAGAACAGGGAAAAAAGGGGACCCCGCACAAACGCACAGCGTTTGTGTGGGGAGAGGAGGAGCAACGGAGTGAGCGAGCCCTGCCGCTTGCGGTGGGGCGAGTGATACGGAGTTTGTGACGACGATGTGCATCAACTCGTACCCGCTGGACGGTGAGACGCCCAGCACCTTTGCCACTGTTGCTGCGTTCAGGAACAGTAGCAGCTCGCCGTAGTCCTTGTAGATGGATTCTTTCATGTTGCGCTTGACCTCCATTTCTTTATGACATGATTTCTTTCTCTGCTTTTCTGCACTGACTTCCTCACTCTTCTACCACAACCTCTGATGGCTGAAACGGAACTTCCTTATAAACGAGTTTACAAATTGTTTACCAACAGTTTATTTTTCGTATGCTGAAAAATTTTTAGAAAAAATCACTCGCCAGAACTGAGTTTGGCGAGTGACTGTATCAAAAAATTGAGGAGCGTCTGATGGAGCATAGTACTTTCGATTCTGGCCAGTTCATAGTCTTTAAACTTTTCTTAAAATATCCTGTTTCCAGTTCCGTATTTCAGCAGGTTATGCTATACTGACTGTGTTTTCAGATAAAGAGGAGGAAAACTTACTATGCATGACTTTATCCGTACAATCTTCTATTTGTTCCGGCAGGCAATTCCTCCTGCCTTGATTGGCCTGGCAATAGGAGCAGTACTTCTCGTCCTGCTGAACCAGAAATACCGTCAGAAGGGAATACAGTTTCCGAAAGGACAAGCTGTAGCTGTTCTGTTGCTGTTATGCTACTTGGGTGGACTGGTCTCCATCACGTTTATGAACCGAATTGGAAACGGTATGCAGATGTATCAGCTTTATCCATTCTTGGCGTTTTGGGAAGCATGGAATGCCTTTACACTTCAGGTCTGGCTGAATCCTTTGCTGAACATTGCCATGTTTGTCCCCCTGGGTGTGTTTCTCCCTTTGGCGGCAAAACCCTTCCGACGGTGGTACTGGATGCTGGCGGCAGGAGCAGGAACATCCTTTATTATCGAAGTGGCCCAGTACATCCTTGGCCGGGGACAGGCCGATGTGGACGATCTCATTTGCAATACCTTGGGAGCTATGTTGGGGTACTGCCTGTGTATGTTGTTCGTCAGCTTGTCAGGAAAACGATGGAAAACCGCTGGGGCCTATGCCTTACTCCCGGCCTTGTCCATTGTGGCCCTGACGGGTGTGTTCTTTGCCTACCGTTTCCAGCCCTATGGCAATCTGGAGGATGCCCCCATCTATGCTGCCGACACCAAAGGAGTGGAGTGGGTACTGGAATGTGCGTTATCCGATGAACCGGGGCCATCCGGGGTATATTGGACGGAACCCTTTACCTCGGAAAGTTGTGATGCTTTTGCCGTGGACTTCCTTGGGCGGCAGGGCGCAGAAATCAATTTTGGTAGCCCCGATGTAAATTACTATGACAACAGCACATTCTACTCTGACCATCGCACATATAACCTGATCATAAATCACAATGACCGCTCTTACGAGTACACAGATTATCGGGTGGATAGCGACTTGCGTTACAGTAACAAAGGCGGAAGAATTACAGAAGATGAACTCCGTACCGCCCTGGGGACGTTGGGCATTGATGTACCTGACGCAGCCCAATTTGTTACTGTGGACGAGGAAAGGGGCGAGTATGCGTTCCGGGCAGAATGTGTGGTGGAAGATGGTGTACTGACTGCTGGTGAGTTGATTTGCCACATCGCGGAGGGTGGTATTCTCTATGAGGTGGACAACGCCCTCTCTGTCAGCACCCTTCACGGGAATGCCACTGTAATATCTTCCCAAGAGGCATATGACCTTCTTTGTGCGGGCCGGTTCTCCTGGCAGGACGTGCCGATGTTCAATTACCTGAAGCCCAATCAGGTGCGGGTTACCGCCTGCGCTCTGGAATACATGGCCGACAGCAAGGGGTTCCGTCAGCCGGTCTATGTCTTTACCCTCTCGGATGACCGGGATGCAGAGCTGCGCAGCGGCAACGGCTGGACTACCTTTGTTCCTGCACTATCCGGGTCATGAGTGAGTCAATAGTTGGAAATGTGACACCCGTGGGAGAAAACAGTCACATTACGAAAAACTTTTGCAATGTTGGGCGCATTCCCAAAAGAGTTCGGTAAAATTAGCTTTCTCTTTACCAAAGGGCCATGCCGCCAGTCCGAAGTTCTTAGGGTCTGTTCACACAAATAGGGATATGCTATAATAAAAGAATGGAAATAGAAAAAGAACAATACGAACAAATCGCAGAATGCTTTCCGAAACAGCGGAAACCAGCAAAAATCAGTAATCTGGATGTGTTGAACGCGGCGCTGTACGTAATGGAAAATGGGTGCAAATGGAGGAGCTTGCCCAAAGAATACGGAGATTGGCACGTGATCTATGTCCGGATCAACCGCTGGGCGAAAAAGGGGGTTTTGGAACAAGCATTTTTGCGTTTGCAGCAGCTGGGAGTCATTCAAATCCAAGTAAACGTAGTCAGTTTGGATTCCACTTGCATCAAGGTTCATCCTGACGGAATGGGGGCATTGAAAAAAACGGAGTGCAAGCCGTTGGAAGAACAAGGGGAGGGTGGAACACCAAACTTCATATGGTCGCCGCATCTGATCGAGATGGGGTAATCTGTTCACTGTCTGCCGGAAACTGTGGAGATGGTCCTGAAGGCCGTGCTCTTTTGCGACAGTTTGGTATCCGGTTTGCCTTTTGATGGATCGGGCCTACGAAGGGGATGAGACGAGAGCTTTGGCAGTGGAACTTGGCTATATACCCATTGTTCCGCCAAAAAGCAATCGCAAAGACCCTTGGGCCTATGATAAAGAACTGTACAAACAGCGCAACCAGGTCGAGAGACTTTTTCGCCGTATCAAGCGGTTTCGTCGTATTTTTACCCGCTATGACAAATTGGATTTGATCTTTTTAACTTTTGTTTATTTTGCTCTCATTATTGATGCCCTTATGTGAACACTACCTAGATACTCCTTATTAGAACCCACCGAATGAAAGGCTTTAATTCTTTGTTTTCTGGTACGCAATATCTGAGCAGTAAATCTGTGCTCTGTTTTTGCCACCACGAGAGAGGGCCGTCCAGTTTTCTGGACGGCCCTCCTTGAGGACTATTCGCTTACGCATAGAAATTGATGCTGTTGGGTATTCCAACGAACATGTAGCAGTAGGTGATACCGTCGTACTGGGTCACGCCCACGCCGATACAGTCGCATCTGGGGTTGATCATGGTCTCGAAATGACCGGGGGAGTGGATCCAGTTGTCGACGGCGCGTTGGGCAGCGTCGGCTGTGCCGGTGAACACAGTGAGGTTGTCACCGAAGCCGTAGGGATATCCGGCCTCGGCAGCGGCCTGGCTCTCCTCCGGAGCGTGATGCCAGGTATAGCGCCGGTCGGAGCAGGCTTGGGCGGCGTTCATCAGGGCCTCGCTGACCGGCAGTTCCGGCACCTCGTTGGCCTTGCGGGTCTGGTTGATGAGGCGGATCATCTCCTGCCGTATCTCCAGGTTGTCCGTCAGGCCGGCGCTGTCCCCGCTGGCGGGGGCTTCCGGCGCGGCGGGGGTAGTGGAGCCGACCGTCAGCGTCATGCTCCCATGCTCCCCGGCGCTGTTGGAAGCGGTGATCTCCGCCGTCCCCACCGTCTTGGCGACGGCGACCCAGAAGGTCAGCACCTGCTCCACCGCCACCGTGTCTGGGTCGCTGGAGGTGACGGTGTAGTCCGCACCGCTGGGGCCGATGATGAGTCCGCTTCGCTCTCCCACCTCCAGGGTGCTGCCCTTGTAGCTGCTCACCCGGATGGACGGGGCCTCTGCTGCTATAGCAGAGACGGTGAGGACGGTTGCAAGGATGGTTGCCGTCAGTGCGGCGGTAATGCGTTTTTTCATGCTGGTCATACTCTTTCCTCCTGATTCAGTATTTTGTGGGGTTTCGCAAGTAGCACAATACCGAAATAGGAGACGAAAGTCGATAGGGATAAACGGAGAAATACAGAGGTGAAAAGCAAGCGAACTGCACAGCAGCTGCAGCCCCCTATATTGTTTACAGCGTAGCAAATTCTGTATGGGTGGCGGACTTGTATTTTGTGCTCCTATATGGTAAACTGTTACCTGTAAAGAGGTGATAGCGGTGCGGTTTGAGCCGTTTGTACTGGACGGAGAACATCAGCGGGTTCCAGTTTCTATTGAACCGATGACACAGGAGGATGCCGAGTCAACGGATTCTCCGCCGACTTGGCAGACTTCATGGACCAGCGAATATTTGGCTGATGACCGTTTTGAGAAATATGCGGCGAAAGCGGGCAATGAGTTGATTGCACTGGGGGCATACGAAATTCTGGAGCATTCGCTTGTGGTTCATATCGCCTATATGGAGGCCCAGCCGGGCTCGAATCCGACGATGGACGGCGGGAGGCCGAAGTACGCTGGAATCGGGCGGCTGATGATTGCCTACGGTATCAAGCTGTCCATTGACAACGGCTTCGCCGGGGACGTTGTGCTGGAGGCGAAGACGGGTGAACTGGCCCGGCATTATGAGCGGGATTTTGGAGCGGTAAGACTTCCGATGTTTGCTTCTTCCGCCCCAAGGTATTTGATAGCGGACGAGGCGGCGAAACGGATCTTTTTCACATACCTTGCTTGACTCAGGAGGTGCTTGGATGGAACACAGAAAAGAAAACCCCGTATCTGATGCGGCGTGGTATTGCCGCAGAGATGCGGAGGAAGATCGGTTTTACGAGATTTTTTTCCAGATGTGCAGGAAGTATGCTGTGAGATGGGCCAGCGCGGACGAAAAAGAGCGGCGGTTTATTGAGGAGATCACCAGAGTCACCTATGAGCGGGAGCGGGCAATCAAGTTGGGACTTCCGCTCTCTGAGGTGCGTCCCGCCTTTGCTTCATGATTTGGGTTTGACCCACACCGTGACCCACACGCGGAAAAAAGCGGACGGAGACAATGGACGGGAAAGTGCCAAAGACCATGCGCCTCCGCAACAAAAATGCCCCGAAAGTGCTGAACAGCGGCACTCCCGAGGTTTCCAATCACTTGGTAAGGATGAGGTCCCCAGTTCAAATCTGGGTAGCAGCTCCATAAAGTCCAGCTTTTCTTGCGGGAAAGGCTGGATTTTTCTTGTATTTCAGCACTTTTCCCGCTGATTTAAAATTCGAGATTCAGACTTGACCACACAAATAGCCACAGACAGAGAAAAACGGCTCACCGAGGGGATATCCCACTCGTTGAGCCGTAGATTTTTGTCAGCCTGCTTTCAGACGCTCCCTTTCAGCGGCGATTTCCGTTTTCATTTCTGCTATCATCTTTGCCAGCAACTTTTCACACTCTTGCTCACTGTGAGCGTAGATGTTCCGGGGGTGCTTTTGGCCGTCCGGCCAGATAGGAGAGTAGCGCCCTTCCCAGAGTTTTTCGTTGATCTGCGTGACGCACCCGGTCCCCGCTTTACGCCGCTGTCCTTTATGAGCTTGAAATGTGCTGGGAGCAGGTTTCTGAGGTGCTGACGGATATTCTGCTTGTGGCTTAGCGTTGCCGATGCCTTGGTCGATTTTCACTGCCGCTGTCCTGCGCATTTCATCAGTGACGTGGGCGTAAATATTCAGCGTGGTGCTGCTGGAGACGTGACCTATGATGGTGGACAGGGTCTTAACATCCATCCCATGTTCCAAGGCAGCGGTAGAAAATGTGTGTCTGAGGTCATGAAATCTAATCTTTTTACACTCGGCCCTTACGAGAATGGTTTGCAGTCTTTTGCGAACTGCAGCCGGGTCTCTGGGGGAGTCCTCGCTGACCGGGGAAGGAAACATCCACCGGGAGTTCACGGTTTCTTTGTAGGTCTTGAGGACACCCAGAACAGGCACAGGGAGGATTACGCTGCGGTTACCGGCTTTGGTTTTGGGTGGAGAGGTCACAAGCTTGCCTTTGACCCGATGGACCTGCCGCTGCACTCGAAGTTCCCCAGTGCGAAAGTTGAGGTCATCCCATTGGAGGGCGCATATCTCGCCCCGCCGCAGGCCAGTGGAGAGTTCTAGTAAGAGCAGCTCATAGCAGCCGTCCTCCTTTGCTTGAATCAGCAGGCGCTGGATCTCTTCCGGGATCAGCACCTGCATCTCTCTGTTTTTTGCAGAGGGGAGGCGGCAGCCGTCGGCTGGATTGCGGAATAGGAGCTTTTCAGAGACAGCCTTGTCCAGTGCGGAATGGAGGGTGGTGTGGACGCCCCGAACAGTCTGGTCGGACAGGCCTTCACCATATAACTCAGTTCGAAGCAGTCTGCCGTTTTGCTTGAGCTTGGCGTAGAATTGTTGGATGTCGTTGGTGGTCAACTTGTCCATCTGAATGCTGCCCAAGGCAGGAACGATGTGCTGGTAGATGCGGCGCTCATAAGACATCTGGGTGTTGGGCCGGAGATTGGATTTTTTGTAGCTCTGATACCAGATATCCAGCCAGTCCCCCAATAGGATTCCGGGCTTGGGCTGTTCAGGAGCAGGAGCCTTGATGGATTTTTTCAGCGTCTTGAGCTTTGCCACGCACTCTGATTTGGTCTTTGCCAGAACATTCTTGGTGACAGGGAGACCTTTATCATCGTAGCCGACAACTACCCTCCCCTCCCAGCGGCCGTCTTTTCTCAGGCTGACGCCGCCGTCTCCCCGCTTTCTGCGCTTTGCCACGGTTTCATCTCCTCTCCAAGGTAATCAGTCAGAAAGCCGCCGACAATGTCAGCGGCACGCTTCTGCATATCGCCGGTGGTGTGGGTATAGGTATCCAGAGTGAAGGACGCTTTGGTGTGGCCCAGGATTCCAGCCAGGGTTTTGGCGTCCACGCCGCTGGACAGCGCATGAGTTGAGAATGTGTGTCTGAGGTCGTGGAAGCGGATATTTGGCAGTCCAGCCTCCGCCAGAAATTTCTTCAGCTGTCGGTAGGCACTGTCGGGATTCATAGGAGCCTCTGGACGAAGTGGATCGTGAAAGATCCAGGGAGAGAAAGATTTATACTTTCGCTCTCGCAGCAGTACCACTGTGCTGGGCGGCAGGACGATCTTCCGTGTGCCGGCGTAGGTCTTGGTATCTCCTGCCACTAACCTGCCGCCTTTTTCCCTGTGAAGGGTGCGGTTGATTTTCAGAGCGTCGTCACGCTCATCGAAGTCGCTCCACATGAGTCCGCAGATCTCTCCTCTGCGCAGACCGGTGGTCAGTTCGGTGTAGAAGAAGTCATACCAGGTTGCGTCTCTCCGAATCACATCCATAAAGGTATCCAGCTGTTCCTCATTCAAAATTTTCATTGGCTGATGGATCGCCTTGGGTGGGTCCACTTCGTCGGCCGGGTTGATGGGGATGAGCCCTTGATCTCTTGCTGTTTTGAGTGCGTGGTGGAGCGTGGTGTGGATGCTGTGGACGGTAGTGCTGGACAGCCCTCGGTCTTGGCCGGGTCGAGGCTTCACTCTGCCATTTCGCTTCAGAGTATCGTATAGCTTCCGTAGGTCAGTTGCGGTCAACTGAGTAAGCGGTTTTGCTCCCAGGCGGGGCTTTACATGATGTTCCATATCTCTGCGATAATGGTTTAACGTGCTGGGCCGAAGCGTGACTGTCATCTGCTCCAACCAAATATCCAGCCATTCGGAGAGAGTCATCCGGCTCTGATCCGTCAGGTCGATTCCCTGGTAGGCGTCGATGTTCTGACGGAGCTTTGCAGTCAGCTCTTTCTGATTATCAGCGTAGATATAGCGGAAGATGGAGCTACCGTTTTCCTTGTGGCCCACCACGATGCGGCCTTCCCAGCGTCCATCTTCCCGTTTCCTCACCATGCCGTCGCCGGACGGTCTGCGCTTTGCCATCTGTTATTCACCTCCAGTTCTGATATTGCTGTCGTTGTCATCCATGCACTCCGCCATCAGCCTGACGCCGAGTCGAATGCCCAGGATGAAATTCTCGACCGCTGTGATGCTGTTGATCTCATGCTGTGACCGGATGAGCTTTGTGAGAATCGCTTGCTCAGTTTCACCGAGCTGTTCCATGAGATGTTTTTCGCAGCTGGCGACACGAGCTACCGCCTTTGCCATCTCTGAGCCAGGGGTCATCCGCTGTTCGTTGGGTGTGATGTTGCCATAGTAGAGATCCTCCAGAGTTTTTCTCATTTCAACCAACCTCCTTATCAGCAACACACAATACCCTAACCGCACTTAAATAGCTATCCCTGTTGAGCGGAGTTATCAGAAATTTATCATTTTGAGGTTGATGGTTTTTCATTGGAGACACTGGTACAATCGATGAAGGCTTTTATTCTTTGTTTTGCGGCGCAGATTTTGATAGGGACAGAGGTGATTTTCAGTTTGCAACCGTTTATCCTTTATGCTACAATGCATATAATAACTCCTGATTAAGTGGAGGTGTGATTCATGCCACATTCTATTGAGCGCTCTATTGAGGCTGCGGAGGTTTCTCTGCGGATGGAGGGACTTTCTGTTACAGAAGTCTGTAAAGAACTGTGTCGGAAATTGCTCGCTGGCGAAATTACGTTGGAGCAGTACCTGGTTCACGTTACTTCCGGCAGAGGAGAGTGCTGACATGGCCTACAGCATGGATTCCACAACAGACGGTTGCTATCCGGGAACGACTTGCCTGATCAACAAACTGGGCATCCGGGACGAGGTGGCGCTGGCAGAAACAGAGGCGGCTGTCGTTTTAGGAAAAGCCAGTTTGCTGGATCAGCAGCCGATTGCCGGCGGCTTTGACTTTGACCACTACAAACGCATCCACCAATTCCTGTTCTGTGATCTCTATGACTGGGCCGGACAAATACGCACCATCAATATCTCCAAGAAGGGAACCACTTTTGTTCCTGCTATAGAAATCGAACCGTGTGCCGATGTGTGTTTCAAGCGCCTGGCTGGTTTCAGCGGTGAACGCTTGTCCCATCGTGAGCTGGCGGAGGAGGTAGCGGACTTTTATCACACAGTCAATATGCTGCATCCATTTCGGGAAGGCAACGGCAGAGCACAGCGTGTCTTTTTTACGCAGTGGATTCGCAGCCTTGGGTACGATCTTGACTTGAGTTCTGTAGACCCGGATGCGTTCATGATCGCTACGATCTATGCGGCGCAGGGCGTTATGGATCAGCTGGTTGACTTTTTTGAGCAGACGATTGAGTGGCCACAGATAGGGATGCGGATGACCTGACGATGCTGGTTTTGACTTTATGCTGGGCGGCAGCTTGCTGCTCAGCATTTTTGACCTCTGAGGTATCCACTTGCTGTTGGCGCAGATCCTTGCACTTATCCCCGCCTTGACCCGCCAGTATTACGGCGGCTGTAAGGGCAGAGGAAAAATTGACCCCCGACTTGACCCCAGGGGGTGAAAAATGATCCCCGCACTGATTCCCGCAAAATCTCTGAAAACCACCTGCGACAGCCACCTTGTGGAATGGCAAAACACTGCGGTTTTCTCTCTGGATTTCCTGATACCGGCCACCTGCCACAGCAAAAAGTGAAAATTCCGACCACCTATGGAAAATCCCCGACCCGCTCTGCGGGGCGGTGTCCGTTGGCCGAGGGCGCCAAAGCGACCCCCGGCCTTTATCCTGCTATAATTTCGACCGATGGGTTCAGCGGAAGATTACCCACCGGCTATGCACCGGCTGATTCAACAGTTTCGGTATCCTCGCCGGGTACGGCGGTGATATACTTTCCCCGCAGGCAGAGGTTCCCTTCTTTTATCCCTGCGGCGTTCGTCCGCTTGTGCAGCATGGGACCTCTATCTTATGAGGGTTCATTGTTGAGCCGGATGCGGGAGCGGCAGCTCTCCGCTCATCTCGAAGCAGGATGTGACTCATAAGAGCGCGAGGACTGTCTGTAAATTTTATCAGGATGGTGTTTGCTATGTTTATCGTTGGAATCGACATCGCCAAGCGCAGTCACATGGTCCGCGTCATTGACTCAGAGGGGCGGACAGTGTATAAGCCTTTCTCCATCCGTAACAGCTGCTCAGGCTGCAACGCACTGCTGGAGCGGCTG
Organism: Colidextribacter sp. OB.20; assembly: GCF_009911595.1. Classification (GTDB taxonomy): domain Bacteria; phylum Bacillota; class Clostridia; order Oscillospirales; family Oscillospiraceae; genus Lawsonibacter. The sequence goes on from NZ_QWKG01000078.1 coordinate 15,508, forward strand.
AGGAAACTCACAAACCGCAAGAGCGAATTTCTCTTCGCCATGGAATCCACGGCCCACTACTGGCTGGCCCTCTACACCCGTCTGCGGAAAGAGGGATACCAGGTGGTGGTACTCAATCCCATCCAGACGGATGCCATGCGTGAGATGCTGATGGAAGAAAATAAGACGGACGAGATCGACACCCTGGTCATTGCGGAGACCATCCGCTTTGGCCGGTACAGGGCCAGCAGCGTACCGCAGGAGAAGCTGCTGGCGCTGCGGGAGCTCTGCCGAAACCGTTTTTACCTCATTGATATGGGCAGCGATCTCAAACGGAAGATCACCGCTCTTTTGGATCAGGTATTCCCTGAGTTTGAAAGCCAGTTCAGTACGATCTTCGGGAAAACTGCCCTTGCCGTTTTACGCCAGTATCCTACGCCGGAGAAACTGTCCAGGGCGCAGACCGGAAAGTTGACCGAGGTGCTCCAGACCGCAAGCAACGGTCGTTTCGGGGAGTGGAAAGCCAGACAGCTCAAGGAGCTTGCCAGGGACAGTTTCGGTATCCCGGACTGCGAGGGCGCTTACTCCGCACTGCTCCTGCTGTACCTGGATCAGTTCCAGTCTCTTCAGGATGCGGCCGCCGTATTGGAGAAAAGAATTACGGAACTGTTCTCCCAGTTTGACTCCACTCTCACCTCCATCACCGGCATTGGCCCTGTGCTGGGCGCTGTCATCCTCAGCGAGATTCGGGACATCTCCTGTTTTGCCTCGGCGGATAAGCTGGCGGCCTATGCGGGGCTGAATCCAAAAGTGAAACAGTCCGGAGACAAAAAATCCAGTGCCGTCCATATGTCCAAACGTGGTTCGCCATATCTGCGCCGGGCCATCTGGATGGCTGGCGCCATTGCGGTACAGTTCGATCCGATGTTCAAGGTCTATTACGAAAAGAAATCGGCGGAGGGGCTGCGCTACATGAATATCATCGGCCATGTGTCCAAGAAGATGACGTCCGTCATTTTTGCGGTCATGAGAGACAACAAACTCTACGAACCAGTTTTGCCTGCCGCTTAGCAGTCCACTTTCCATACAACTCATCTGGTCCACTATGGTGGGCCTGGTTTCCTGTACCCTCTTTACTCTCTGGTCTATTCAACTCTTTCTGAATTTTTATACTTGACAAATCCTTAGCCGGCTGCACATTTTTCGCCCCCCCGGTTCACCTGCCACTTTCGCTGGTGCTGAATTCACTGGATGGCGCACACCGGGCACACGGCTTTTGACACGGCTGCGTCTGCGGTGTAAGGCGACTTGTTACCCTCCGGACACCAGCGAGGCCACACAGCGGCGCACAGGCTGTCACGCTGAGTGCGCACTGTTGCTGTGGAGAGCGAGTGCCTTTGCGACTCGCTGACGTTCAGCCGCCACATCTATCTGCGCCAGTTGCTGTTCGTAGAACTGGTCGAGCGCCAGTTGGATCGGGCGGATGGTGTAGAGCAGGTTGCCGTTGCGCTTCATACCGTCCCTGGTAGTGACTGTCGTGCTCTCTGTACTGATGAGTTGCCGCTCCTCCAGCTCACACACATACTTGCGGACAGTGTTGGCGCTCATCCTCACCGCTCTGCCGATGGTCTTGTAGCTGGGCCAGCACTGATAGGTACTCCTGTTCTCACAGCAGAGCAGGCAGGAGTAGACGGCCAGCGCACCGGGTGACAGGCTCAGCAGGAATATCTCGTTGGGCAGCTGGAAGTAGTTCTTGATCGGATCACGCTTGGGCCACTGTGTGTACTTCAATCTGCACCTCCTTGGGTGTGCTGAGACACCCACTCCACAAATTTCTCCTTGGGCACAACCATCCGGCTTCCGATTTTCAGAACAGGGAAATCCGGTTCGTGCATCAGTTCGTACCCGCTGGACGGCGAGATGCCCAGTACCCTTACTACCGTTGCCGCGTTCAGGAACAGCGGCAGCTCGTCGTAGCTCTTGTAGTTGGATTCTTTCATACTGTACTTGTTCTCCTTATTAGTCGTGGTGATTTTCCTCTCTGCATAGGGGTACAGGACAGAGTGTGATAGCCATCCACGCTGTTCCCGGCATACCAGAGAAAATAAAAAGACCTACACATCCCTGCTGACAAAACAACCAGCGGTACAGAATATTGTACCGCGAGGTCTTGCACAGCCTCGGATATGTAAGTCGGAAGTAGAGCGAGGCAATTTGTTCAGTTGTTGTGCTCGAATATATGTTCTGCTTACAGGATACTCGATTAGACGGCCTTTGTCAAGAGGGTGTGTATAAAAATTTTAAGAAATGGGAATGCTAAAAAAATTAGTCATTGTCCACTGGAGCGAGTTCCTTGTCTCTGACTGCACGAGCGGCCTTGATGTTCATTTGAAATCGTATAAAATATTGACAGACGAGCCGCATCGTGTAACCAGACACGGGAGGGAATACGAGTTGAGAATTGCCACTTGGAACATCGAACAGCTGAAGCACAAAAAATCGCTGGAGCAGATTTTGCTTGCCTGTGAACAAATTCGGTCAGATATCCTCGTGCTTACAGAGACAGATCATCGTGTGTGCCCGGATTATTGGTACAGGTGATGCAGTTTTTGAAAGCCAACCGGCAGATTGTGATCACGGTCTGCCGGTTGGCTGTTTATCGTGTGCGGATATTTGACAGTAGGAGTTATTGCCCTGTCCGATCTCGGTACAAGAAAGTTACAATTTGTGCGCGAGTGCAATTACTATCCGGGCTAAAAGTCGTGGCACTGGTGCCAGCGGTCACGCCCTTGTTCGCAGCCCACTGGACCGCATTGGCATAGTAGGCATTAGAGGTCACATCCCCAAACGGATTATTGCCGCCTATCGCCGGGGAACCAGCTGCACGATATAGGAAGGTCACAGTTTGCCCACGGGTCACGGTGGTATCCGGGCTGAACGTAGTTGCGCTGGTTCCCGCAGTGATGCTCTGCTCCACAGCCCACAGGACCGCATCGTAGTAGTAGGCGCCAGGCTGAACGTCCGTAAAGGGATTTGCGCTGCCCTGCGGGGCCGGAGAGCCAGCGGCCCGCCATAGGAAGGTCACAGTCTGCGCACGAGTGCAGGAGGAGTTGGGGCTGAATGTGGTTGCGCTGGTTCCTGCAGTGATGCCTTGCTCCAAAGCCCAAGTCACGGCGTCATAGTAGTATGCACTGGAAGGCACGTCTGTAAAGTGAGTGTTGTTCATGGCAATGTGCTTAAATGTCGCATCTACCGTTACCCTGGAAGCGGGCATGATAAAGGAATATTTCCCGCTACCTTCGTCCGTGAGATTAATGGAATTCCCTCTGCTGTCCTTGACAGTCAGGGTGTCCAACTCATAGCCGCTGTTTGGAGTAACAGTGATTGTCACCTTGGAGCCCTTGTCGGCGCTGGTGGGACGGACTTGGATTTTCCCGCCGATGGTATTGGATGTGGAGATGGAATAGTCAGAACTCCCACCACTCGTTGTACTGCTTCCCCCGCCAGAACTACCACCAGAATAAGTCCAATGTGCATAAACAGTGCTATTTGACTCAAATACGGTGTCTGTTGTTACCCGTGTTCCATCAAGTGTATACCAACCATCGAAATTGTAGTTTGTGCGTGTAGCGGTAGGTATGCTGCTTAATTTTCCATCAGCTCCAGTAATCAGGCTGGTTGTGCTTGGCGTTCCACCAGCAGAATCAAAAGTAATAGTATAACCTGATTGTTCTTCGGAGGACGGTTCTCCGTTGTTTATTGTAGCCAAATTATTGTAGGTATATAGGTCATCTTCATCACATTGAATTGTGGCAGTATACTCCCTCAGACTCTGCACTGGGTAAGTTATAACGACAACACTACCTGGTTCCAAATTTTCAAATCTTTGTGCGCCAAGTTTTGCGCCAGACTCATCGCTAAAATTCAGCGTCCCGGAAGCCGGAGTTACCCCTTGATTGGATACATAGGCCAACAGGGAACACTGGGTGCCGATCCGCTGGTCAACTAGCTCCACGGACAGATCGGCATAGCCAATACCGACACTATTAGTATTATCTTGCGGCGAAAAATCTGTCGTACCAGTTTCGCAAACAGAAAATACATACTCCGTTAATGTTGCGGGGCAATCAACAGACATTACAAATTCTGTACTTTCACCTGGTCTTAGTGTGCAGGTTTTTGTGGAGACTTGTCCGTTCTGGTTGACATCAATGCTGGTTATTGTATGGTCGCCAGTATTAGTGACAGATAGAGTTACTGGAACAGGCTCTCCCGCTACAACTCCTTCAGCGTCGTAATCAATCCCATCCAAACGCAAATTGCTGACTGGCATGACCTGTGACCAGACAAGATTTTTGGCATCTTTCACATCGCTGGTTGTAATGGTTGGCAGGGTATCCATTCCTAAAACATAGTCATTGCCATTCCACTGTACTACAGAAAGATTTTCTAAGTAACGATCACCATCAGTCATGGTCACAGGAGGACTCCATGTACCGTTGTCATAAATCACAGTTGTCAAATGTGCGCCATTCCCATCGGAGGCACTGTAATAGATTCTGCCATCGGTTACAGCATACTCGGAAGTAATGCCTCCCGCTTCGACAGATATCCCTCCAGCAGTCTGTATGGAGTTTTCGCTGTTCCACATGAAGTCACTTTTGGTTTGACCAGGAAGTGTGCCATAGGTAATTTTTCCTTGTACTCCCTGGGACAACAAAGATTCGTTGCCATTTGTCCAACAATACAGATTTTTAGTAAGCGTCAAATGCGGAACCGCCAGACGTTTTATGTAGTCTGGCGGTTC
>NZ_QWKG01000008.1 GCF_009911595.1 Colidextribacter sp. OB.20
GACGACCCGGCGCGCCGTTTGAAACATATTTGGGACTGCGGCGCGCCGAGGTCGTCGCGCCCTACACATAAAATCAATCCTTCCTCGGGGCCGGTATCTGCCGGGAAATGCTCAGGATAACGCCCATCTCCGCCAGATGGATCATCAGGGCGGTGCCGCCGTAGCTGAAGAAGGGCAGGGGGATGCCGGTGTTGGGGATCAGGCCGGTGACCACGCCCACGTTGAAGAATACCTGGGCGGCCAGCAGGGTGATGATGCCCACCACGGTGAGCATCCCGAACTTATCCCGGGCGTGGAGAGCAATCCAGTACCCCCGGAGGATCAGCAGAGCGAAGAGCAGCAGGATCATGAAGGCCCCGATGAGCCCCAGCTCCTCCACCACGATGGAGAAAATCATGTCGTTCTCCGGCTCGGGAACGAAACCGTATTTCTGGTTGCTCTCCCCCAGCCCCCGGCCCAGCAGGCCCCCCGAGGCGATAGAGTAGATGCCCTGGCGAAACTGGTAGCCGCCGTCCTGGGGGTCCACCGACCAGGGGTCCAGCCAGATGGTGATTTTCCGGTTTACATAGCCCACCGTGTGATACAGAACAAACAGCAGGCCGGCGGCCGCGCCGCCCAGTCCGGTGAACCACCACAGGCTGATGCCCGAGACCAGCAGAACCGCCGCGGCTCCCACCGCCACCAGCATGGCGCCCGACACATGGGGCTCAAAGACAATCAGGCCCAGCACCACCACCAGCACCATGCCGTAGGGCACCAGCTCCAAAAAGCCGATCTTCTCCAGCCAGTTCAGTGCCCGCCCTGTGCCGGTGCGCCGGGTGAAGCGCAGCTGCTTCTCCGTGTCCCGCTTGCACAGCCGGGCGGCGAAGAAGAGCACCACCGCCACCTTGGCAATCTCCGAGGGCTGGTAGGTAGGCCCGGCCACCAGCAGAACCTTCAGCCAGCGGCGCACGTCGTTGATGGGGGCGTTCAGGCCGGGGATATAGCAGATCATCAGCAGGACGATGGATACCGCCAGGGCCAGAGGGGCCATCCAGCGGAAGCGCTGGTAGTTGATGCGGGAGACGACATACATCCCCGCCAGTCCGGCCCCGGCGAAGAGGGCCTGGCGGGTAATGTAGAAGTATGGGTTGTTGTTCACCGGGGGCTTGGAGTCCCGGAAGGCGGTATAGTAGGAGGCGGAGAAGAGCATCACCAGCCCGATGCCCAGCAGCAGCAGCACCAGCATCAGAAAGGGCAGGTCCAGCGGTCCCCGGGCCAGCTGCTCCTCCATGGTCAGATCTCGTTTCGCTTTGCGGGCCAAGGGCTTTTCCTCCTTTCTCGTCGTCGCAAAGTCCGCTTCACTCGGAACGCCCTATCGGGCATTCCTCATTTCGCTCCCTTGCTCCTCCTCTCCAAACGCGACCCGCTTTGCTGGGCTCGCGTTTGGGGGGCGGCCTTCGGCCGCCTCTTTTCCCTTACATGGGATACCTGTACATGACCCCCAAAAAGCCCAGGCAGCACAGGGCCAGGGTAACGCCGGAGAAGATGCAGAACAGCTTGGTCTCGCTCCAGCCGCCCATCTCCAGGTGGTGGTGAAGGGGGGCCATGCGGAAAAACCGCTTGCCGTGGGTTTTCTTGAAATAGACCACCTGGATAATATCGGACAGCACCTCGGCCACATAGACCAGGCCGATAATGGGAATCACCAGGGGGACGTCCAGGGCAAAGGCCAGGCCGCACACCATCCCCCCCAAAAATAAGGAGCCGGTGTCGCCCATAAAGACCTTCGCGGGGTGGAAGTTGTAAATCAGAAAGGCGGCCAGACCCCCGGTGAGGGCGGCAGACAGGATAGCCAGGTCGTTCTTGCCGAACCAGGCGGACACCGCCATGTAGAACAGGGCCACCGGGATGGTGACACCGGCGGCCAGGCCGTCGATGCCGTCGGTGAGGTTGACGGCGTTCACTGTGCCCACCATGACGAAGGCGGCGAATACCATATACGCCACCCAGGGGATGCCCACAATCTCAATCCCCAGGAACGGGATGTAGAGGTTGGGGGTCAGGTAGCCCTGCTCCCGCATCAGCACCGTGAAGGCGATGGCCGCCGCCAGCTGAAGCAGAAACTTCTGCGCGGCGGTGAGGCCCTCGTTGGCGTGGTGGCGCAGCTTTTGAAAGTCGTCTATAAAGCCGATCACGCCGAATACCAGGGCGAAGAGAAAGACATACAGATGGTTGTAATTTCCGCTCCGCAGCTCCTCCCAGCCCGCCACCAGACAGGCCGCGCCAATGGCCAGGATAAACATGATGCCGCCCATGGTGGGGGTGCCCTGCTTGGACATGTGCCAGGTCGGGCCGTCCTTTCGGATGGACTGGCCCGCCTTCAGCCGCCGGAGCAGCGGGATGAGCAGCTGTCCCACAATAGCGGCCACCCCAAAGGACACAATGAAGCTGAGGATATATGTCATGTCGAAACCCCTCCTGGTCTTTCTCTTTTGAGCATACCAACCGCATGACTGCGGCCTGTAGGGCACGACGCTCCCGGCGCGCCGCCGATACCAAGCCCGCAGCCCGAACAGCGGGCCGCCGGGGCCGTCGGCCCCTACACGCCCGTTGATTCAATGTGGTCTGTGCACACAGACATAGTATCATACCACATCCGCGGGAACTTTTCCAGTCATTTTTTGCCGGCTGTCCGCCCTGGCAAACCAATCAGCCACAATCTCCCGCTCATCCATGTGGTACTGGACGCCGCCGACCTCCTGATAGGTCTCATGTCCCTTGCCCGCCAGGACAATCACATCCCCCGGCTTTCCCTGGGCCAGGGCCCAGCCGATGGCCGCCCGGCGGTCGGGCTCCACGTGGAGCTCCGCCTCCCCCATGCCCGCAAGAATATCGTCAATGATGGCCTGAGGGTCCTCAGTGCGGGGGTTGTCGGAGGTGACCACCGACAGATCGGCCAGCTCGGCGGCCACGGCCCCCATGACGGGCCGTTTGGTTTTATCCCGGTCGCCGCCGCAGCCAAAGACGCAGACAAGGCGGCCGGCGGTAAAGTCCCGGGCGGTGGTGAGAATATTCTCCAGGGCGTTGGGGCTGTGGGCGTAGTCGATGATGACGGTATAGGCCCGTGGAACGGGGACCACCTCCACCCTGCCCTTCACCCCGTGGACGGCGGGCATGACCCGGGCCATGTCCTCCAGGTCCAGCCCCAGGCACAGCCCGGCGGCCAGAGCGGCCAGGGCGTTGTAGATGGAAAATCCCCCGGGGATCGGCAGGTGGACCCGGGAAATTCTGCCCAGGGTCAGGGCCTCGAACTCCACACAGCCGGGAAACAGCCGGATATTCCGGGCGGTGAGGCCGGCACAGGCCCGGTTTTCCGAGTAGGTAAAGGCGGGGCAGGAGATTTTGTCCAGATACCAGCGGCCCGCCTCGTCGTCCAGGTTGAGCACCGCCCGGCGGCACTGGCCAAAGAGCAGCCCCTTGGCATCCCGGTACTCCTCCATGGTGTGGTGGTAGTCCAGGTGGTCCTGCGTCAGGTTGGTGAACACCCCTGCGTCGAAGGTCAGCCCCGCCGTCCGGTGCTGGACCAGGGCGTGGGAGGAGGCCTCCAGCACCACATGGGTGCAGCCGGCGTCCGCCATCCGGCGCAGCAGAGACTGCAGCTCATAGCTCTCCGGGGTCGTGCGGTGGGCGGGCAGCTCCTCGCCGCCGATCATGTTCCGGTTGGTGCCGATGAGGCCCACCTTGGCCCCCGCCGCCCGCTCCAGCAGCTCCTTGAGCAGGCTGGTGGTGGTGGTCTTGCCGTTGGTGCCGGTGACGGCAACCAGCGTCATGGAATCCCCCGGCCGGCCAAACCAGTTGGCCGAGACCAGGGCCAGGGCCAGCCGGCTGTCCGCCGCCGTCAGCCAGGGGCCGGGGCTCTCCGGGGCGCGCTCACACAGGACGGCGGCGGCCCCCCTGTCCAGGGCGGCCTCGATATACCGATGGCCATCGTTCTTCTCCCCGGACAGGGCTACAAAGAGAGCGCCGGGAGCCAGGGTCCGGGTGTCGTAGGATATGGAAGATATTTCCATATCTAAATCGGCATTCCCCCCCGTGAGGGAGACGCCTTCCAAAATCTTTCGCAGCTTCATGGTGTCACCCCTCACAGGGCGGAGTTTTATTCTATATAAGCTTCGCTATCCCGCATAGCCGTCCTCCACCTGGTTGAAGAAGCGGACGTCGATGACGGTGCCGATGGCAGCGGTGTCGCCGCCGTTGACGCTCTGGCGGTCTGCGGTGGTGGTGTTGCTGTAGTAGGTGGACACTCCCGAGGCCCGCATGAAGAAGCCCGCCTTTTCCAGGGCCTTTTTAGCCTCCTCATAGGTCTTTCCAATCACATCGGGCACCGTACCGCTCTCCTCCGGAACGGCGTCCCCCAAGTATAGGATGACAGTGGAGCCGCCGGGGATCTTGGTGCCGCTGGCGGGGACCTGCCGGGAGACGGTGTCCCCCGAGCCCAGGGTGCGGTATTTCAGATTTTTCTCCTTCAGCGCCTTCTCCGCGTCGGCCAGGGTCATGCCAGTCACCTTGGGCATGGACACGTCGGCCACGGCGGACTCGTCGCTGTTGTACACCCGCTCCACTCCCATATAGTCCAGGATCTGGGCGATGAGGGGGCCGGCCTTTCGGGCGGCCATATTGCCGCCGCTGATGTAGCGGCCGGTGGTGGACTCGTTGCTCCCCGGCGCCTTGGGCTGGGGCTTGTCATAGGCGATGAGGACGATCACCTGGGGGTCGTCGGCGGGGGCGTAGCCCATAAAGGAGACGATGGTCCGGTCCTCCTCTGTCTTTACCTCGGAGGAGCCCGTCTTTCCCCCGATGCGGTAGCCCGCCACATAGGCGTTCTTGCCGGTGCCCTTGGACACCACCTGCTCCAGGATGTCGGCCGCCCGCTGGCTGGTCTGCTTGCTGACCACCTGGCGGACCACCTCCGTCTCGGTGTTCCGGATGACGGTGCCGTCCTGGGTGCTCACCGTCTGGACCACGTAGGGCTTCACCAGGTTGCCCCCGTTGATGACGGCGGAGAAGCCGCAGATCATCTGCAGGGGGGTGACCTCGAAGCGCTGGCCGAAGGAGGCCACCGCCAGGTCCACGTTGGTCATCTTGTCCCGGCTCCACATGCCGCCCACCAGGCTGGCCTCGCCGGGCAGGTCCACGCCGGTGCTTTCCAGCATCCCGAAGGCCTCGAAGTAGTCGTAAAATCTGTCTTTGCCCAGCCGGCTGCCGATCTCCATAAAGGCGGGGTTGCAGGAGTTGCCCACCGCCTCGGCCAGGGTCTGGCTGCCGTGGCCTGTCTTTTTGGAGCAGGTGATGGGCTTGGGGTAGCCCGGAATGGTAACTGAGCCGCTGCAATAGAAGGTGTCGCTCTCGCTGACCAGGCCCTCCTCCAGGGCGGCAGCCAGCACCATGGCCTTGAAGGTGGAACCCGGCTCATACCGGGAGTCGATGGCCCGGCTGCGCCACTGGGTGGTTCGGGCGTCCGCCCTGGCCTGGCTCTCCGCCTTGGCCATCAGCTCGCTGTCGGTGAGGTTGTCGGTGTTGTTCTCCTTCAGCGCGGCGTAGATGGAGGCAGTGTTGGCCTCCAGCTGGTCGTTGAGCAGGTCGTTGGTGATGAGGGAGTAGTTGTTGGGGTCGAAGTCCGGGGAGCTGGCAATGCCCAGCAGGGCCCCGGTCTTGGGGTCCATGGCGATGGCGAAGGCGCCGTTGCGCACGTCGAATTCCTGGATCCCCTCCTCCAGGGCCTTCTCCAGATAGGACTGGATGGTGGTGTCGATGGTGAGGGTCAGGTTGTAGCCGTCCTGGGCGTCCACGTAGTTGGCGTAGCTGTTATACCGCTCGGTGCCGCCGGCGGTGCGGGTGGTGTACACCCGGCCGGCGGTGCCCTCCAGCAGGTCGTTGTACATCGCCTCAATGCCGTAGGCCCCGCCGTTGGCGTTGACAAAGCCCAGGGCCTGGGCGGCCAGCCCGGCATAGGGGTAGTAGCGCTTGGTGCTGGTGATCAGGTAGAGGTAGGAGGCGGTCTTGTGTTCGGTGATGTACTCCTGAAAAACCTGCTTATCCTCCTCCTCGATGTCCACCTTCACCTCCCAGTAGGCGGATTTGGTGTTGTGGACCTGCTTGGTCACCTTTTCCCGGTCCAGGTCAGGGAGCAGGGTCATCAGGTCCTCCACCATCTGGCTCTGGGCGGCGGCCACGTTGGCCTGGTAGACCTCGTCCGGCAGCTTTTTGCCGTCCTCCCCCTTGTTGGAAACGCTCTTTACCAGGTCCCGGGGGGACAAAATCAGCTTGTATACCGTGGCCGACATGGCCATCACGTTGTTGTTCCGGTCGTAGATATTGCCCCGGCTGGCGGAGATGGTGAAGTCCAGGGTCTGCTGGTCGCTGGCCTTCTGCTGATACTCCTCGTGGTGGACAATGGCGATGTCCCAGAGCTTCCAGCACAGGGGAACAAACATCAGCCCCCCGCAGACCACCATTAAAAACAGCGTCCGGTGGAGGATGGCCCGCTTGGAATGGCTGCCCCGGGTGGCGCTGGTGGTCACGCTGCCCCGACCCATGCTCCTCTCGTATTTGTTTGCCTTTCTCATGGAAAACCCTCCCTTGCGGGTGTCACATCTCACAAATAGAGCGCAAGAATTCCTCATTCTTGCGCCCGTAGTCTCTATATACCGGGTGAGTTTGCGCGCTCTGACCCAACCGGCCCTGCCTCACAATCACTATATGGCAGGGTCAGCGGAAATATTCTATAATGCCGCCGAACAGGCCGCCGATTCCCTTCATCAGATCCTCCATTCCGGACAGGGGGGAGCTCCCCTGATAGACGGTGACGGTGTCCGGAGCGGACAGGTCGATGTATACCACCTGGTCGCTGGTGGGCCGGACCATGGTGTCCCCCACCGCCTCCTGGATAGTAGCCAGGTCGAAAACCTTCTCATACTGGGCAGACAGGGTGGTGTTCTCCACCTTCAGGTCGGACAGCTGCCGGCGCAGGGAGACCATCTCGTCATTGGCCACCATCAGCTGGGCGTAGCTGGTAATCAGCATCGCCGCGAAGACAGCCACCGCCAGAAAGCCCACCACCGCGAAGGGGGCCACCGCCCCGGCCTGCCGGACCTCTACTCTGGCCCGCTTGTGGGGTTGGACCGGCTTCTTGGGCTGGGGGGCCGGTCCGCGCTCCTCCTCCCGGCGTGGGACTCGGACCGCGTTTCCGTCGTAGGTGGGCGCATAGGCCACGCTGCCGTAGGTGCTGTATGCGGTTGTATTACGGCGGCGGTTTGTTGCCATGGGGTTCACTCCTGTCATTTGTATTCCGTAGAACAGGGACGGCGCAGAGGCCGCCCCCTACAATTTTTCAGCAATTCTTAATTTGGCGCTGCGGGCCCGGGGGTTCTCCTCAATCTCCCCCTCGCTGGGCAGGATGGGCTTTTTGTTGACCAGCCTGATGTCCGGCGTCTTTCCGCAGACGCATACGGGAAAGTCCGGGGGACAGGTACACCCCCGGGCAAAGCCAGCCAGGCCTGTTTTCACAATGCGGTCCTCCAGTGAGTGGAAGGTGATTACCGCCAGCCGTCCGCCCCTGTTCAGCCGGGGCACCGCCCGCTGGAGCATCCGCTCCACCGAGGCCAGCTCGTCGTTGACGGCGATGCGGATGGCCTGGAAGGTGCGCTTGGCGGGGTGCTGCTTCTCCCGCAGGGCCTTGGAGGGCATGGCGCTCTTAATGACCTCCACCAGCTCCAGGGTGGTGGTGACAGGCCTGTCCTCCCGGCGGCGGACGATGGCCCCGGCAATCTGGGGAGCATAGCGCTCCTCGCCGTACTGTGATATGATTCTCCTCAGCTCCTCCTGGGAGCAGGTGTTGACCACATCGGCGGCGGTGCGCCCCGTCCCCTGATCCATACGCATGTCCAGGGGGGCGTCGTGCATGTAGGAGAAGCCCCGGCTGCCGTCGTCCAGCTGGGGGGAGGAGACGCCCAAATCGAAGAGCATCCCGTCCACGCCGGGCAGAGACAGCCCGTCCAAAATCTCGTCAATCTGATCGAAGTTGCTGTGGACCAGGGTCACCCGGTCCAGCCAGGGGGCCAGCCGCTCCCGGGCGGCGTCCAGGGCCGCCTGGTCCCGGTCCACGCAAATGAGGCGGCCGGAGGTCAGCTGCTTCACAATCTCCCGGCTGTGGCCCGCCCGGCCCAGGGTGCCGTCCAGATAGACCCCCGACCGGCGGATATTCAGCGCCTCAATACACTCCTCCAGCAGGACGGAGCGGTGGGTAAGCTCACCCATATTAGAACCCCAGCTCGGCCATGCAGGCCGCCATCTTCTCCGGAGTCATTTCTTCCTCCTCCTGGGCGTTCCAGGCCTCGGCAGACCAGATCTCCGCCCGGTCGTGGACTCCGATGATAACCGCCTCCTTGTCCAGCCCGGCATACTGCCGCAGCTTCTGGGGGATGACAATCCGCCCCTGGCTGTCAGGCTCGCACTTGGCCGCGTTGGCAAACAGAGGGCGCATAGCCTTGGACTGGCTCATGGGCAGGGAGGCAAATTTCTCGGTGAAGCGGTCCCAGGTGGACTGGGGATAGATGGCCAGGCAGGCGTCCACGCCCATGGCCAGGTAGAAGGCGGTGCCCAGCTCCTCCCGGAGCTTGGCGGGGATGAACAGCCGGCCCTTGGCATCGATATTGTGCTCGTATGTGCCGGTCACGTCCCCTCACCTCTTCCCCCACCAGGGTGTCTATTTGAGGGATTTTCCCCCATTTCGCTCCACTGCGTTTTCCAGTATAATGCCTGTTAACATAAAAATCAAGTGTTTTTTTCTGCCCGTTTTGTATTAAACATCGGGTTTTCGCCCAAAAAATTGCATTTTTATCCGTATAAAACATACGTTTCAGCCTGATGGGATGTCTCTATTATCCCCCCTTTCATACAAGATATGCGGTATGTCCGCCGCACACCGTCCCATATTTAGTGCCCGCACCCTCACCTTTCCACAGGCGCTTCTGTGAGAAATTGGGATAAAAGTGCGAAAATATTTTTTTCGCACCTCTTTCTTGTGAAAAACCATAAAAATCCTTTTCACCGGCTCTCTCCTGTGGTATACTAAAGAGCGCAAAACCGTCGAAATCTGGTATTTTGGGAGGTATCTCTATGCTCTACACAAATTGGGAAGAACTGGAACAGGCCTGCCTATCCTGTCAGAAGTGCGCCCTGGCGGACACCCGGCACAACGTGGTTTTCGGCACCGGGCCTCGGGACGCGGAGGTCATGTGCATTGGCGAGGGTCCCGGCGAAAACGAGGACCTCCAGGGTCTGCCCTTCGTGGGCCGGGGAGGCAAGCTGCTGGACGACATGCTGGAGATGGTGGACCTGAGCCGGGAGAGGAATGTCTACATCGCCAACATGGTCAAGTGCCGCCCGCCCCAGAACCGGGACCCCCTGAACACCGAGCAGGAGGCCTGCATCGACTATCTGCGCAGCCAGACCGCCCTCCTCCGGCCCAAGATCATCATCTGCCTGGGCCGCATCGCCGCCTGCAAGCTGATTAAGGAGGACTTCAAAATCACCAAAGAGCACGGCCAGTGGTTTGAGAAAAACGGCGTGTGGATGACCGCCCTGTTCCACCCCGCCGCCATTCTCCGTGACCCCCGCCGCCGGCCCGAGACCTTCGAGGACCTGAAGGTAATCCAGGCCAAAATCCGGGAAATCTGTAATCATACTTATTAAAAAATGGGGCATACTGTCACTGAGGTGATAGTATGAACGTCAACACAAACGCGGCGGTGACCTTCGGGCAGCTGCTGCAGCACAACCCCAAGGCCTCCGCCTTCTACGACAGCTGCACCCCCAAGCAGCGGGAGGCCATCCTGCTCCAGCTGGGCCAGATGAACAGCCAGTCCCAGCTGAAGGCCTTTGTGGACAACCTGCCCAGCGCATCCCTGTAAACGCGGACCGCCCGCCCCATTCGGGGCGGGCGGCGCTGTTTTCTATCCCCAGCCGCCGGTAAACTCCGGCTGGCAGTCCGTGTCCTGAACCACAAAAATCTCGTAGAGATGGGACAGCATATCCCAGGTGGCGGTGTCCATGCAGCCGGTCTGGGGCAGGCCGGCCGCCCTTTGCAGCCAGCGGATGTTGTCCGCCGAGACGGGACCGTTGCAGCCGTCCGCCTCACAGCGGGTGATCCCCTCGAACTTGCCGGCTAAAATATTGAACATGGTCTGGGGAACAATGAGATACTCCCTGGTCTGCCCCTCCTGGACCTGGACACCCTCGGAGGGAAAGATCCGCGCGGCCCGGGAATAGCCGGTTCTGCCCCGCTGGGCCAGCCAGCAGTTCCGGATGGCCTCCCAGGTGGCCCGGTCCACCGTCCCGGTGACGGGCAGGCCCGCCTCCCGCTGGAAGCTCATCACCGCCTCCAGGGTACGCTCGCCATAGACGCCGTCCACCACCAGCTCGGGCAGAAACTGATAGGTTCTGGACAGCTGCCGCAGCATATACTGCAGGCTCATAACCGGGTTGGACACCATCTCCCGCTCCAGCAGCTCCCGGTCTAAATCGACGTTCATACCTTCACTCCTCCCTGTCTGTCCTTCGGGCCGTCCGCCTGACCCGGCTCCATGGGACGGCCCTGGTACTGGCCCAGCCGGGGGGTGTTGTCCCAGCGGTCCGGCCCCTCCGGCCGGCTGTCCGCCCGGGCCATGACGGGCGCCGCGTTCTCCCGCAGGGATTGGGCCCGCACCGTGTCCCGGCGGAGCTGATAGTCCGCCGTCACAAAGCTGTCATAGATGGAGTTCCAGGTGCGCTCATCCACCACGCCGTCGGGGGTGAGGCCCGCCCACACCTGATAGGTGCGCACCGCCCGGTCGGTGACGGGGCCAAAGTCGCCGTCCATGGCCGGGGCCCTCAGCGCATCGGAGAACTGGGCCAGCATGGAGAGCATATATTGCAGCACCTCCACCTCCGGGCCGGAGTCCCCCTGGACCAGCGTCCCGGGGAACTGGAACTGAAAGGCGTAGAAGGTCTGTCCCTGGCTCACCAGCTCGGCCAGCTGCACCACCCCCACATAGAGATACACCAGCTTATACCAGGTGGCCTTGCCCACAATGCCGTCCGGAGTCAGATTGAAGATGCGCTGAAAGGCCTGCACCGCATCCTCGGTGGCCTCGTCGAAGGCCCCGGTAATGGGCACCTTGGGGATGGCGGGGTAGTTTTGGGAGATGCGGTTGAGCATGGACTGCACCACCGACACATCGGGTCCCGCCGAGCCGCGGCGCAGGGGGGTCCCGGGGTAGGAGGTGATGAGGTCCTGAATGGGGGCGTCCACCACCAGCTCGATGTTGTCCCCATAGTAATGGCGGAGAATCTCCATGGAATTGGCCCCCTCCTGGGCCAGCGCCTGACTCCCCCACTGGGACAGGCCGTCGCACTTGGAGGTGGTGCCGTTGCAGAATTTGGCGGCCAGGGGCTCCACAAAGCCCTGGCGGCGGATATAGTCGTTGAAAATCTCGTCCACAAGCTGGCTGATATTCTCAAAGATATTCCGCCCCCGAATGAACTTCTGGTCGTACTGGGTGGTGGAGGTGATCTGGAAGTCGTAGCCGCGGCTGGGGTAAAACTCGGTATACACCCGGTTCAGGGCAAAAGAGATGATGGCCAGCACATTGGCCCGGATGGCGGAGGGCTCCCAGGTGGGATAAATCTCGCTGGAGGCCACGTTCTTTACATAGTCCGGGAAGCTCACGGTCACGTTCTCCGCCCACTGGTCGGGCAGTCCCATGTGTACCGTGATGGTGCTGGGGACATATGGAATGATGACGGGCATATGTCACCTCACAGACTCTGGACCGGGATGTCCCGCTCATCCCGCTGCTGAAGGCTGCACAGCCCCTGGGGCAGGGGGGTGAGCTCCATGTTCTGTACCGTCTCCACACCGGGGAATATCTGAACATTCTCCAGCTGGAGCATGGCGTAGCCCGGCTGCTCCGCCCACAGGGAGCACAGGGCGCAGGGAGCGCCCTCTCCGGGCAGCCCGTCGGGGGAGGTGCTCTCCCCTAACGCCGGCGTTTCAATCTGAACCGGCTGAATTTTTCCGCTGCTGTCGGTGTTCTGTATGGAGAGCAGCCGCCACTTGCCCCCCTCCCCCGGCTCGGCCACCACCACTGTGGCCCTCTCCAGGGGAATCTGCGCCTGGGAGGTGTACACCCGGACGGATAGTGTTCCTGTTGCTTGCATTGTTATACCTCCTGAAGCGGCGAACAGGCTCCGCCGCTTATCCTATCCTATGCCAGCCAGGGGCGGGGCGTCCCAGAGGGACAGTTGAACCTCCCGGGCGACAGCCCGCAGAAAAACAGGGGTGCTGTAGCCCTCCGGGAAGGTCTCGCAGTACCACTGCGGGTCCTTGCGGTGTATCTGCCGTGCCAGCCCCCCGAGCCGCTGCATCAAAATCCTCTTTTCTACCCCATACCGCTCCGCCACATCACGCAGCAGCTTGGACATGAGCATGTCCTCAAAGTCGGTCAGATATATTTCCACCAGGTCCACCATGCACAGAGGCGCAACGCTCATTTTGACTACCCCGTGCCCCCGCAGAACGGAGATAATTTGTTCCCGCAGCTCCATAAACAGTCCCTCCCAGATCATACATAGTCATTTATATTTCATTATTATGATTATAATTTAATAATTAGTAATTTTCAAGGTCTGCCTAAAACATAAAAAATTAAATACACTATTATGCGGGGGTGAACCTATGAATCCCGCATATCATGAGGTTTATAAAACGCTCGGTCTCAACATTATGTATTACCGCAACCGAGCAGATTTAAGTCAGCGTCAGCTTGGCGACCTGTTGGACAAGGACCAAAGCCATGTCAGCAGAATTGAGCGGGCTGGCGTAGGCGTCAGCTTGGATTTGCTTTGCCGAATTGCCGAGATACTAGAGGTGGAACCCTATCTTCTGCTGAAACCGAAGGACTAAATCCCAACGTCCCGCCGCAGCGAAAAAGGCCCCTTTGGAAAGGGGCTCCGCCCGGAGGGCGGTGGGGATTGCGTTTCGCGAAGCGAAACATACGAAGTAAACCGAAGTTTGCAAAATCTCGTTTATTGCATACATTTCGCCTTCGGCGAAATACAATCCTCCGCCCCAGTGTGCGCACTGGGGCACCTCCTTTCAAAAGGAGGCTTACTCAGCGGAGGGACGGGAGGCTTGCCCTGCGGGGGGCGGGATGGCTTCGATGGGATACTGTATTTTGTGCGGTCATTCTGTTTAAGACCGCACAGAGTTGTGTCTCTTGATTTGCCACCATATGGTAGCATGTCAAGGTGGAAAAAGCAACAAAATAGTAGCATCTTTTTTAGGAGGAGATGCTACCATGCAGTATCAACGGCTGGAAGACTTGAGAATTGACGCTGATAAAAGCCAAGCGGAAATCGCTGAGGTCCTGATGTGCAAGCGGGAGGTATACCGCCGCTATGAAAAGGGGGTTCGGGAAATCCCTGTCTGGGCGCTGGTCAAGCTGGCGGCGTACTATGGAACAAGCACCGATTATATCCTCGGGCTGACAAACAAACAGGAGCCCTATCCAAAAAAGTGATCGGTATAGGCTCTCTTATGCTGTACCTTTCCTGTAATCTGTGGTACAATAGAGAAAAGGAGGGATTGTTATGTCTTTGCCCCAGGAAAAGAAATACTCCTATGCTGACCTGCTGGCCTGGGAGGACGACCCAACACACTATGAGTTATATGATGGCCAGCTGCGGGCACTGTCCTCGCCAACTGATGTTCATCAACTGATTCTCACAGAGCTTCTCACTCAAATCCACACACATCTGCGAGGAACATGCCGCAAAATCTACCCCGCCCCCCTTGACGTCCGCCTGTTTGAAAACAATGGCGACAACCCTAAAAACGTGAAAACAGTAGTACAGCCGGACCTCTCCGTTGCATGTAAGAAAAACGGAAAGGTGGACACCCGTGGAATCCATGGCGCACCTGATTTAATCATTGAAATTCTCTCCCCCTCCACCAAGCAATACGACTGCCTCATAAAATACAAGCTGTACCAGCAGGCGGGGGTCAAGGAGTATTGGATTGTAGACCCGGACAAACAGCTGGTGCTGGTCTACATGCTGGAGGACGGCCAGTACTATGTCCCGGAGGTATACACCGCCAAGGACATCGTGCCTGTGGGGGTGCTTGAGGACTGCTCCGTGGACCTGACCAAGGTATTTCCGGAGGAATAGAGCGGGGGCTTTCGCTCCCGCTTTTTATCTTGCATTGCCGCCCTGTTTATAGTAGAATAACATGATATTGGTAAAAAGGGGGCATATCTGTGAGCATGACGGCCGTGAAATCGGTGGACCGGCCCAGTCCCGCCCACCGGGCGGGGGTCCGGGCCGGGGACACCCTCACCCACATCAACGGCCACCCCATCATTGACGTGCTGGACTACAAGTTCTACAGCTACGACCCCCGGCTGGAGCTGACCCTGAAAAGCCCGGAGGGGACGGTGCGCACCCTGCGGGTCCGCAAGGGCGAGGGGGAGGACCTGGGGCTGGAATTTGAGACCTACCTGATGGACCGGGCCCGGTCCTGCGCCAACCACTGCATCTTCTGCTTTGTGGACCAGATGCCCCCGGGGATGCGTCCCTCCCTCTACTTCAAGGATGACGACGCCCGGCTGTCCTTCCTGCTGGGCAACTACCTCACCCTCACCAACCTCTCCCCCCGGGAGGTGCAGCGGATTATCGACCTGCGCATCTCCCCCATCAACGTTTCCGTCCACACCACCGACCGGGCCCTGCGCACAGAGATGCTGAAAAATCCCCGGGCCGGGGAGGGCATCGACATCATGGAGCGGTTTGCCCAGGAAAACATCACCATGAACTGCCAGATCGTCTCCTGCCCCGGCATCAACGACGGTCCCGCCCTGGACAGGACGCTGCAAGACCTGGCGGCCATGTTCCCGGCGGTGAACAGCGTGTCGGTGGTGCCGGTGGGGGTGACCAAATACCGGGAGGGGCTCTATCCCCTGAAAACCTACACCAAGGACACCGCCGCCGCCCTGGTGGACCAGGTGGAGGCCTTCGCTGCGAAACATCTGAAGGAGAACGGCACAAGGCTGGTGTGGTGCTCCGACGAGTTCTACCTGCTGGCCGGGCGGGAACTGCCCCCCGAGGACTACTTTGAGGACTTCACCCAGCTGGATAACGGGGTGGGGATGCTCACCCTCCTCAGCCGGGAGTTTGGCCGGGCCCTGGACCTGATGGAGCCTGAGGAGCTGGAGGGTGCTGTCCCCTTCTCCATCGCCACCGGGGTGTCCGCCGCCCCGTTTTTGGCAAAATTGGTGGGACAGGCCCGGGAAAAATGTGGTACAATAGAGGGAAGGGTCTACCCCATCGTCAACCGCTTTTTCGGCGAGACCATCACCGTGGCCGGGCTGGTCACCGGGGGCGACCTTATCGAGCAGCTCCGGGGGAAGGAGCTGGGAAAACGCCTGCTCATCCCCGCCAACATGCTCCGGTCCGGGGAGAACGTCTTTCTGGACGACGTGACCACCGCCGACGTGGAGCGGGAGCTGGGGGTACCCGTGGTCCCCGTCCCCCAGGACGGCTACGAGCTGCTGGACGCCATCTGCGGCATCCAGCTCACCCCCGAAACCCAGAAAGCCGCCTGGGAAAATGAGGAATTTTATCGGTATAATCCGTAGGAGCGCAAAAAGCCTCCCTTCGCGAAGGGAGGTGGCATCCGCGAAGCGGATGACGGAGGGTTTTCCCCTATCGAAACGTATCTATCTCTGTCAAGAAGAAAACCCCCACCCGGCTTCGCCGGGAGCCCCCTTTGCGAAGGGGGCCTGGAGAGGAGGAACACTATGAAACCCTTAGTTGCCATTGTGGGCCGGCCCAACGTGGGCAAGTCCATGCTGTTTAACAAGCTGTGCGGACAGCGGCTGTCTATCGTGGAGGACACCCCCGGGGTCACCCGGGACCGGCTGTACGCCCAGTGCGAGTGGCGAAACCGCGTATTCGACATCGTGGACACCGGCGGCATCGAGCCGGGCACCGACGACCAGATTTTGTCCTTCATGCGGGAGCAGGCGGAGATCGCCATCGGCACCGCCACGGTGATTGTCTTTGTCTGCGACATCAAAACCGGCATGACCGCCTCTGACCAGGAGGTAGCCAACATGCTGCTGCGCTCGGGCAAGCCGGTGGTGCTGGCGGTGAACAAGGCCGACCAGACCGGCCGGGAGAACCCGGACATCTATGAGTTCTACAACCTGGGCCTGGGCGACCCCATCGCCGTCTCCGCCGTCCACGGCCACGGCACCGGCGACCTGCTGGACGCCTGCTTCGAGCACTTCCCCCCCGAAGAGGAGGAGGCGGACGAGGACGACGTGGTCAAGGTGGCGGTCATCGGCAAGCCCAACGTGGGAAAATCCTCCCTGGTCAACCGTATCCTGGGGGAGGAGCGGGTCATCGTCTCCAACGTGGCCGGCACCACCCGGGACGCGGTGGACAGCTACTTTGAGAACGAACAGGGGAAATTCCTGTTCATCGACACCGCCGGGATGCGGAAGAAGTCCAAGGTGGACGACCGCATTGAAAAATTCTCCGTCCTCCGGGCGACCATGGCCATTGAGCGCAGCGACGTGTGCCTCATCATGATTGACGCCCAGGAGGGGGTCACCGAGCAGGACACCAAGGTGGCGGGTCTGGCTCACGAAGCGGGTAAGGCCTGCATCATCGTGGTCAACAAGTGGGACGCCATCGAGAAGGACGGCAAGACCATGGACAAAATGCGCCAGGACGTGATGCGGGACCTGAGCTATATGACCTATGCCCCCATTGTCTTTATCTCCGCCCTCACTGGCCAGCGGGTGGACCGGCTCTTCGAGCTCATCAACTACGTGAATAATCAGGCGGCTATGCGCATCACGACAGGAATGCTCAACTCCCTGCTGGCCGACGCCACCGCCCGGGTCCAGCCCCCCACCGACAAGGGCCGCAGGCTCAAGGTCTACTATATGACCCAGGTGGGAGTGAAACCCCCACACTTCGTCTGCTTCTGCAACGACGCAAGGCTCTTCCACTTCTCCTACCAGCGGTATCTGGAGAATCAGATCCGCTCCACCTTCGGCCTGGAGGGCACCCCGGTGCGCCTCACCGTCCGGGAGCGGAGCGAGAAGGAGGGGTAAGGAATGCTTGATTATCTGCCTGCCAATGCCCCCTTTTTCTTTGCTGCCATTGCGCTTTGCGCCTACTTCTGCGGTTGCTTTAACGGGGCGGTCATTGTATCCAAGTATATCCTACGTGACGATATCCGTACTCATGGCAGCGGCAATGCTGGACTGACCAACTTCTACCGCTCCTTTGGCGGCTTTCTGACGTTGGTGGTCATCCTGTGCGACGTGCTGAAAGCGGTTCTTGCCATATGGATCGCCGCTGATATCGTCAATACACCGGCTGAGGCAGTCATTTTGGCGAAATACTGGGCGGGGCTTTGGTGCCTGCTGGGCCACATGTTCCCCTGCATGTTCCACTTCAAGGGGGGCAAGGGTATCCTGTCCGGCGGAACCATCGCCATTATGCTGGACTGGCGCATCGCCCTCGTCGTCTGGGGCGGGTTTATCGTGCTGGTCCTGCTCACCCGGTATGTCTCCCTGGGCTCCTGCTGGGCCGGGGCGTCCTTCCCCTTCGTTACCTGGTTCGTCTATCAGAACGTGATTCTACTGGTTTTGTCCATCGTCATCGGCGGGCTCATTTTGTACATGCACCGGGCCAATATCCACCGGCTGCTCACTGGAACGGAGAACAAGTTCAGCCTGCACCACAAGAAAGCGTAAAAAAGCCTCCCTTCGTGAAGGGAGGTGGCATCCGCGAAGCGGATGACGGAGGGTTTTCCAAAAGAAACCCCCACCCGGCTTTGCCGGGAGCCCCCTTTGCGAAGGGGGCCTTATGAAAACTGGGAGGTATTGCTATGAAAATCACAGTTCTTGGCAGCGGCGCCTGGGGGACGGCCCTGGCGCTCTTACTGCTGGAAAACGGCAACGACGTGACCCTGTGGTCCTACCTGGAGGAGGAGTCCGCCGTCCTCCGGGAGACCCGGGAGAACCCCATGCTCAAGGGGGTCCCCCTGCCTGAGGAGCTGAAGCTCACCACCGACATGGCGGCCGTGAAGGGCTGTGGGCTGGTGGTGGTGGCCACCCCCTCCTTCGCCGTGCGGTCCACCGCGAAGCAGCTCAGGGAGCTGGCCGACCCGGGCACCATCCTGGTCTCCGTGTCCAAGGGCATCGAGAAGGACAGCTCCCTGCGCCTGAGCCAGGTGATTGAGGAGGAGGTCCAGGGCAAATGCCCGGTGGTGGTGCTGTCCGGGCCCTCCCACGCTGAGGAGGTGGGCCGGAAAATCCCCACCGGGGTGGTGGTGGCCTCCGAGGACCTGAAAATCGCCGAACAGGTCCAGGACCTGTTCATGAATCAGCGCTTCCGGGTGTACACCAGCGACGACAAGGTGGGCACTGAGATCTGCGCCGCCCTGAAAAACATCATCGCCCTGTGCGCCGGCTGCTGCGACGGCATGGGCTGCGGCGACAACACCAAGGCCCTGCTCATGACCCGGGGGCTGGCTGAGATGGCCCGGCTGGGCGTGGCCCTGGGGGGCAGGAAGGACACCTTCACCGGCCTGGCCGGCGTCGGCGACCTGATCGTCACCTGCTGCTCCATGCACTCCCGGAACCGCCGGTGCGGCATCCTCATCGGCCAGGGCGTGCCGGTGGACGAGGCCCGGAAGCAGATCGGCGCAGTGGTGGAGGGCTACTACGCCGCCGCCAACGCCCGGGCCCTGGCCCGGAAGGCCGGGGTGGAGATGCCCATCGCCCAGGCTGCCTATGAGGTCCTCTACGAGGGCCGGGATGTCCACGCCGTGGTGGAGGACCTGATGCGGCGGGCCAAACGGTCCGAGCGGGACGAGAGCTATCTCTGATAAACTGTAGGGGGCGACGACCCGGCGCTCCGCGTCTTACGTCCATCATAAGACGGCGGGCCGGGGGCGTCCCGCCCTGAAATATTGATGTAACGGGGCGGCACAGAGGCCGCCCCCTACAAAATGATGGTGATACAATGACCGAAAAATTATTCGAACAGGACGCCTTTCTCATCAAATTTGAGGCCCAGGTCCTCTCCTGCGAAAAGGGGAAGAGGGGCTTCGACATCGTGCTGGACCGCACCGCCTTCTTCCCCGAGGGGGGCGGCCAGCCCTGGGACACCGGGCGGCTGGAGGCCGCCGGGAGGCGGGTCAAGGTGCTGGAAACCCACAACCGTGGGGAGGAAATCGTCCACACCTGCAGCCACCCTCTGGAGCCGGGGGACCCCGTCACCGGGGTCATCGACTGGGACCGGCGGTTCGACCTGATGCAGCAGCACTCGGGGGAGCACATCGTCTCCGGGCTGGCCCACTATCTCTGGGGCTGTGAGAACATGGGCTTCCACCTGGGGGCGGAGGTGGTCACCATCGATCTGTCCCTCCCCCTCACCGAGGAGCAGTTCGCCACGCTGGAGGAGACCGCCAACTGGCACCTCTGGCAGGTCAATGAGCCGGTAAAAAT
Source organism: Colidextribacter sp. OB.20 (assembly GCF_009911595.1). Taxonomy (GTDB): domain Bacteria; phylum Bacillota; class Clostridia; order Oscillospirales; family Oscillospiraceae; genus Lawsonibacter. Next base: position 19,611 of record NZ_QWKG01000008.1, read on the forward strand.
TACATACCCCTCCCCCGCCGAGCTGGAGCACATCCACTACCGGAGCAAGAAGGAGATCGACGGTCAGGTGCGGATTGTGGAGTTTCCCGGGGCGGACTGCTGCGCCTGCTGCGGCACCCACGTAAATTATCCCGCCCAGGTGGGGCTGATTAAGCTGCTGTCCATGCAAAAGTTCCGGGAGGGGGTGCGCATCGAGCTTGTCTGCGGAGGCCGGGCCTTCCGCTATCTCAGCCGCTGCATGGAGCAGAACGCCCGGGTGTCCCATTTCCTGTCCGCCAAGCCCTTTGAAACGGCGGGGGCGGTGGCGAAGCTGCTGGCAAAAAATGAGGAGCTCAAGGCCCGCCTTACCGTGCTGGAGGAGGACCGCTTTGCCCAGCTGGCCGGGCAGTACGCCGGGGCCGGGGACGTGCTCCTCTTCGAGCCCGGCCTGTCTCCCGACTCCCTGCGCCGGCTGTGTGACGCCGTCCTGCACACCTGCGGCGGCCGGTGCGCCTGCTTCTCCGGAGACAATTCCTCCGGGTATAAATATGCCATCGGCCAGGCGGGCGGCGATCTGCGGAGCTTCGTGAAGGAGCTGAACCAGGCCCTCCGTGGCCGAGGGGGCGGCAAGCCCGACTTCGTCCAAGGGGGCGTGCAGGCCGGCCGGACAGAGATAGAGGCCTATTTCAACACCTAAGGCTTGTTTGAAAAATGTCAATACGCCCAAGGGGCGGGTCTTTTTCTGCCATACTGTCCCAATTTTTCTTGAAATACATCCAGTATTCATGCGAAAAATTGTGTTTGTCTGGCAGAAAAATCCCTCACCACTGTGCATATTTCCATTTTTCAAACAGCGCCCAGCAAAACGAAGTTTTGCGAAAAAGTTTCTTTTCGGTTCCTTTTCTTTTCTAAAGAAAAGGAACAAAAGAAGGAGGCAACCCCCATGAACGGTCTGTTTTTCGCCCTGGAGGGCATCGACGGCAGCGGCAAGTCCACCCAGCTGAAGCTGCTGGCCAAGCGGCTGGAGGAGGCCGGCTTCCCCTGTCTGACCACCTGCGAGCCCACAGAGCGGCCCATCGGCAGACTGCTGCGCCAGGTGCTCACCGGACAGGTGAGGTGCGACAGCAGGGTGGTGGCAACCCTCTTCGCCGCCGACCGGCTGGACCATCTGCTCAACGAGGAAAACGGTCTGTGCAGGGCTTTGGCCAGCGGGGTGACGGTGCTCTGTGACCGCTACTATTTCTCCTCCTACGCCTACCAGAGTGTGGATCTGCCCCTGGACTGGGTCATTCAAGCCAACCAGCCCTGCGCCGACCTGCTGCGGCCCACCGCCACCATATTTATCGACGTCGATCCGGAGCTGGCTCTGGAGCGCATCGTCCAAAGCCGGGAGAATACCGAGCTGTTTGAGACGAGAGACCGGCTCATCCGCACCCGGGAGCAGTATTTCAAGGTTTTTGACATGCACCGGGACCTGGAAAAGGTCATCTTCATCCGGGGAGGCCGGGATATTGACACGGTGGCACAGGATATCTGGGAGCGGGTGCGCCCTTTTTTTCAGGGGCTGTAGGCCGAACCTCCGCCCTGTCCGGCGCATAGGATACCACGGACTTCGATCCAACAGGAGGTGACTTTCATGGTGACTATGCTGGCCACTGTCGTCCAGTCCTGGAATACCACCCAGGTTCTGGTCACCGACAACAGCAACGGGCAGGAGGTGCTGGTCAATACCAGCTTCAACACCGGCAATCTGTCCGCTGGCGATCAGGTGCGCATCGTCTATGACGGCATTATGACCGCCAGCATTCCCCCCCAGATCAGCGCCCAATCCATCTGCGTACAGAGGTTGTATTAAACCAAAAAGCGCGTCCAGTACTCCTTATAGTTATCCTGGAGCAGGCGGGGGGTATCCAGGCCGTAGGGGCACTTGGCGGCGCACTGGCCGCAGCGCAGGCAGCTCTCGATAAGCTTCATCTTCTCCTGCCACTCCTCCGACAGCCACCCGGCGGTCGGGGCCCGGCGGAGCATCAGAGACATGCGGGCGCACTGGTTGATCTCGATGCCCACCGGGCAGGGCATACAGTAGCCGCAGCCCCGGCAGAAATCACCGGACAGCTCCGCCCGGTCCCGGTCAATGACCGTCTGGTACTCCGCCGTCAGGGCGGGGGTCTGCTTCACACAGGCCAGGAACTGGTCCAGCTCCCACTCGTGCTGCACCCCCCAGATGGGGACAACCCCCTCCTGACCGGCCATCCAGGCCGCGGCGGCCATGCCGTCCCGGATCAGGCCGCCGGCCATCCCCTTCATGGCTACAAAGCCCATCCCCCTGGCCCGGCACTTGTCCACCAGCTCCTGCTCCTGAGGGCCGGCAAGGTAGCTGTAGGGGAACTGAAGCAGGGCGTACAGCCCGGAGTCGACGGCCTCATGGGCCACCGCCAGCCGGTGGTTGGTGATGGCAATGTGGCGGATCTTGCCCTGCCGTTTGGCCTCCAGGGCGGCATCGTAGAGGCCGTCCTCCCCTCCGGGTCTGGGGCAGAAGGCGGGGTTGTGGAACTGGTAGACATCAATGCAGTCGGTGCCCAGCATTTTCAGGCTGGTCTCCAGGTCCTTCCACATCCCTTCCGCCGTCTGGGCCGTGGTCTTGGTGGCAATGACCACCCTGTCCCGGACGCCGGCAAAGGCATAGCCCAGCTTCTCCTCGCTGTCAGAGTAGGCCCGGGCGGTGTCGAAGTAGTTCATTCCGCCATCCAGCGCCTTACGCAGCAGGTGGGCCGCGTCCTCTTTGGAAATCCGCTGGATGGGCAGGCAGCCAAAGCCGTTTTTCTCGATCTCAATGCCGGTGGAACCTAATTGGACCTTTGTCATGGGGGACCTCCTTTTCCGTAGGGGGCGGCCTCCGCGCCGCCCCGCTGTCTCTTCTCGGGGAAACGAGCCGGGACAGAGCTTGGCCCATTCTTCGCTGTAGGGCGCGACGACCCCGGCGCGCCCTGTTTCTCTTTCGGGGATGGCGGCGGGTCGAATCGTCCCGCTGTTTTGTCGCGGGAAACGGGCCGGGACAGAGCCCGGCCCCTACACAGAATATGGGAGAGGGGACCATCCGTATGTACGGGCGGCTGATAGCCGCCCCTGCAAATTACATCCCCTTCAGCTGCGCCTCCAGCTTGGCTACCAGCTCGGTGAGCTGGACAGAGCGCTCCCTCTCCGCCTCCACCACCTGGGCGGGGGCCTTGTTCACAAAGCCAGGGTTGTTCAGCTTGGTGTTCAGCTTGTCCAGCTCGGCGGACTGCTTCTTCAACTCCTTTTCCACCCGGGCCCTCTCCTTCTCCAGGTCCACCAGCTCGCCCAGAGGGATGGACAGCTGGGCGGCGTGGGTGACGATGGACACCTGGCCGGCCTGGACGGCGGCGTCGTCGGCCTTAGCGTCAGCGAAGGGGACGATCTCCACCTGGCTGGCGTAGGCCAGCTTTTTCAGGAAGGGCACGCCCAGAGTGAAGGTCTCCCTCTCCATGGTCGCCACGGTGAGGTGGGCCTTTTTGGAGGGGGGCACGTTCATCTCGCTGCGGCGGCCGCGGATAGCCCGGATGGCGTCCATAATCAGCTCCATGGCCTTCTCCTCCGCCGGGAAGTCCATGGCGTCAGAGGCCACAGGCCAATTTTGCATCATCAGGAAGTCCCCCTCATGGGGCAGGGCCTGCCAAATTTCCTCCGTGATGAAGGGCATAAAGGGGTGGAGAAGCTTGAGCATCTCCGTCAGCACCCAGCACAGCACCTGCTGCGCCCGGACCTTGCTGTCCTCGTCCTCCCCCTGGAGGCGGGTCTTGGTCAGCTCGATATACCAGTCGCAGTAGTCGTCCCAGATGAAGTCGTAAATCTTCTGGGCGGCAACGCCCAGCTCATAGCGGTCCATGTTCTCGGTGATCTCGGCCACAGCCCGGTTCAGCTTGGACAGAATCCACTTGTCCTCCAGCTCCAGCCGTTCCGGCAGCTCGCACCTGTCGATGGTCAGATTCATCATCAGGAAGCGGCTGGCGTTCCAGATTTTGTTGGCGAAGTTGCGCATAGCCTCACACCGCTCGGTGAAGAAGCGCATATCGTTGCCCGGGGAGTTGCCCGTTACCAGGTTGAAGCGCAGGGCGTCGGCGCCGTATTTGTCGGCGATCTCCAGGGGGTCGATGCCGTTGCCCAGGGACTTGGACATCTTCCGGCCCTTGTCGTCCCGGATCAGGCCGTGGATGAAGACGGTGTGGAAGGGGGGCTTTCCTGTGTGCTCACAGGCGGAGAAGATCATCCGGGCCACCCAGAAGAAGATAATGTCGTAGCCGGTGACCAGCACGTCGGTGGGGTAGAAATACTTGAAATCCTCGCTGTTTTCGTCCGGCCAGCCCAGGGTGGAGAATGGCCACAGGGCGGAGGAGAACCAAGTATCCAGCACGTCGGGGTCCCGCTCAATGTGCTTAGAGCCGCACTTCTCACAGCAGTCGGGATCGGTCTCAGAGACGGTCACATGTCCGCAGTCAGCGCAGTACCAGGCGGGAATCTGATGGCCCCACCACAGCTGGCGGGAGATGCACCAGTCGTGGACGTTCTCCATCCAGTTGGTGTAGGTCTTGGCGAAGCGGTCTGGGACAAACTTCGTCTCCCCCTCGTTGACCACCCGCAGGGCCTCCTTGGCCAGGGGCTCCATGCGGACGAACCACTGGGCGGAGATGAGGGGCTCCACGTCGCTGTGGCAGCGGTAGCAGGTGCCCACATTGTGGGAATAGGGCTCGATCTTCTCCATCAGCCCCAGGGCCTCCAGGTCGGCGACCACCGCCTTCCGGGCCTCGTAGCGGTCCATGCCCTCATATTTGCCGCCGTTGGCGTTGACCACGCCGCTGTCGTCCAGCACCCGGATGGTCTCCAGGTTGTGGCGCAGGCCCACCTCGAAGTCGTTGGGGTCGTGGGCGGGGGTCATCTTTACACAGCCCGTGCCGAAGTCCATCTCCACATACTCGTCGGCCACAATGGGAATCTCCCGGTCCATCAGGGGCAGGATGCAGGTCTTGCCCACCAGGTGCTTGTACCGCTCGTCGTTGGGGTTGACGGCCACGCCGGTATCGCCCATCATGGTCTCGGGCCGGGTGGTGGCCACCACCAGATAGCCGGAGCCGTCGGCCAGGGGGTAGCGCATGTGCCACAGGTAGCCGGGCTTGTCCTGATACTCCACCTCCGCGTCGCTCAGCGCGGTGACGCAGTGGGGGCACCAGTTGATGATCCGGGAGCCCTTGTAGATCAGGTCCTTCTTATAGAGGGAGACGAACACGTGCCGCACCGCCCGGGACAGCCCCTCGTCCATGGTGAAGCGGGAGCGCTCCCAGTCGGCGGAGATGCCCAGCTTCTTCTGCTGGGCCACAATCCGGGCGCCGTATTTGGCCTTCCAGTCCCACACCCGCTCCAGGAACTTCTCCCGGCCCAGGTCGTAGCGGCTCAGGCCCTCATTGTTGCGCAGCTCCTCCTCCACCTTCACCTGGGTGGCGATGCCCGCGTGGTCGGTGCCCGGGAGGTACAGGGCGGCATAGCCCTGCATCCGCTTGTAGCGGATGAGCATGTCCTGGAGGGAGTCGTCCATGGCGTGGCCCATGTGCAGCTGGCCGGTGACGTTGGGGGGCGGCATGACAATGGTGAAGGGCTTCTTTTTGGGGTCCCGGTGGCCCTTGAAGCAGCCCGCCTTCTCCCAGGTATCATAGACGCGGGCCTCAACCTCCTGGGGCTCATAAACCTTTGGCAGTTCTTTTTTCATGAAAATGTCTCCTTTTATTGTAAATGTTCCAGGTTTCTACCCTAACGCCTCCCTTTCGTGAAAGGAGGGGGACCGCCGCCGCAGGCGGTGGTGGAGGGTTTTCCCTACCTGATAAATGCACCATTCCCTTTGGGAAAACCCCCACCCGGCTTCGCCGGGAGCCCCCTTTTGCAAGGGGGCCTTTGGGTGCGGAACTTAGGTCCGCTCCTCTGAGCGGCCCAGCAGATAGTCCGCTGAAACGCTGTAAAAATCCGCTATTTGGACCAGCACAGAGGCGGTTGGCTCCCGCTCGCCGGATTCATACCGACAGTAAGATTTCAAAGAGATTTCCACCGCATTTGCCGCCTCTGTCTGGGTCAGTCCGCGTTCTTTCCGGAGACTGCGGAGCCGTTCTGATAATTTTAACATTTTCTGCGTTCCCCTCTTGACAAGACCGAATGGTCTAATTATAATAGAAACAAATTAGACCGAACGGTCTATTTTAGGAGGTATCACAATGAATGATTTGACAAAGTGCCTATATGACTTTGCGTGCAAAAACCGCATGGGGAGCATCTATGACGACCAGGAGTACGAGGAGACGTCCCACAGTGTGGAATTGCAGACCGAAAAAGTTCAGCGAGGCATGAACGAGGAGCAGCTGCTGGAGCTGCGGCTCCTTTTGGAAAGCATATCCGCTCAGTACAGCATTGAAAACGAGCACCTGTTCCAGGCGGCACTGCGGCTGGCGGGAGAGCTAAACGCTCTGGTTCGGGCGTGACTTCCCCATCCACTCGGCTTTTTTGCCGCTCTTCTCCTCCAGCCAGGCCCGGAGCTGGTCCACGGTGCCGCCCTTCAGGTTCTCCTTGTCCAGAATCAGGCCCTGGCCGTCCTCCATGATGAAATACAGGTTCCCCTCCGTCTCAAACAGGCGCAGGCAGGTGTCATAGCGGTACTGCACCCCGTCCTTGGCGCTGGTGACCAGCAGATAGTTCTTCTCCAAAAAGTAATCGCAGCTGGCCGCCCTGGGGTCCATGGCCCGGATGGTGGCGATGGTGGAAAAGTGGTAGTAAAGGATGCTCCACGTCAGAAAATACAGGGCGATTCCCCCCAGCAGGATGATAAAAATCCAGTGCTTCTCAAACATCGCTACCGCCCCGGCCACCACCAGGGCAAACAGCCCCAGGAGCAGGTTGGCCGTCCGCTGGCGCACCACCCGCTTGCGGGTCAGCGCCCTTCCAATCACTCGCTTGAGCTCCAGCAGGCGGTCATAGTCATACTCCGTATGAGTCCTCATTCGCTGCTGCGCCATAATCTCTTCCTCTCTTTTCTTTTTATGCCTCTTTTATTTCGCTTTTGCTGCCCTTTGGTTGAGAAATTTTATAGTTTAATGACAGGCTTCCCGGATTTCTCGTCCATAAACCGGCGGAAGGCCCCCGGCTCCCCCCGGACAAAGCAGGCCTTGGGAAGAAACAGAAGCTGCCTGCCCTCCATCCGGAGGAAGAAGGCCGCTCTGCCCTCATAGACGTCCTGCACCGCCTGATAGGGGTAATCCGTATAGGCGGAGTCCTTAAACCGGGTGATGTGGTTGGGGTAGAAGCTGCTGGCCTCCTGGTCCCAGCGCCCCTTCAGCAGCCGGACCAGGGCGGTGGGCAGGCGGCAGATCCCGCACCAGCTCATCCCCCACAGCAGAAGCGCCGGGGTCAGGGGGACCATGACCACCATCCCCAGCGCCTCGCGCTCGGTCAGGGGCTCCCCGATGGTGGCAATCATGCCCACCGTGAAAACAACTCCCATAAACAGCACATAAGCGCCCGGGAAAAGCAGGAGCTTCCCCAAAGCTGTTTTTCTCCGGCTCCGGCCCAGCGCCCGGCCATACTCCCAGGCCAGCCCCAGGGAAAGAGGACCCCTCCGCTCCACAGAGAACAGCATCTTCGCGCCTCCCCTCTGTCACTTGACCTTTCGGATTTTCAGCCCGGTTTTGCGCTGGATAAACTCCCGGAACTCCTCGGGGCTTCCCCAGTCGAAGCCCTCCTTGGTGTAAATCTGACCGTGGCCCTTGTCCAGCACAAGGGCAAAATACTCCTTGCTCTCTCCAATGGCCCTGATTTGCCGGTAGTTCCACCAGGTCTCCGCCGCCCGGGTGCGGTGGACATAGTGGTCCTCCTGAAAGGCGGCGTTCACCTCCCGGCTGTCCGGAAGAATCTGCCGCAGGCCCAAAATGCCATTGACTGTGTCCTCCCCCAAAATACAGGCCAGCATGATGGCGGCCATCAGCACATAGGTCAGCCAGCCATCCGCCCCCGCACGGAAAAACAGGACCGCCAGCAGCAGCTCCACCGTCACCGCGAACCAGGCGAACCGGCGCACCGGCCTGCTGCGTCCGCTGTGCGCCACCTTCCGGCTGATCCGTGCCAGGGCAATCATGGATTTTTTGTCTATTGTCGTCTGATTAATCAGCATTCTGTCACCTCATTTCACACAGGCTCTTTCTCTCCGTTGACCCAGTCCACCGGCCTGCCCATCTGTTCCGCCAAAAAGGCGGCAAACCGGGCCGGGTCCCCCTTGGTAAACTGAGATTTGTTCAAAATATGCCAGACCCTCTCGTCCAGGGTGAAGTAAAAATGCCCCTCGTCCTCCCAGACCTGCCTGACCGCGCTGTAGTCATAGCGGTGGTCGCTGGTGCGGTTATGCAGCTCCACCCCCTCCGGCGTGAAGCGATAGGACCAGCGCAGCTCCGGGGCCTGGGCGGACCATTTTTTCCACGCCCTCCTTGCCCAGCGGGGATAAACCGGATCGCCGCCCGGCCGCCACTGGATCAGGGTCACCACCCCCAGCGCAAGGAAGGCCAGGGCCATAAAGACCATGGAGAGGGGGACCGGCTGAAGCTCCAGGGGGTTGAACCAGCACACCGCCAGCAGAGAGGCTCCTCCAAGCAGGAACGCCCAGCCACCCCTCCACATCCCCCGGTCTGAGAGGCGGCGGACATCCTTTTTCCCGGGCTGCTTTTCCCGGAAGCCGTGCCAAAAGGCGGCAAAGTCCTCCACCGTGTAATCGGGCTGAATTTCAAACTCCATGACATCCTCCCCATTGAAAAACGCCCCGAGTCCAACGGACTCAGGGCGATTATACAACCGCGGTACCACCTGAATTCCCCCGGAGGGGGCGCTCTCGCCTCGGTAACGGGAGGGTCCGCCGTCCCCTACTGCCTGGTTCAGGGGCGGAGCGCAGAAGCCACCTTCCCCCGGTCCGGCGTGGGACTCGCACCTGCCGTCCCCTCTCTGAACGCCGTCTCCCGGACTACTCCTCTTCCGCATCGCTGTTTCGGGTCAATTATATGGGAAACCGGCGGCCTTGTCAACCTATTTCTTCCGGTTCTTTTGATAGATGATGTTCAGCCCCTTGAGCAGCAGGTCCCGCTCCAGCCGTATCTCCCGGCGGCACAGGGGGATCACAAACTGGGCCATCCCGCCGGTGGCCACCACGGTGGTCCGGCAGCCCAGCTCCTCCTCCACCCGGTCCAGCATTCCGTCCAGCATGGCGGCGGTGCCGTACATGATGCCGCTGCGCATACAGTCCACCGTGTTCTTGCCGATGACCCGCTTGGGGCAGTCCAGGCTGATGCCGGGCAGCTGGGCAGTGCGGGTGGTGAGGGCCTCCAGGGAGATGCGCATCCCCGGGATGATGCAGCCGCCCAGATAGCTGCCGCCCACCCCTACCACCTCAATGGTGGTGGCAGTGCCCAGGTCCAGCAGGGTCAGCGGGGGCTCATACTCCGCCAGGGCGGCCACGGCGATGACAATCCGGTCGCTGCCCACCTGGGAGGGGGTGTCCATCTGGATGTTCAGCCCGGTTTTCAGCCCGGGCCCCACCACCAGCGGGGATTTTCCAATCACCTTTCGCACCCCGGTGCGCACCGAGTTGAATACCGGCGGCACCACCGAGGAGATGATGCAGTCCTGGATATCCTCGGGCCCGACGTCGAACAGGCCCAGCATACTCTTGATCTCCGCGCCGTACTGGTCGGAGGTCTTGATCCGGTCAGTGGCGATGCGTGCCTCGAAGGCAATGGTGCCGTCCTGGATGCCGCCGATGACAATATTGGTATTGCCGATGTCTATGGCAAGGAGCATAACAGTTCACCTCTAGCCGCCTATTATACAGGACAGGGCTGGGAGATGCAAGATAAACTTTACAGGACGGACGGGAGAAGGTATAATGAGGAAAAGGCTTCCTCCCTCAGGGGGAAGGCTTTAGACGTAAGGAGGAAACCGCCATGTTAAAGGGAAAAACCGTTCTGCTTGGGGTCACCGGGGGGATTGCCGCCTACAAGGCGGCGGCGCTGGCCTCGGCACTGGTCAAGCAGCACGCCAGTGTGGAGGTCATCATGACCGCCCACGCCACAGAGTTTATTGCCCCCCTCACCTTCGAGCAGCTCACAGGGAACCGCTGCATGGTGGACACCTTCGACCGCAATTTCAGCCACCAGGTGGAGCACATCGCCCTGGCCGACCGCACTGACCTGGTTATGGTCGCACCGGCTACCGCCAATGTGTGCGGAAAACTGGCTCACGGCCTGGCCGACGACATGCTCACCACCACCACCCTGGCATGCACCTGCCCCAAGCTCATTGCCCCGGCCATGAACACCAAAATGTTTGAAAACCCCGTCACCCAGGACAACCTGGACCTTCTCCGCCGCTACGGCTGGGAGGTGATCGCCCCCGCCTCCGGCCGGCTGGCCTGCGGGGCCGTGGGGGCGGGCAAGCTGCCTGAGCCGGAGGTCCTCCTCCAGCACATCCTCCGGAAAATCGCCCTGCCCCACGACCTGGAGGGCAGGCGCGTCCTGATCACCGCCGGCCCCACCCAGGAGGCCCTGGACCCGGTGCGATACCTTACAAACCACTCCACCGGCAAGATGGGCTACGCCCTCGCCCGGATGGCCATGCTCCGGGGGGCTGAGGTAGTCCTCATTTCCGGCCCCGCCGCCATAGCCCCGCCCCCCTTTGTGGAGGTGGTGGGCGTCACCTCCGCCCAGGACATGTTTGAGGCGGTGGCCGAGCGGCAGGACTGGGCCGACTTCATCTTCAAGGCCGCCGCCGTTGCCGACTACACCCCTGCCCAGTACGCCGACGACAAGCTGAAAAAGAAGGACGCGGACCTGTCCATCCCCCTGAAGCGCACCCGGGACATTCTAAAGCACCTGGGCGAGCACCGCCGGCCGGGGCAGGTGCTGTGCGGCTTCTCTATGGAGACCCAGAACATGGTGGAAAACAGCCGGGCCAAGCTGGAAAAGAAGAACGTGGATATGATCTGCGCCAACAACCTGAAGGTGGCCGGAGCGGGCTTCGGCACCGACACCAACGTGATGACTGTCATCACCCGGGCGGGCATGGAGGAGCTGCCTCTCATGTCCAAGGAGGAGGCGGCCTCCCGCATCCTTGACATCGCAGCCGGGCTGGCAAAAAAACAGGTTTAAAGCACTTGACAAATGTCCGAAATCAGACTACAATGGTGCAAGTCTGATTTCGGACATATATTATTGGGGGACCATTATGGAGGAGCTTACCTTTCAGCAGTTCAACGAGGACTACAGCCGGCTGTATAAGCTGGAGGATGACCTGTACCGGCGGCTGGCGAAGCACTTCGGCCTGTCCGAGTCCGCCTTTTGGGTGCTGTATGTGCTGGAGATGACCCGGCGGCCCATCACCCAGGCGGAGATCAGCAGCTACCTGTCCCTCAGCAAGCAGACCATCAACTCCGGCCTGAAGCAACTGGAGCAGGGGGGACAGATCACCCTGTCCGGCGGGCCAGGGCGGCGGAAGTACCTCCAGCTCACCGGCCGGGGCCAAAATCTGGCGGAGCGCACCGTCCGAAAGGTGCTGGAGCTGGAGGAGCGGGCCTTCCGCAGCATGTCTCCGGAGGAGCAGGCCCACATACTGGCTCTGATGCGCCTCCATCTGGACCTGATGCTCCAGGGGTCCTCACAAATCTTTGATACTTCCCAGGAGGATTCACTTTCATATGGCGATCAAATTATCTGACCACTTCACATATGGCAAATTACTGCGCTTCACCCTGCCCTCCATCACCATGATGATCTTCACCTCGCTATACAGCATGGTGGACGGGCTCTTCGTCTCCAACCTCATCGGCGAGAACGCCCTGTCGGCGGTGAACATCATGTTCCCGGTGTCCATGATTATCGGGGCGGTGGGCTTCATGCTGGGCTCCGGGGGCAGCGCCATTGTGGCCCGCACCATGGGGGAGGGCCGGCAGGAGCTGGCTAACCGCTACTTCTCCATGATTATCCTGTGCGTGCTGGTGCTGGGCACGGCCCTGTCCGTCCTGGCCCTTCTCTGTGTAGAGCCCATCGCCCGGCTGGTGGGGGCCAGCGAGCTGCTCATGGACGACTGCCTGGCCTACGGGACGGTCATCTTCGGGGGCAGCGTGGTCTTTATGCTTCAAATGTCCTTCCAGACCTTCTTTGTCACAGCGGAGCTGCCCAAAATCGGACTGTTTTTCTCTCTGATCTCCGGAACCGCCAATATCATCCTGGACTACCTGTTCATGGGCCCCATGCATATGGGCATCGCCGGGGCGGCCTGGGGCACCGTGCTGAGCTACGCCGTGGGCGGTATTCTGCCCCTGTTCTTTTTCCTCAGGCCCCCTATGGGCGCCCTGCGGCTCTGCCCCACAAGGCTCTACTGGCACGAGCTGAAAAACGCCTGCGTCAACGGCTCCTCCGAGCTGATGAGCAACCTGTCCGCCTCCCTCATCGGCATCCTGTACAACCTCCAGCTGATGAAGCTCATCGGGGAGCTGGGCGTGGCCGCCTATTCAGTGATGATGTACGTGGACTTTGCCTTTGCTGCCATCTTTCTGGGCTTCTCCATGGGCAGCGGGCCCATTATCAGCTTCCACTACGGGGCGGGCAACACCAGCGAGCTGAAATCCATCTTCCGCAAGAGCGTCACTATCATCGCTATCGCCTCTGTCTCCATGATGGTCCTGGCCCAGCTCCTGGGCCGTCCGCTGGCTATGGCCTATGTGGGCTACAACCCCGAGCTGCTGGAGATGACCGTCCACGGCTTCCGACTCTTCGCTGTCAGCTACCTGTTCTGCGGCATAGGGGTGTATGGCTCCGGGTTTTTCACCGCCCTGTGCAACGGGGCCGTCTCCGCCCTGATCTCCTTCCTGCGGCTGTTCCTCTTCCGGGGCGGCATGGTTCTCCTCCTGCCTCTGTTTCTCAAGCTGGACGGTATCTGGCTGGCCGTCACCGTGGCCGACGGCCTGGGCGCTCTGGTCTCGGCCCTGCTGATCTGGAAATACCGGAAGCGATATCATTATCTTTAAGGCTCCCTCTCTCAGGGAGCCTTTTTGCACCTTACCCCCCGAAAAACGCATCCAAGGGGCACATCCCTTGCTTTTTCCCGCCATTTTTGATACCCTTATGCTGTCCATAAACAGGAGGTGCGCCCATGAAAATCACTGTGGAACACGCCGATGTGGCAGAAAACCAGGTCATCCTGCGCTGTCCCGCCCTGGACGAGGAGATGCTGGGGGTGCTGTCTCTGCTGCGCTCCGGCCTTCAGCGGCTGTGCGTCTGGGACGACCGCCGGCAGACCACCCTCCTCTCCCCCGGCGAGGTGGTCTACTGCGAGACAGTGGACGACCGGGTCTTTGTCTACACCGGGCAGGCCATGTATCAGACCGCCCTGAGCCTGGGAGAGCTGGAGAACCGCTATGGCCCGCTGGGCTTTTTCCGGGCGGGCAAGTCTGCGGTAGTCAACCTCCACCACATCCGGAGCCTGGCCAGCCGGGAGGCCGGGCGCATCCAGGCCACCCTGGAGACCGGAGAAAAGCTGATGGTGTCCCGGCGGTACGCCCCTCTGCTGCGGGAGCGGCTGGGGCTGTGAGAAAGGAGTAGGCATATGGAACGATTCAACCGATTTTACCTCTGGGGAGTCAACACCAAATACCGCATGGGCCTGTATTTTTCCGCCGCCGTCTTTGTGAAAGGGCTGATTAACGCCCTGCTGGGACGCTGGGAGATAGAAACCCTGATCCTGCTGGAAATGCTGCTGTCCTGCTTCGCCTTTGCCTGTATGGAGACCGCTCTCTTCCCCTATGGAAAAAATCTGCTGGCCGAGAAAAAACGGGTGGCCGCCTGGGCGGTGCTGGCAAATGTCATCTTCATCGGCTGCGGCTGGGGGATGAACTGGTTCCCCGGCCTTCCGCTCTGGGGCAGGCCGCTGCTGGTCCTCTTTCTGGAGCTGGCTCTGGCCGCCATGTGGTATGCCCTCTGGCTGAGGGAGAAGCGGGACACCGCCGCCCTGAATCAGGGCCTGCGGCGCTTTCAGAGCAGGAGCTAGAAAATATTTCCCATTCCACATTGACAAGGCGCCCTTCTGTTGATATAATACTCCCGTACCTAATGCGAATAATTCTTATTTATAAGGAGGATTCTATCATGCCTGAACTGAAGGGGAGCAAAACCGAACAGAACCTGTGGACCGCCTTTGCCGGGGAGAGCCAGGCCCGGAACAAATACACCTATTTCGCCTCCAAGGCCAAGAAGGATGGCTATGTCCAGATCGCTCAGCTCTTTGAGGAGACCGCCGCCAACGAGAAGGAGCACGCCAAGATCTGGTTTAAGCTGCTGGGGGGCATCGGCACCACCGCCGAAAACCTGAGGGCCGCCGCCGAGGGCGAGAATTACGAGTGGACCGACATGTACGCTCAGATGGCTAAGGAGGCCCGTGAGGAGGGCTTTGACGACATCGCCGTCCTGTTTGAGGGGGTCGCCAAGATCGAGAAGGAACACGAGGAGCGCTACCGCAGGCTGCTGGCCAACGTGGAGGGCGGCCTGGTGTTCTCCCGGGAGGGGGACATGATCTGGCAGTGCGCCAACTGCGGACACATCCATGTGGGCCCCAAGGCCCCTGAGGTCTGCCCCGTCTGCGCCCATCCTCAGGCCTATTTCCAGATCAAGGCAGAAAATTATTAAGGTAAATAAGACAAAAACGGGCCCCGTCCAATGGATGAGGCCCGTTTTGCTGAAAATAGGGCTTGTCCTCGCCGATACTCCTGTGGTATAGTGTACTCTGCAAGAGGGGAACGGCTTGACCTCCGCAAGGAGGTGACAAGATGTCAGTGTTGGAAGTCTTGGCACTACTTAACCTGCTCGCCGTTGTTATTTTCGGCGTTATCAATACAAAGAAATAACCGGCCCCCCTAGCATAGGAAACCGGCATTTCTCCAGATTATAAATCTTTCGAGGAAGAGCCGTGTGACCTGTGCTACCAGGTCAGCCCCTCTTGCGCTTATTATAACAAAGGAGATTTGGTTTGTCAATGGAGAAACGAGAGACATTTTCCTCCCGCCTGGGCTTTGTGCTCATCTCGGCGGGCTGCGCCATCGGTTTAGGCAACGTTTGGCGGTTCCCCTACATTACGGGGAAATACGGAGGAGCGGCTTTTGTGCTGCTGTATCTGCTGTTCCTGGTGATTCTGGGCCTGCCCGTCATGGTGATGGAGCTTGCGGTGGGCCGGGCCAGCCAGCGGAGCATCGCCCTGTCCTTCCAGCGGCTGGAGCCCAAGGGCACCCGCTGGCACTGGTACAGCTATGTGGGCTTCGCCGGCAACTACCTGCTCATGATGTTCTACACCGTTATTGCCGGCTGGCTGCTGTACTACTTCGTCAAAACCCTCCGGGGGGACTTCGCGGGCCTGGACGCCGATGGGGTATCCGGCCAGTTCGTTGACCTGATGGGCGCACCCGGCACAATGACGCTGTATATGATTATCGTGGTGTGCATCGGCATGATCGTCTGCGCCCAGGGCCTGCGCAACGGCGTGGAGCGGGTCAACAAGCTTATGATGCTCTGCCTGCTGGCCCTGATGCTGGTGCTGGCGGTGAACTCCGTCCTGCTCCCCGGAGCGGGCGAGGGCCTGCGGTTTTATCTCCAGCCCAACTTCAGCAACCTGGTTTACGACGCCGATGGGAACTGGATTCTGGGCGAGGCGGTGTTCGCCGCCATGGGTCAGGCCTTCTTCACCCTCTCCCTGGGCATCGGGGCCATCGCCATCTTCGGCAGCTATATTGGCAAGGAGCACCGCCTGGCCGGAGAGGCCCTGCGCATCGGCGTGCTGGACACCTGTGTGGCCTTTGTGGCGGGTCTGATTATCTTCCCCGCCTGCTCCGCCTTCGGCGTATCCACCGGGGAGGGGCCTGCCCTGGTCTTTATGACCCTGCCCAACATCTTCAACCACATGGCTATGGGCCGGCTGTGGGGCGGGCTGTTTTTCCTGTTCCTGTCCTTCGCCGCCCTGTCCACCGTGATTGCCGTCTTTGAGAACATCATTTCCTTCACCATGGATCGGTGGTGGCTGTCCCGGAAAAAGGCAGTGCTCATCAACTTCGTGGGTGTGCTGCTGCTGTCCATGCCCTGCATTCTGGGGTGTAATCTCTGGTCCGGCTTCACCGTATTCGGGATGGACATCTCCGGCATTGAGGACTTCCTGGTCTCTCAGAACATCCTGCCCCTGGGCTCGCTGGTCTATGTGCTGTTCTGCACCAGCAAAAGGGGCTGGGGCTGGAGCCGCTTCCTGGATGAGGCCAACGCGGGAGAGGGCCTGTCCTTCCCCAAGGGGGTCCGGTTCTACGTCACCTATGTTCTGCCCCTGATTGTACTGTTTATCTTCGGCATGGGCTACTGGAACCAGTTCGGAGAATATATTTTGCAGCTCTTCCAATAAAGAGCGGAGGGAGATTATATGGACAAAAAACACAAAAAGGGACAGTTCAGCAGCAGCTGGGGTTTTGTCCTGTCCGCAGTGGGTTCGGCAGTGGGGATGGCTAACGTCTGGGGCTTCCCGTCCAAGATGGGGAGCAACGGCGGCGGCGCTTTTCTGGTGGCCTATCTGATTTTCGTTGTGCTGTTCAGCACAGTGGGCTTGTCGGCGGAGTACGCCGTGGGCCGCCGGGCCCGCACAGGCACTCTGGGCGCCTATGAGATGGCCTGGGCCAGCCGGAAGAAGCTGGGCCGTGCGGGAGGCCTGCTGGGCTGGCTGCCTCTGGCCGGGTCCATGTGCATCGCCCTGGGCTACGCCGTCATCATCTCCTATGTGCTGAAGGCCTTTTCCAACTCCCTCACCGGCGCTCTGATGACGGCAGACACCGCCGTCTGGTTCGAGTCCTTCTCCCTCACGGACTACTCGGTCGTCCCCTTCCACGCCGTGGTAGTGGTGGGCACCCTGCTGACCCTGCTGCTGGGGGCCAAGAGCATCGAGAAGAGCAACAAGGTGATGATGCCCCTGTTTTTCCTCATCTTTGTAATCCTGGCCGTGCGGGTGGCCTTTCTCCCCGGGGCGGCGGAGGGGTATCGGTATATGTTCTCCTTCCGCTGGCACGAGCTGCTCAACCCCATGGTGTGGATCTGGGCCATGGGACAGGCCTTCTTCTCCCTGTCCATCACCGGAAGCGGCATGATTGTCTACGGCGCCTACCTGGACCGGGAGGAGGACGTGGCCGCCCTGGCCCGACAGACTGCCCTATTCGATACCATCGCAGCCCTGGTGGCCGCCCTGGTCATCATCCCGGCCTGCTTCGCCTACGGGCTGGACGTGGGGGCAGGGCCCTCCCTGCTCTTTGTCACCCTGCCCCGGATTTTACAGGATATCCCCCTGGGACAGCTCTTTGCCATTATCCTCTACACCGCCATGGTCTTTGCCGGGGTGAGCTCCCTGCAAAACATGTTTGAGGCGGTGGGCGAATCCCTCCTCCACCGCTTCCCCAGGCTGGCCCGGAGCGCTATGCTGGTCATCCTGTGCGTGGTGTGTCTGGGCATCGGCGTGCACATGGAGCCCATCTTCAAGTGGGGCCCCTGGATGGACATCGTGTCCATCTATATCATCCCCATCGGGGCCACTCTGGGGGCTGTCTCCTGGTTCTGGGTCATGCGGCGGGAGGACCTGATGGACGAGGTCGCCCGGGGAGCGAAGCAGGCGCCCGGTGCCCTGTGGTACCGTGTGGGCCGCTATGTCTACGTCCCCTGTGCCGTTGTGCTGTGCTGTGTCGCTCTGTTCATGAAGGTGGCCTTCTGAGCGGGCGGAGTGCTCAATCCAAAAAACAGCTGCCCTGTTCTGTACAGGGCAGCTGTTTTTCTGTCAGCGGAAATAGACCAGCGGGTCCTCAGGGGGGGCGGCCTTCTCCACGCTCCGGGCGTAGAGCACCACGCCCTCGTCCTCGTAGACGTCGGCGTGCTCCCATTTGATCTCGGCGGTGACGGTGATCCACTCCCCCTTCTTCAGGGAGCGCGCCTTTTCGTATTTGCACAGGAAGCCGAAAAAGCGGATGTCCTCCACGCAGCAGGTCATGGCGTTGCGCCCAGGGACAAAGGACCCCTTGGGCAGCTTCATCCCCGTCATGGCCTGGGCCTTGTAGGTGATGGTCTTGCCCACATAACGCTCCGGGTGCTCCTGGATGTCCAGATACCAGATGCCGTAGTCGGCGTCCTCCAGAACGATGTGGTCCTCCTCCAGGGAGTAGGGCAGGATGTCCTCCACCTCCAGCTCCTCGCCGTTGATGTCCTCAAAGACCACCTCACACATCCGGTTCACCGCCCGGACGGACCGCTTCCAGCCCGACAGGGGCATGTCGGCGGTACAGCGGTTGAAAAGCACCATGTCCGCTCCGGTGACCAGGTCGATGAACATGGACTGCATGTTGGCCAGATACATCTCAAACGTGGAGCCGTCCACCACGTGGATGGCCTGATACAGGCCCCAGCTCCGGGGCAGCCTCAGCTCCGCCAGCAGCTGGCTGGGCCACATGCCGTTGTACTCCATCAGCACCCGCTCGGGCTGGTAACGGCGGTCGACCTCCTTCAAAAACTCGGTGGTCAGCTGGCTCTGGTCCTCAACGGGAATCAGACGGCAGTTGCGTTTAGAGAGAAACTGGGGGTCATACTCCTCCTCCCCATCCTCGCACAGCAGCAGAACGGTGCGCTGGCCGTCGTTGAAGTAGTCCATGTTCAGGGTGTCAGTGAGCAGGGTGGTCTTGCCGGCATCCAGAAAGCCGGTGATTAAATAGAGGGGAATCCGGGAATCAGGCATTGTTGTTCACCTCACAGGGTTGTTGATTGCTCGGCCCCCTTCGCAAAGGGGGCTGTCAGCGAAGCTGACTGGGGGGTTCTTTCAGGGCGTGACCACTGGGCACGCCGAAAAATGGAGACGGCGCGCCGGGTCGTCGCGCCCTACAGCGGGGCTGGCGAATGTAGGGGCGCACCTAGGATCATACCAGCAAAAACAGCTTCTCCAGCTGGTCCTCCTTCAGCTCGGAGCCGATGACGCACAGCCGGCCGGTGTAGTCGGCGGCGCCCTCCCGAATCTCGAACTCCTCGGGGGTCAGGTCGAAGTGGAGCCAGGCGGTCCCGTCCTCGCAGGGGACCATCCCCTTGGCCCGGAGGATATAGCCGTAGTCCTGGGTCATAGCCAGGGCGGACAGGGTCTCCTGGAGCTCCTCCCGGCTGTACCTCCGGGGTGTCTCCCGGCCCCAGGAGGTGAACACCTCGTCGGCGTCGTGGTCGTGGTGATGGTGGTCGTGGCCGCAGCAGCAGTCACAGGTCTCGCTGTCGTGATGGTGCTCATGGTCGTGGTCATGGTGGTGGTCGTGCTCGTGACCGTGCTCATGCTCATGATGATGTTCATGGTCGTGGTGGTGATGGTGGTGGTCCTCGTGCCCGATCTCCTCCATCAGCTCGTGGGCCAGGTCCCGGCCCCCCTCCATGGCGGAGAGAATCTGCGCCCCGGTGAGCTGGTCCCAGGGGGTGGTGAGGATGGCGGCCTTGGGGTTCTTCTCCCGCAGGAGGGCCACGGCGGTGTCCAGCTTCTTCTGGTCGATTTTCTGGGTGCGGGACAGGATGATGGCGCAGGCGTGCTCCACCTGGTCGTTGAAGAACTCGCCAAAATTCTTCATATAGATCTTGGCCTTGCCGGCGTCCACCACGGTGACAAAGCTGTTCAGGTGCAGGTCGGGGGCCTCGGCCTGGACCCGCTCCACGGCGGCCACCACATCGGACAGCTTGCCTACCCCGGAGGGCTCGATGACAATGCGCCCGGGGGCGTAGTCGGCCAGCACCTGCTTCAGGGCCGCGCCGAAGTCCCCCACCAGGGAGCAGCAGATACAGCCGGAGTTCATCTCGGTAATCTCCACCCCGGCGTCCTTCAAAAAGCCGCCGTCGATGCCGATCTCGCCGAACTCGTTCTCAATGAGGACAATCTTCTCCCCCTTGAAGCTCTCGTCCAGCAGCTTCTTGATGAGGGTGGTCTTGCCGGCCCCTAAAAAGCCGGAGATAATGTCGATCTTGGTCAATTTTGTCCATTCCTTTCCGTCTGTTTGTTCCTTTTTTCTTTGAAAAGAAAAAGGAACCGAAAAAAGAAACTTTTGCGCAAAACTTCGTTTTGCTTCTCACTTTACAAGAGAAGCAGGGGTTTCAGGAAAATCAGAGAAAAAACGCAGTTTTTTCGCAATGTTTTTCCTTTGGTTCTTTCCTTTTTTCAAAAAGGAAAGAACATCAGCCCCAAATCAGGCAGATACGCTCCATCAGCCGGCACAGCATTCCGGCGGCCATCTCCCGGGTGCTGGAGTCGACGGGGTCCGCGTCCTCCAGGAGTACTCCCAGCTTGTCCAGGTTGCGGGCGGAGGTCTGCGCCCAGTCGTCGTAGGCGGCATACTCCTCCAGCTCCTCCTCGGTCACAGCCTGGAGACCGAACTCATAGCCGTCCATGCTGGCCCAGATTGCCGTCCGGGACAGGATGGATATCATCTCCTGGAAGCTGACCGCCTCCTCGGGGCCGAAGAGACCGTCGCTGCCGCCCGAGACAAAGTCCATGTCCGCCATGGCGTTCACCGCCCCGGCGTACCACGCACTGTCAGGCACGTCGGCAAATTTCCCCGGCCTTCCGGCGGGCAGGTCCAGCGCTGAGGCCACCAGGGAGCAGAACTGGGCCCGGGTGATGGTCTCAACCGGGTGGAAGTCCCCATCCTCGCAGCCGTTGATGATCTCATAGACCGCCAGGGTGTCAATCTCCCGGGCATAGGGGCTGTCAACGGCGTCGGAGAAGGTGCGGGGGGTGAAGGGCAGGCCCAGCTCCTCCGCCAGGGCGGCGGGGGATACGGGCTGGCACTCCTCCCAGCTCTGTCCGGTGCTGTACAGCAGCCGGGCGGAGGGGGGCAGGGCCTCCAGCAGCTCGGTGAAGGCGGAGACATTCTCCTCCTCCAGAGCCTCGCCCACGTTGACACAGAATCTCTGCCCCGCCAGCTCCAGCTGGAGGTGGTTCTCCGGGGAGGGGGACCAGGCGCAGGACAGCAGCATGGCCGCCCGCTCGGTGTTCTCCGGGGAGATGAGCAGGGTGGGCAGCACGCCGGTGATATAGTTGGTGGCCCCGTCGGGGGCGAAGAAGCGGTAGGCAGTGACCTTCAGGGCCTCGCCGTTCTCCATATAGGGGCAGTTGGTCCCGTTCAGGACCAGCTGGGCGGTGCCCTTGCCGAAGGTGCGCTGCCCCAGGGAGATGCCCGCCCCGTAGGCCCGGATGTCGCCAGCAAAGAGCTCGGCGCCGCTGGCGGAGTGCTCGCTGGTGAGGATAATCACCGGCATATCCGTCAGGTCGGGGTAGTCGGGCAGGGTATAGGTGTAGTTATACCGGCCGGAGCTGTTCCGGAAATAGAGCATGACTCCCCCGCCGGTGAAGAGGCTGGCGGTGGCGGCGGTGGCGCCGCTGTCCCCTCCGGGGTTGGCCCGCAGGTCTACGATCCACACCTCGGCGCTGTCCTCCATGGCCTTGATGGCCGCTCCAAAGGTCTCCGCAGTGGTCTCGCCGAAGCTGATACAGTTGATGTAGCCGGCGCCGTCCCGCTCCTCATAGGTGACGATGGGGATCACCACCGCCCGGCGGGTGAGGGTAAAGTCCAGCCGCTTCCCCTCCCGGACCACCGTGACGGTGAGGTCGGTGCCCTCCTCTCCCACAATCCAGGCCCGGGGGTCGGTATCGGCGGTGAGCTCCCGGCCGTCCACCGCCACCAGGACGTCACCGGCCCTCAGGCCGGCCTCCAGGGCGGGGGAGTCGGGCAGGACGGACATGACCCGGTAGCCATCCGTGTAGGCGGCCTCCACCGTGGCGCCGATCCCCACCACCATCTGGCCGTTCACCATCTGGTTGAAGGTCTCGTACTGCTCAGGGGTCATGTAGATGGTGTAGGGGTCGCCCAGGGCCTCCAGAATGGCCTCCAGAGAGTCCAGCTCCAGAATCTCCTGGGAAATCTCGTCTACATAGTGGTCCGCCAGCAGCTCCTTCGCCTGCTCCAGGGTCAGAGCGGAGGCAGGCGCAGCCGCCAGGGACAGGGTCAGGCACAGGGCCAGCAGCGAGGATAGCAGTTTTTTCATGGTGTTCTCCTTTTGGTATTGTAGGGGGCGGCCCCTGTGCCGTCCCGCAGAATGGGAGGCGGACACACACGGGGCGGTACAGAGACCGCCCCCTACACAGTCCTTATATCTTCGGGTTCCGGCAGGTCATCTCCTCCCGCTTGGGGCCGGTGGAGACCATGGTGATAGGCGCGCCGATTTGGGCCTCCAGGAAATCCACATAGGCCCGGGCATTGGCGGGCAGGGCGTCATAGTCGGTGCAGCCCCGGACGTCGCACCTCCAGCCGGGGAGGGTCTCAAACACCGGCCTCGCCCGGAGCAGGCCGGGGGTGGTCGGAAAGGCCCTGGTAATCTGCCCGTCAATCTCATAGCCGGTGCACACGGGAATCTCATCCAAATAGCCCAGCACGTCCAGGCAGGTGAGGGCCACCTGGGTGGCCCCCTGGACCATGCAGCCGTATTTGGTGGCTACCGCATCGAACCAGCCCACCCGGCGGGGCCGGCCGGTGGTGGCGCCGAACTCGCCCTTGTCGCCTCCCCGGCGGCGCAGCTCATCCCCTGCCTCCCCGGTAACCTCGCTGACAAAGGGCTCGGTGCTGGAGCCCACGCAGGAGGAATAGGCCTTGGTGACGCAGATCACGTCCTCGATGGCGGTTGGGGGCACCGAGGCCCCCACGCAGCCGTAGCCGGCCAGGGTGTGGGAGGAGGTGGTCATGGGGAAGATCCCCAGGTCCGGGTCCTTCATGGAGCCCAGCTGGCCCTCCAGCAGGACGGTCCTGCCCTGGGCCAGCGCCCGGTGGACAAAGGACACCGTATCCCCCACATAGGGCCGGATGCGCTCCCGCAGCTCCAGCAGCTGGCCCATCAGCTCGTCCACGCTCAGCCCGGGCTGGTGGTACAGGTGCTCAAAGAGGACGTTTTTCACCTCCACCGCAGCGGTGAGCCGCTCCCGCAGCCGCCCCTCGTGGAAGAGGTCGCAGACCTGGATGCCCGTCTTGGCATACTTGTCGGAGTAAAAGGGGGCAATGCCGCTTTTGGTGGAACCGAAGGCCCTGCCCCCCAGCCGGGCCTCCTCATAGGTGTCCTGGAGGATGTGGTAGGGCATGAGCAGCTGGGCCCGGTCGGAGACGATCAGCCTGGGCTCGGGCACCCCCTGGGCCTCCACCTGCGCCAGCTCGCCCACCAGCTTTGCGATGTCCAGGGCCACGCCGTTGCCGATGACGTTGGTGACATGGGGGTAGAACACCCCCGAGGGCAGGGTGTGCAGGGCAAACCGGCCGTAGTTGTTGATGATGGTGTGGCCGGCGTTGGCGCCCCCCTGAAAGCGGATGACCACGTCGGACCGTTCGGCCAGCATGTCGGTAATCTTGCCCTTGCCCTCGTCGCCCCAGTTGGCGCCTACAATCGCTTTTACCATATTTGTTACCTCCGGGGACCGGGATTCGCAGCCGCATAAGGGTTTGCCTTTTCCGCCCCCGTAACGGGAACATTATACCCCTTTTCCGGGGCCCTTGCAATATTTTTCCTCTTACAAAAATTCCCTCTTGACAGGACGTATTTTTGCGGTATAATCATAGTACATTAGTTCTATCGAACATTGTTTTTAGGAGGCGCCCTATGGAGCTGCTGGACAAGCTGAATATCCTGGCCGACGCCGCCAAGTACGACGCCGCCTGCACCTCCAGCGGCCTGGACCGCTCCGCCCGTCCGGGGACCATCGGCAGCACCATGCTGGCCGGCTGCTGCCACTCCTTCTCCGCTGACGGCCGGTGCGTCACCCTGCTGAAGGTGCTCCAGACCAACGTGTGCGTCTACGACTGCCAGTACTGCGTCAACCGAAAATCCAACGACACCCCCCGGGCGGCCTTCACCCCGGAGGAGCTGTGCGAGCTGACCATGGGCTTCTACCGCCGGAACTACATTGAGGGGCTGTTCCTCTCCTCGGCGGTGATCCGGAGCCCGGACTACACCACCGAGCTGATGATCCGCACCCTGCGCATCCTTCGGGAGGAGCACCGCTTCGGGGGCTATATCCACGCCAAGGCCATCCCCGGGGCCGACCCTCTCCTCACCCACCGGCTGGGCCTGCTGGCCGACCGGATGAGTGTGAACATTGAGCTGCCCTCCTCTCCCAGCCTGGCCCTTCTCGCCCCGGACAAGAAAAAGGAGGCCATCCTCACCCCTATGGCCCAGATCCGGGACGGCATCACCGCCTCCAGGCAGGAGCTTGCCGTCTACCGCCACGCCCCCCGGTTCGCCCCGGCGGGCCAGTCCACCCAGATGATCGTGGGGGCCACCCCGGAGAGTGACCGGCAGATCCTCACCCTCACCCAGGCCCTATACGACCGCTACCAGCTCAAGCGGGTGTTCTACTCCGCCTATATGCCCGTCTCCTCCAGTCCCCTTCTGCCGGTGGCGGAGGACTTCAAGCCGCCCCTTCTCCGGGAACACCGGCTGTATCAGGCCGACTGGCTGCTGCGGTACTACCACTTCCGGGCGGAGGAGCTTCTGGACGAGTCCCGGCCCGACCTGGACCCGCGCCTGGACCCTAAGTGCTGCTGGGCCCTGCGGCATTTGGAGTTCTTTCCGGTGGAGGTCAACCGGGCGGACTACGAGGCTCTCCTCCGGGTGCCCGGGCTGGGGGTGCGGTCGGCCAAACGCATCCTCCGAGCCCGGCGGGTGGGTCCACTGAATTTCGAGGGGCTGAAGCGGCTGGGGGTGGTCCTTAAGCGAGCTCAGTATTTTCTCACCTGCTCCGGCCGGATGATGGAGGGCCTGCGGGTCAGCCAGGACGGTCTGCTCCGCCGGCTGGTTGCCCTGGAGGCCCCCGCCCTGGCCGGCCCGGAGCCGGAGCAGCTGTCGCTGTTTGACAGCGCCGTGTAGGGGCGGATATTATCCGCCCGTTCTGCCGGCATACACCGCATCATCCTGCGGGCGGATGATATCCGCCCCTACAGGGTGTCATGTATTCTGATGATTGCTTTCGGTTTAGCAGGCGCTTTGCAGGGCGCGACGACCCGGCGCGCCGTCTTTTAGGTTTAGCAGCCGCTTTAGACGGCGGGCCGAGGTCGTCCCGCCCTACATCCGGTTTTATGGAGGGAGGTGCACCCCATGTCCTGGACCCAGGTCTGTTACCAATACGACGGCAGCTACCCCGGCTTTCTCACCTGCGTGTTCGACAGCTGGACCAGCCGGGAGGAGCCGGTGGAGTTCCGCACCCCGGAGGACATGTGCTGCTCCCTCTACCCCCTGCGGACGGTGGAGACCGACCAGGCCCGCGCCCTGCGGGTATACCGCTCCTTCGCCAAATTCGGGACGGAGGGCCAGCGGCTGGCGGTGCGGACCTTTCTCACCTGCCTGCCGGACAGGGAGCTTTGGCTGTGGCGCTATCTCCGCCTGGCCTACGCTCAGGGGCCCGCAATCGTCCGGAACCTCACCGACCCCACGGTGGACAAGGTGCGCAAGGCGGTGTGGCACCTGGAGCACGAGGCCCACATGTACAAGGGCTTCACCCGGTTCTCCGACCTGGAGGGAGTGCTGGCGGGGGAGATCGAGCCCAAAAACCGGGTCCTCCCCCTGCTCCGGCCCCACTTCTGCGGCCGCTACCCCCAGGAGCGCTTCGTTCTCCACGACCGGACCCACAGGGAGGCGCTCTTTCACCAGCCCGGCCCCCGGGGGAGCGCCATTCTGCCGGTGGAGGACTTCTCCCTGGGCCCCGCCGGAACGGAGGAGCTGGCCTATCGGAAGCTGTGGCGGGCCTTCTACGACACCATCGCCATCCAGGGCCGGTACAACCCCAAATGCCGCATGACCAACATGCCCAAGCGGTACTGGGCCATGATGACCGAGTTTCAGGAGGATTACGGCACCGCCCTGCCAGAGGTAAGGTAGGGGGCGGCCTCCGCGCCGCCCCGCTGGCAATCGTATTTTTTCGGGGCGCCCGGAGGCCGCCCCTGCTTGTACTTCCAGGCGAAACGGGGTATAATTCCCCCATGTAAACCGCCGGTTGACAAAAAACAAGCCCCCGGTTGGTGGCGGACGGGCGGTTTCTGGTGGTATGTTGGAGGCGAAAGGAGGGCGAATATCATGACAATCGGACAACGCATCGCCCAAAAGCGCAAGGAGCTGGGCCTGTCCCAGGAGGGGCTGGGGGAGCAGCTGGGGGTATCCCGGCAGGCCATCTACAAATGGGAGTCTGACGCCTCCCTGCCCGAGATCGACAAGCTCATCACCCTGAGCAGGATTTTCTCTGTCCCGGTGGGCTGGCTGCTGGGGGTGGAAGAGACTACGCCTGAAACGGTCAGCCCGGACCAGGAGAAGCTGGTGGAGGACATCCTGTCCCGCTACCAGGCCGCCCAGCCCGAGCCCCGGAAGTCGGTGTGGGACCAGTGGTCGGTGCGCTTTCTCTTCGCCATGTGCGGCATTATGATCGCTCTGCTTGTCGGCACCAGCAGCAAGATCAGGGAGATGGAGCAGCAGTACAACGGCCTGCACGACTCCATATACAACGTACAGAGCTCTGTGGACCGGCAGATCAGCTCCATCACCGGCCGGGTGGAGAACATCCTGAAAAGCCAGAACAATCTGACGGCGGAGTGGTCCGCCGATCCAGTCTCCACCGACCTCCGGGCCAACACCGTCACCTTTCAGATTCGGGTGGTGCCCCGGACCTATGTGGAGGGGATGACAGCCCTGTTCGTGGCCTGCAGCGGGGAGGACACCGTGGAGCTGCCGGTGGATCCGGGGGCGGACCACGCCTTTACTGGGCAGATCACCTGCCCCCTCTCCGACCAGATCGACTTGTCGGCAGTGCTCATCACCGGAGACAAGCGGGAGACTCAATGGCTGGACGACTTCTATGACCTGTACAGCAGCACCTTACCTGATCTCTTTGTGAGCAGCACACTCTGGCTTGAGGGAAGGGACGGCGTTTTGGCCCACCAGATATCCACGGAAGGCGACGTCAGGCAGGGGCTCAAGGTTCTGGACAATCGCGACCAGTATCGCGGAGCTCTGAGCTGGTATCCCCAGCCCCCCGCCGAGCTTCAGGTGGGTCTGTTTCAGGACCGGAAGCTGCTCCTGTGGTATCAGGGCGGCATAGAGACCACAAGCCGGAACGGAACGCCCACGGAGGAGTATATCTGGCGGCGGCCCCAGGACGTCACCCTGGAGCCCGGTCACCAGTACTGTGAGGCGGCCGTCTATACCGACGAGTATGGCCGGCAGCGGGTTTATCCCGGCGAGGTGCGGGTCTATGACGAAGCGAGCGGGAACTAGCTGCCCTCCACGCCCTGGGTCGACGGTCTGACAGACTGGGAATTTTAAGAAATTCTCCTCTGAAAATTGTCAAAGGGACTTGTACGCGCCCCATATCCTGTGGTATAATGGTATTAGAATTACCCCCGAGCACAACAGGAGGTATGCGCCATGAAATGTCCTTACTGCGGTTATCTGGAGAGCAAGGTGGTGGATTCCCGTCCCGCCGACGAGGGGTCAAGCATCCGCCGCCGCCGGGAGTGCCTGTCCTGCCACAAGCGCTTTACCACCTATGAGACGGTGGAGAGCCTGCCCCTGATGGTGGTCAAAAAGGACGGCAGCCGCCAGAGCTTCGACCGGAACAAGGTGCTGGGCGGCCTGATCCGCGCCTGTGAGAAACGACCGGTGTCCTATCAGACCCTGGAAAATACCGTAATGGAGATTGAGCAGGCCCTGCAGAACCAGATGGACCGGGAGGTCAGCTCCGCCCAGATCGGCGAGCTGGTGATGGAGCGTCTGAAAAAGCTGGACGAGGTGGCCTATGTCCGCTTCGCCTCGGTCTACCGCCAGTTCAAGGACATCAACACCTTCATGACCGAGCTCAACAAGCTCCTGGAGGATAAATGAGCAAAGCGCCCCGCGTCAGCGGGGCGCTTCTATGTTCTCCTTGGGCAGCTTTTCCCAGGAAAAGAGGGGCAGCAGCTCTTGGGGGGTGGCCGCCTCAGGGCGGTCGGTGAGGCGGGCGGCGTGAGCCAGCAGACCCACCAGCTGGGGGGCGGTGTACTCCTCCTGAAGCCGGCCCAGCTCCAGGTCCCGGTCCCGCTTGGCCAGCCGCCGGCCGTCGGGGGCCAGGAGAAGGGGCAGGTGGCCGTATTCCGGGTGAGGCAGGCCCAGCCGGTCCTGGAGCCACAGCTGCCGGGGGGTGGAGGACAGCAGGTCCCTCCCCCGCACCACCTGATTGACCCCCATGATGGCGTCGTCCACCACCACGGCCAGCTGGTAGGCAAACACCCCGTCGGACCGGCGGAGGATGAAGTCCCCGCACTCCCGTTTTAAGTCCTCCCTGTAATTCTTCTGGAGCAAATCACAAAAAGTAATCGTCTTTTCCGGAACCCGGACCCGCCAGGCGGGGCGGCGGGACTTGGACAGCTCCGCCCGCTCCTCCGCCGTCAGCCGGGCGCACCGGCCGTTATAGACAGCCGTCCCGTCGGACTGGTGGGGGGCGGAGGCGGCCAGCCGCTCCGCCCGGGTACAGAAGCAGGGGTAAATGAGCCCCTGCCCCTCCAGCTCCCGGAAGGCCGCCGCATAGCTTGCGGTCCGTTCAGACTGGTATACCGGCTGTCCGTCCCAGTCCAGGCCCAGCCACTCCAGGTCCCGCATAATCTGGTCGCAGTACTCCCGGCGGCACCTGTCTGGGTCCAGGTCCTCCAGCCGGAGGACTATCTCCCCGCCGGCGCTCCGGGCGGCCAGCCAGGCCAGCAGGCAGGACCACAGGTTGCCCAGGTGCATCCGCCCGCTGGGGCTGGGGGCGAAGCGCCCCCGGACAGCCTCCGCCATTTTTACAGAGCCATGCGGTAGATGGCCGCCATGTCTGCCTCATACAGAACCTTGATGGCGCCCTTGCTGCCGCCGGTGGCCTGGGCGCAGGACTTGGCCATCTGGAGAATCTGCTCCTCGGTGGGGGCGATTCCCAGCTCCCGCAGGTTGGTGGGCATGGCGATGCTGCGGTAGAAGTCCTCCATGGCGGCGATGCCCTTCAGGGCGGTCTCCTCGTCGCTGGCCCCGGGGGTCACACCCATGACGTTGACGGCATACTTTACAAACCTGGGCAGATTGTCCTTGTAGACATACCGGGCCCAGCTGGACCAGACAGCCGCCAGACCGGCACCGTGGGTGACGTCAAACATGCCGCCCAGCTCGTGCTCCAGCATGTGGGTAGTCCAGTCGCCCCCCTCGGTGCCGCAGCCGGTCAGGCCGTTGTGCGCCAGGGAGCCGGCCCACATGACCTCCGCCCGGGCCTCGTAGTTCTTCGGGTCCTGGTGGAGAACCTGGGCGTACTTCATCACGGTGCGCATCAGGGCCTCAGCCAGGCCGTCGGTCAGCTCCATGGGATGGTCCACGCCGGTGAAATACCGCTCCATGGTGTGCATGATGATGTCGGCGCAGCCCGACTGAGTCTGGTAATCCGGCAGGGTCATGGTGAGCTCCGGGTCCATGACGGTGAATTTGGGCCGGCTGATGTCGTCGTTGTAGGCCCGCTTCTCCCCGGTATCCTGGTTGGTGATTACGCAGCTGTTGCTCATCTCGCTGCCCGCGGCGGCGATAGTCAGAATGGAGGCAACCGGCAGGCAGGCCCTGGCCTCCCGGACGTGCTGGAACAGCTCCCACACGTCCTTGTCCGGCTCGCCCAGGCCGTAGGCGATGGCCTTGGCGGAGTCGATGACTGAGCCTCCTCCCACTGCCAGGATAAAGTCCACCCCGGCCTCCCTGCACAGGGCGATGCCCTCCCGCACCTTGTCCAGGTGGGGGTTGGGCACCACGCCGCCCAGCTCCACGTGGGCCACGCCGGCCCTGTCCAGGGCGGCCTTGGTCCGGTCAATGAGCCCGGACTTCACCGCGCTCTGGCCGCCGTAATGGATGAGCACCTTGGTGGCTCCTGCCTGCTTGACCAGCTCCCCGGCCTGGTCCGCGCCGCCCCGGCCAAAGACTACCTCTGTGGGGGTGTAGTAGATAAAGTTTTCCATGATTAAAGACTTCCTTTCTCAATATAGAATGATCGGTGAGATCGAATCTCCGCAATTTTGTTCCTTTTTCTTGAAAGAAAAAGGAACCGAAAAAGAACTTTAGCGGAAAACTGCGTTTTGCTTACTCGTCCTCATATTCCGCCAGCGCATCCCGGAGAAACTCCAGGTCCTTGTCGTCCAGAGCGTGGAGCCCGGCGGTTTCCTCCAGGTGGTGGGTGAACTCGTGGGCCACGGTGGCGAAGATTTCGTCCCTCCAGCCCTCCTCGTCCTCATCTCTGAGCAGGGCGGCGAAGGAGCCGTAGTACAGCACAATATAACGGCCCAGATTGCTGTGGACGTACTCCCCCATGATATACATCTCGCCCGGGGGGAAGGCCGGGTCTGGGTTGGCTTTTTCCTCCAGCTGGATGCCCCCGTCCAGGTCCTCGAAAAAGGCCTCCGGAAACTCCTGGGCAATCGCCTCCAGCCAGTCGCCCATTTGGTCGTAGGTGGGGGTCATATCTTCACTCCTCATGTGGGGCCCGCCGCCCTCGGCGGGCCAACAGTCTATTCAGGATGACCCGCCCAGGGGGGCGGGTCCCACGTTGTTTCTTTGTAGGGGCGGACATTGTCCGCCCGCCGTATTCCGGACCTGTTTCATGCGGGCGCACAATGTGCGCCCCTACACCGGCGACAGGTCCGCCTTCCGCCGCAGCAGGGACAGGGGCGGGACCTGCCGGGGCAGCCTCATGCGGAAAACCATCTGGGGGGTGCGGACCTCCTCCAGGGGGAGGCCTTCCCCGTCCCACAGCCCCTCCACGGTAAGGGCCTGGGGCCGGACGTCGGGGCCCACCAGCTCCAGGGCGTCGCCCACCCGGAACTTATTATTCAGGGTCAGGACAGCGTTCCCCTCCCCGTCGCAGGACTGCACCTTGGCCACGATCTGCCAGTCCCGGACATACCGGGCGTTCTCGGTGAACTGCCCCGGCTGGCCGTAGAAGAAGCCGGTGGAGTAGTGCCGGTGGCTGATGTGCTCCACCTCGTCCCGCCATACCGGGTCCAGGGGGACCCCTGCTGCTGCGGCGTCAATGGCGTGGCGGTAGGCCCCGGTGACGACGGCGGCATAGTAGGCCGACTTGGCCCGCCCCTCCAGCTTCACCGAATCCACCCCGGCCTCCGCCAGCTCTCCCATATGGTCAATCATACACATATCCCGGGAGTTCATGATGTAGGTCTCCCCGTTCTCCTCATAAACGGGAAAATACTCCCCCGGCCGCTTCTCCTCCATGAGGGCGTACTGATAGCGGCAGGGCTGGGCGCAGGAGCCCCGGTTGGAGTCCCGGCCGGTCATATAGTTGGACAGCAGGCACCGCCCGGAGTAGCTGACGCACATGGCTCCATGGGCAAAGACCTCCAGCTCCAGCTCAGGGGGCGTCCTGGCCCGGATTTCCCTGATCTCCTCCAGAGACATCTCCCGGGCCAAAATTACCCGGCCGGCCCCCAGCTCGTGCCATGCCCGGGCGGACTGGTAGTTCACTACGCTGGCCTGGGTGGAAATGTGGACCTGGACGTGGGGGGCGTACCGCTTCGTCAGGGCCAGAACGCCCACATCAGCTAAAATGACGGCGTCCACCCCCAGCTCCTCCAGATACTCCAGCCACTCCGGCAGGCGGCAGACTTCGCCGTTCCGGGGCATGGTGTTGCAGGTGACATGGACCCGCACCTCCCGGGCACGACAGAGTGCCACCGCCCGTTTCAGCTCCTCGGGAGAAAAGTTTCCGGCAAAGGCCCGCATTCCAAAGGTGTTCCCCGCCAGATAGACGGCGTCTGCCCCGTAGGCCACCGCCATCTCCAGCCGTTCCATGTCCCCCGCCGGGGCGAGGAGCTCAAGGCTCTTCATGACAAATCTCTCCTTAAAAAAGGCCCCCTTCGCAAAGGGGGCTCCCGCAAAGCGGGCGGGGGTTTTCTCCTAACGAGACAGATGCGTTTCGATAGGGGAAAACCCTCCGTCATTTGCTCCGCAAATGCCACCTCCCTTTTCAAAGGGAGGCTTTTCCTTCCACACTAGCCCTTGTACCGCTCCTGGCTGGCGATGAACTTTTGCAGCTGGTCGTAGGTCTTGAAGAAGTGGTGGGTCTTGTCGTCGCCCAGAGCATAGTAATAATTGTCGCTGTCCGCCGGGTTCATGGCGGCCACAATGGACTCCATGCCCGGGTTCGCGATAGGTCCGGGGGGCAGGCCCTTATACTTGTAGGTGTTGTAAGGGGAGTCGATCTCCCGGTCGGCGGCGGTGGGCTCCTTGCCGCCGTTGATATACACCAGGGTGGCGTCGATCTGAAGGTAGCCCTGGGTGCCGGCGTCGGGGTGCTTCAGCCGGTTGTGGATGACGGCGGAAATCTCCGTGCGGTCCGAGCCGGTGGTCTCCCGCTCGATGAGGGAGGCGATGGTGAGAATCTCCCGAAGGCTGTATTCAGAGGCGGCGATCTTCTCCCGCATGTCGTCGGTGACCTGACTGTCAAAAAAGACCATCAGCTTGTTCAGCGCCAGGACCGGGTCGTGGGGAGTATAGAAGTCGTAGGTCGAGGGCATGAGATAGCCCTCCAGCCGGTGGTAGTCTCCCAGGGGGATATCCTGAAGGAAGGAGAAGGCGTAGTCGTGATTGGCGGCAGTCTCACGCAGCTCCTCCACTGAGGAGGCGGCCCCCTTCTCCACCAGCAGGGCGAAAATCTGGTCGATGTTATAGCCCTCCGGGATGCTCACCCGGACCTGGGAGCGGTTGGCGGAGTTGGCCCGGATACCGGCCAGCAGGGCACGGTAGTCCATGTCGGTGTTCAGGGTGTAGGTCCCCGGGGAAAAGCTGTCCTTTTTGTGGGTGATGGACGCGAAGATGTTGAAGAGCAGCTTATACTCGATCAGCTCCTCCTTCTCCATCCGGTTCACTACATCCTCAAAGTCGTCCTCCGGGGTGATGGTGAAGGTGACCTCCTTAAAGTCCTTCTTCAGCGCCAGCACGTCCTCCGCCATCCGCCAGCCCACGCAGGCCAGCAGAACCGACAGGCCGATGACCGCCGTCACATACAGCAGCACCAGGGCGGCAGTGCGGCCCGCAGAGCGGCGTTTTTTCTTTCTGGGCCGGCGGGAGTGCTCCCCCTGAGGGCGGTCAGAGCGGCCGCTCC
The DNA here is from genome assembly GCF_009911595.1 of Colidextribacter sp. OB.20. Taxonomy (GTDB): domain Bacteria; phylum Bacillota; class Clostridia; order Oscillospirales; family Oscillospiraceae; genus Lawsonibacter. Next base: position 52,929 of record NZ_QWKG01000008.1, read on the forward strand.
CCCCCTGCTCCCCGTGGGAGGAGGGGGCCCGGTGCTCGCCGCGCCGCTGGCCGGACTGGTGGTAATAGTTCTCCTGAGACATTCAGGTCAGCTCCTAACAATTTTCCCCTGAGGGCTGTCACCAGGGACAAACAGGGGCCATAGAATAGTACAGAACGCGGGGACAGCGTCCCGGCGGAATCAAGTGAGGTGAAATGTTATGTTCTGTGGGAACAACGGTTGGGGCGGCAACAGCGCGCTGTGGATCATCATCCTGATTATCATCCTCTTCGGCTGGGGCGGCAACGGCTGCGGCAACAACTGCGGCTGCAACAACGGCTGTGGCTGCAACAACGGCTGCGGCTGCAACAATGACTGTGGCTGCGGCTGCGACAACGACTGCGGCTGCTGACTACACAGCGAAAGGGGCGGGAGCGGGTCTCCCGCTTCTTTCCCTGTCCTCAGAAGGACAGGCTCTCCTCCTCGGTGACCAGCAGGTCTGCCCGGGCATCGTGCGCCTCTACCGGCACCCGGTCCTGGAGGACCACCCCCCGGCACAGGCCGATTTTCACTCCGGAAAAGCCCTCCAGCCAGCGGTCGTAATACCCGCCGCCAAAGCCCAGGCGATACCCCCGCCTGTCATAGCACAGGGCGGGGACCAGCGCAAGGCCGATCTCCTCCCGGGGCAGCAGGGGACAGTCCTCCCCCGGCTCCAGGATGCCGAAGGAGGCCTTCACCAGGGGCCTGTCCGGAGCATAGCGGCGCACCTCCATCCGGCGCTCTGGCAGCATCCGGGGCAGGCCCACCGTCTTGCCCCGGCGGACCAGCTCGCCGATGAGGCGGGCGGTGTCCGGCTCTCTAGCGGGAATCCCCTGGAAGGCAAAGACGGTTTTGGCCTCCTTCACCTGGGGCAGAGCCAGAAAGCGGGTGAAGAGGGCATCGTCGCTGCGGACAAGCTCCTCTGGGGTCAGGGCGGCCAGCCGCTCCCGCACCCGGCGGCGCAGCTCCCCCTTCTCCAGGTCAATAGTAGATGGCACTGCGCACTTGCTGAGCCGCACCCTTGCCCTCCAGAGCCTCGATGAGGGCCAGTCCGAAGTCGAAGGCGGCCCCGGCGGCCCGGCCGGTGATGATCTTGCCGTCTCTTATCTCGCCTGGCGCCGTCTGCACCAGGGCTCCGGTGAGCTGATCCTCCATGCCGGGGTAGCAGATAGCCTTTTTGCCCTCCAGCAGGCCCCAGCGGCCCAGGAGGGTAGGGGCGGCACAGATGGCGGCTACCCAGATGTCCCGCTTGACCGCCTCCCGGACCAGCGCCTCCACCCGGGGGTCCTTCCCCAGGTTCTTATACCCCGGCCCGCCCCCGGGCAGGACCACCATGTCCATTTTGGACAGGTCTACCTCGTCCAGGGTCACGTCGGCGGTGACGGTGATGCCGTGGCTGCCCGGGACGGGCTCTCCGGTGACGGACACCAGCGCCGTCTCGATCCCCGCCCGGCGCAGCAGGTCGGCGGGGGCCAGGGCCTCGATCTCCTCAAAGCCGGGGGCTAACAGAATGTATACCATCCTTTTGTCCTCCTAAAATCAAAATGATATTGGGGCACATCTCTGTAGGGGCGGACACTGTCCGCCCGCTCCAACATGCGCCGGGCAAACGGCGCGCCGGGTCGTCGCGCCCTACGCCTTCTTGAACCGCTCCCCCGCCGCCTTCACCAGCACCAGGGGGAGCTTGGCCATCCGGCCGGCCCGCTGGGGCTCCTTTTTCAGCCGGTAGGCCCACTCCAGGCCCAGCCTCTGCCAGGACTCGGGGGCCCGCTCCACCCTCCCGGCGAAGACGTCCAGCGCCCCCCCCAGGCCGATGGCCAGCCGCGCGCCGGTGTGCCTGCCCCACCGGGCCATCCACTTCTCCTGCTTGGGTGCCCCCAGGCAGACGAAGAGCAGGTCGGGCCGGGCGGCGGCCACCTTCAGCAAGGCGGCCTCCTCATCCTGAAAATAGCCGTCCTGGGTGCCGCACAGGGTGATGTTGGGGTGCCGCTCCAGAATGCGCTGCCCCGCCTCCTCGGCCACGCCGGGCTTGGCCCCCAGGAGATAGAGCCGCCCGCCCGTCCTGTTCAGACAGGCCAGCATGTCCGCGGCGAACTCGATGCCGGGCACCCGGCCTTTCAGAGGGGTGCCCTGGAGCTTGGCGGAGTAGACCACCCCGATGCCGTCGGCCAGGACCAGATCGGCCTCGTTGAGGACCTGGCGGAAGGCGGCGTCCTTCTCCGCCGCCAGGATAAACTCCGGATTGGGAGTGACTACATAGTGAAATTTGTCCTCCGCCAGCAGGGCGGAGCCCGCCTGGGCGGCCTCCTCACGGGTCAGGTCGTCAAAGCGGATGCCTAATACTTCTCTTTTCAAATGAACCTCCACGCGCCTGTCAGCGCCCTCGTCTGTCCCTGTTTTGTCCGACAGTTCAATGCTTCCCAGCCGGACAGCCGCTCAAACAGGGACAGGCATACTTTTCCTTATACGCTCTGCCATTCTATCATGGAAGGCCAAAAAAGTCTATGAAAATTCTATGAAGTTTTTTGTAACTACTCTGTAACTTGACTCTCATCTACTTCAAGTGTAGTATAATAATCAACTACATTTGAAGTGGATGTGATCCTATGAAACGGCTTCCCGACACTGAGCTCGAGGTCATGAAGGCCCTGTGGGCCACCGGGCCGGACACCCCCCGGGCCACCCTGGAGGACCGGCTGGCCCCCTTCGGCTGGGCCGCCAACACCATCAACACCTACCTCTCCCGCCTGGTGGACAAGGGTTTCGCCGCCGTCCGCCGGGAGGGCAAAAGCAATCTGTACACCCCCCTGGTAGACCAGGAGACCTATCAGGCCTTCGACAGCCGGGCGGTGCTGGACCGGCTCTACGGCTCCCCCCGGAACTTCGTGGCCGCCCTGGCCCGGGAGGGCTTCGCTCAGGGCGAGCTGGAGGACCTGCGTGCCCTGCTGGACCAGCTGGGCGGAGGGCGTACGGAATGAATCAGATTTTTCTCACCCTGGGGGCTCTCACGTTGGGGGGCTCCGCCGCTGTAATTCTGCTGGCCCTGGCAGGGAAAACCACCTGGGGCCGCTACGGGGCCAGGTGGCGGTGCTGGGCCTGGCTGCTGCTGTGCCTGCGGCTGGCCGTCCCCCTCCCCCTGCTCCCCCACGTGGAGACCAGGGCCCCCATCCAGGTGGACATCCCCAACCCGCCCCCGGCGGTCCAGCCTATGCCGCCCGCCGCTTCCGGCTCGGGGGAGGCGCTCGCGCCCGGAGCGCCGAAAGAACCGCACCAGCCCGGCCACGCCTGGAGCGGCTCCGGCAATATCAAGCATGAGTCTCCCTCCAGGAACCCCATCGACCCCGCCAAGATCCTGCTGGGCGTGTGGCTGGCCGGGGCGGCGGCCATGCTGCTGTGGAACGTCTGGGCCCATCTGCGGTTTTTGTCCTACCTGCGCCGGTGGTCCGCCCCCGTCACCGACGGGGCCGCTATCGCCGCCTTTAACCAGCTGGGGGACCGGCTGGGCCTCCACAAGCGGCCCCGTCTGCTCATGTGCCAGGGGCTGAAGGTGCCCATGCTGGCTGGAATGCTCCGCCCCGCCATCCTCCTGCCCCAGGAGGGGGTGTCCGGCGAGGCCCTGGGCTTCTCCCTGCTCCACGAGCTCACCCACTACCGCCGCCGGGATATCTGGCTCAAGGGTCTGGCCATGTGGGTCAACGCCCTGCACTGGTTTAACCCGTTGGCGTGGTATATGGTCCGGCTGGTGGAGCGGGATATCGAGCTGGCCTGCGACGAGGACGCCCTGCGCTCCCTCCCAAAATCCGACTTCTCCGCCTACGGCCAGACCATCCTGGACGCGGTGGCGAGATTGCAGAGGAAGGCCGATTAAACGCGCAAAAAGGCCCCCGCAAGGGGGAGGCGATGTGTGTAGGGCGCGACGACCCCGGCGCGCCGTTGGAATCAGGCGGTTGTGTAGGGGAGCACATTGTGCGCCCGCCATTAACAGGCCGGGTCCGAAAAAGCGGGCGGACAATGTCCGCCCCTACAGAGGGCTCAAAGCCCTTGTATGCTGCGCATATTTCGGCTTCGCCGAAATACAATCCTCCGTCTGGCCTGCGGCCAGACACCTCCTTTCAAAAAAGGAGGCTTACTACGAAAGGAGTTCTCCCATGAAAGACAAAATGCCCCACACGCCCTTCTCCACCCCTCTTTCCGGGTCGGCCAAAACCACCCAGCTGCGGATTAAAAATATCCTCTCCGGGCCCAAAAAGCAGCCCCCGGTCCTGTTTCTGGCGCTGGTGTTCTCTGTCTGCCTGCTGTGCGGCAATCTGGTGTCCTGCCAGGTGGCTGAGGCGGAGACCGATCCGCCCGATACCTCCCGGACAGAGGACGTCTCCCAGCCGAAAAACCTCTCTCAACCGGAACCGAAAGAGCCTGAGTACCTGCCCGCCTCAGAGCTGAGCTTCGACCTGAACCACAACGGTATTCCGGAGGAGGTGCGTCTGGTGGTGGAGCACCGGCCCAGCGGTTACATCGACGAGGAGGTACAGTTCTGGGAGGGGGAGACGCTCATCGACCGGGAGCAGCCGGGGGTCTGCGTCTACAGCTACACCGGCGGGCAGGACTATATCCTGCGCTGTTATGATGATAACGACTATCCGGGAGTCTACTTCTACAGCTACCATATCGGCAACCTTTCCGGGGAGTTTGAGGAGGTCATCCAGTCCAACAGCGTCCAATTTGACCTGAACTTCAACGCCCCCTTCCACAACGGCTTCGACCCGGCGGCCATCGCCACCTATGTGGAGGAGCTCAACGGCACCACCGAATGCCCCAGCCTTGGGCTGTTCAGCCACGCCTGGCGGCTGGTGGTGCGGGACGGGGAGTTGGTGGCGGAGGAGCCGGAGCTGCCCCTGCCCTGGCTGGACGCTTACCCGGACATCTTTACTCGAAACCCGGACAAATCTTTGGAGGAGAATCTGCGGGACTTCCAGGCGGCCATGACCGCCGCCTATCCCGCGCCGGAGCCTGTGGGGGCGGTGGATACCCTGCCCTTTGATCAGCCCCTCAGTATGATTTTCCTCAGCGGGGCGGGGGCGTGGTGCACCGGGCTGGACCTGAACCCGGACGGCACCTTTACCGGGGACTACCACGACTCCGACGGCTCCATCCAGTATGTCTGCCAGTTCCACGGAAAGCTGGGAGACTTTGTCCAGCTCACCAAGCACTCCTGGTCCCTCACTTTGGAGGAGCTGGTGCTGGACACCAAATACCCCGTGGGCAAGGAGTGGGACGAAGACGGCTTCCACAAAATCTCCAGCGGTCCCAACGGCTTCACCGACGGAGACGGAAACGCCCTCCGGCCCGGCGCGTGGTTTATCCTCTACTCCCCCGAGGCCAGGGGCAACCAGCCGGGCACCGAGCTGTATGGGGCACAGAGCCTCTGGGAGTGGTGCCTATCCCGGCCCGATATCGCCGACGGCGAGCCCCTGGGCTGCTGGGACCTGTACAACCTGACCAGCGGAATCGGATTCTTCTCCGATGATTGACAGAAAGGAAATGGACATGAAAGAGAAAATGCCCCGCACGCCCTTCTCCACCCCTCTGTCCGGGTCGGCCAGGGTGACCGAGCTGCGCATCAAAAATATTATCTCCGGGCCCAAAAAGCGGCCTCCGGCCCTGTTTCTGGCGCTGATATTCGCCGTGTGCATTTTCTGCGGCAATCTGGTGTCCTGCCAGGTGGCCGAGGCGGAAAAAACCTCCCAGCCGGGGAACGTGTCCATTCCGGAGCACCCGCCCGAACTCCGGCAGTCCGCCCTGGCCGCCGACTACCAGCCCCGGAACGATGTGGAGTACGGGCTGCTCCAGGCCCTGTTCCAGTCCGCCGACACACTGCGGCCCTTCCAGGACCCCACCGCCCGGCTGCTGGACTCCATCTGGGGGGAGGACTACATCCTGGGGGCCGCCCTGGTGGAGGACCACCTGGAGAACACCCTGATCCTGGGGGTGATGGACCGGGAGACCCAGGAGCTGGCCTGGTCCACGTTCCACCGCTCGCTGAAGAACGGCGCGGCTAACGTGGTCACCTTCCAGAACTACGACGGCAAGCCCTGCCTGCTGTACACCTTCAACGGCCAGGAGAACGGCCAGTACACCGGCCAGGCGGGGGTGCTCCGCTTTGACGACAGCGAGTATCTGAACTGGATCTGGCCGGTGGAGGGGGACGCGCGCCTTGTGAATGACCCTCCTGAGGGCCCCCGGGGGGCCTTTGAAGAATATGAGGCCTACTGGGACAGCCGGCTTGCCCTGCTGGCCCCTGGCGGGGTGGATGTCTACACCGTCAACCCGGAGTTTGAATGGGGGAAGGACGAGCCCGCCTCCATGTGGCAGCTGGAGACCGACGAGCTGTTCTACTACGACCGGAGCAGCGCCGCAGAGCTGCCCATGCCAGTCTACTTCCAGGCTCTGCAATGGCTGAACGGATACACCCGCGACTCCGGCGGCTGGCGGGTCACCGGCCTGGTCTCCAGCCCGAACAGGTCCCCGTCGGGGCTGGGGGAGGAGTGCTTCACCCTCTGGGCCCAGACCGACGACGGCTCCCAGACCCTCACGGCCGACCTGTTCTTCCCCTTTGAGCCGGTGGGCAGCTCCGCCCGCAGCTATGACAATCTGAGCCGTGTCCAGGTCTGCACGGAGGAAATTTGGCAGCCCGTCCGGCTGGACATCGGCATCACCCCGGAGTGCCTGCTGGACGAGCCCTTCGAGCTGCTCACTGAGGAGGAGACCTCCGCGATAAAAAACCTGGACCCCAGAGACCTGCCCCGGGAAGCGGTGGAGAACCTGTACAACGTCTCCCGCCAGGACTGCTGGCAGGACCTCCTCCTGCCCCTGGCCTATGATGAAGCCTACGACGTCACCCTCTACGGCGTGGTGGGCAAGACGTCCGACGGGGACGACGCCTGGCTGGGGAGCGGGTATCTTCCCTGTTACGGCATTGTCCTGCGGTATCAGAACAGGGCGGAGTATTTTCCCCTGTTCTGGGGCGGCAACGGCAAATATAGCAAAAGCCCCCTCCTGCTGGTGGACGACTTCGACTCCGACGGCAGGCCCGAAGCGGCGGCGGCCCTGTTCTGGGGCTGGGGCACCGGGGCCTGGAGCGAGGCGCTGTACCTCTTTGACCTGGACACCATGACCTATACCCTCCCCGATTACAGCCAGGTCCCCCTGGAGATCACCGTCAGCCCCGACGGGCGCATCGCCCGCCTTGCCAGCGGGGACCAGGAGTTTCTTATGGACATCACCGAGCTGACCGGCTATTTTGACGGCGAGATGGGGGTGGGCAATGTCATCCGCTTCCGCCAGGAGGAGGGAAAACTCTTCTGTGAGCTGGGGGTGGATTTTACCAACAACACCCTGGGCTATATGGCTGAGGCCAGCTTCCCCGTGGTCTATGAGAACGGGGCCTACCGGCTGGGCCCGGCGGTCGCCCTGACCAACAGCTTCCCCGGCTGAGCTGTACCGGCCTCATCCGTCACCACCTTCCCCTAAAGGGGAAGGCTTACCATGAAAGGAGTCCCCCATGAACAAAAACATCCCCCGCACCCCCTTCTCCACCCCTCTGTCCGGGTCGGCCAGGGTGACCGAGCTGCGGATTAAAAATATCCTCACCGGGCCCAAAAAGCGGCCCCCGACCCTCTTCCTGGCGGCAATGTTCGCCGTGTGCCTCCTCTGCGGCAATCTGGTGTCCTGCCAGGTGAAGGAGGCGGACAGCGCAGAGCCGGAGGGGCCGGGCGTGGAGGAGTGGATCAACTACCTCCACAATCCCGAGGACATACCCTGGGACGACAGCATCGAGACCGAGCTGCCCGAGTACCCCGGCGTGACCTTCCGCTGGATGCCGGGGACCCTCTGCGCCGTCATCACCAGCATTGATGAGGTTTCCCCCTTTCAGCTGTTCACCGGGATGCCCATTATGAGTGTGTTCCTCTGCGACATCACCGGGGACGGCCTGCGGGAGCTGTGCGCCGTGACGGCCTACGGGTCCGGGATGATAGACCAGCGGGTGGTGGCATACGACTACGCTGCCCAGGAGGCATATCTGCTCCGCAACCGTGGGATGTTTGACTATGAGCTGTCCCTGGAGGACGGACAGCTCCAGGTCATCAAATACCGATACCTGGCAGGCCCGGAAATGGGACAGCCGCTGGCGGTGGGGCGTCTGGCCATCCAGGAGGGCGCCATCCTGCTGGAGGGTGAGAGGGAATACAAGGCCCTGCGGGTGGCGGAGGAGGTCCCAATCCTCACCGATCATCCCGATCTGGCCTTTCTGCTCATGCGGGAGCACGAGAGCTACCCCTATGAGGCCGACTCCCGTATGTACGCCTGGCTCCTCCTGACTGAGGAGGGAGAGGGCTGCACCCTGGGGCTGGCCAAGGTGGACGGCGGCCCCCACCCGGCGGGGCTGGGCAATCTGATGCTGGGCCTGTGGGACAGGACGGCCCGGGACTGGCGGGGCCCCGTCTATGAGGTGGGGGGCGACGACGGCCTGTTCTCCTCCTGGACAGGGGCGGACGGCTCCCTCCATATCCTGTGCGCCAACACGGTCACCTACCAGGGGGAGGAGAGCTTCTGCGGCGCGGCCCACTTCCGCTTTGACGGCAAGAGGCTGGAGGAGCTGGAGCGCTGGAAGGCCGACAGCCTGGAGGAAAATATCAAGATGGTCCCCGCCCAGGGCGGGATGGATATCTATGCGGAAAATCCCCAGTTTTTCTTACAGCACTACAACCCGGAGTACAACGGTGTCGAACTGCCCGACCAGTGGGTGTATGACCGCTTCGAGCCCGTAGAAAGCTGATTGGACCGCGCCCAAGGCCCCCTTCGCAAAGGGCCGACTCCCCCTATCAGGGGGAGATGGCCGAAGGCCAGAGGGGGTAGGGATGCTCCCGGCGAAGCCGGGTGGGGGTTTTCCTCAATGAATGTCGGGTAATAAGAGAAAACCCTCCGTCATTTGCTTCGCAAATGCCACCTCCCTTTGCGAAGGGAGGCTTAACACGAAAGGAAGTTAACCAATGAACAACATAATCCCCCGCACCCCCTTCTCCACCCCTCTGTCGGGCTCGGCAAGGGTGACCGAGCTGCGGATTAAAAATATCCTCACCGGGCCCAAGAAGCGGCCTCCGGCCCTGTTTCTGGCGGCAATGTTCGCCGTGTGCCTTTTCTGCGGCAATCTGGTGTCCTGCCAGGCGGCGGAGGCGGAACCGCCCCACCCCGACATCCCGGTGGACTGGGAGAATCTGACCGAGCCCGACCTGACCCTGGCCCCGGTGGACTGGGACAGCCTGCCCACCCCCTTCGAGCCGGACGCCCTCTACACCCTGGAGGAAAACGGAAACGTCCTGATTACCAATCTGGGGGACGCCATTGTGGAGTGGAACCGTTCCTCCACCGGAAACTTCCTCTATTTCGCCCAGGACCCAGCCTTCTGCTGTCCCAGCCTGGCGGGCAGGGCGGTGGAGGGCTCCGCCCTGTGGCAGAGCGGAGCCGTCTCAGTGTCTATCAGCGTCAACGACGACCGGCTGGAGGATGGAACCATTGGCGGCTACCACCTCCAATTTGTGGCAGCCTGCAGTGACTGGACCGTCCTGGAGTCGGAGTTCACCTCCGACGTGGGGGACGGGACCCTGGAGCTGTCCAAAAAAGAGATGGTCTATGCCGCCCAGGTCCTGGCCGACCTGATGCGGGAGGCGGAGTGGACCGCCACCGCCGATGTCACCGTCCTGCCCCAACAGCCCGACCTGAACCGCAACGGCGTCCCGGAGGAGCTGCGGCTGTTTGAGCATGAGGGCGCCCAGCGGCTGGATGTCCTGGAAAACGGGACGTCCATCTACTCCGAGGAGGGGGTATTCGCCCACGCAGGCTATAACGCCGTCTTCCTGTGCGTCCTGGAGGGGGAGGACTACCTCCTGTCCTACTCCCCTATCATATATCAATGGGACTGCGGCTACAGCTACCAGCTGTTCACCCTGGAGAACGGGCTCCGGACGGTGGTGCGGGAAAACGGGCTCTCCTTTGACATCAACTTCCAGTGGCCGTCACACCGGGATTTCGACCCGGAGGCCATCGACGCCTTTATAGTGGAGATCAACGAGCTGCTCTCCCACAGCGTCCAGCTGCTGAACACTGACGACGACCTGACGAGAACCTTTGAGAAGGAGGGCCGGCTGGAGGACACCCTGTGGTGGCTGGACGGCTGGGAGCCCATCTTCGTCCGGGACCCGGACAAGACTCTCCTGGAAAACCTGCGGGACTTCCAGAGGTCCATGGAGCGGGCGGCCGGTCAGCCCTGACAGCTCCTCCAAAAATTTCCCCGCTCCCTCTTGCCTTTCGGGCGAAATTCGGTTATACTGGTAGGCAAGAGAGCGGGGCCGGACCCTCCGGCCAATCCCGCCGGGGAATTCCGGCAATACTAAATTTTAGGAGGAACACCATTATGAAAGTAGCAATTTTCGGCGCCGGCACCATGGGCAGCGGCATTGCCCAGGTCTTTGCGGCCAAGGGCCACACCGCCCTGATGTACGCCAGCAGCGTGGCTTCCGCCCAGCGGCACAAGGACAATCTGGACAAGTCTCTCCAGAAGCGGGTGGACAAGGGCAAGATGGACCAGGCCGCCAAGGACGCCCTGATGGCCAACGTGCTGGTGGAGGAGAAGTCCGCGGCTGCCGACGCCGACCTGATCATCGAGTGCGTGAAGGAGGATATGGCTACCAAGAAGGAGCTTCTGGGTGAGCTGGACGCCATGTGCAAGGAGGGCACCATCTTCGCCTCCAACACCTCCTCCCTGTCCATCACCGAGATGGCCCTGGGCCTGAAGCACCCCGTCATCGGCATGCACTTCTTCAACCCCGTGCCCAACATGAAGCTGGTTGAGGTCATCCGTGGGGCCAATACCGACCAGGAGACCTTCGACTTCATCTTCAACCTGTCCAAGGAGATCGGCAAGGAGCCCGTTGAGGTGGCCGAGGCCCCTGGGTTTGTGGTCAACAAGATCCTGATCCCCATGATTAACGAGGCCGCCGATCTGCTGTACACCGGCGTGGCCTCCGCCGAGGGCATCGACACCGCCATGAAGCTGGGCGCCAACCACCCCATGGGCCCCCTGGCTCTGGGCGACCTGGTGGGTCTGGACGTGTGCCAGGCCATCATGGACACCCTGTACAACGAGACCGGCGATCCCAAGTACCGCTGCTCCCTGCTCATCCGCAAGATGGTCCGGGGCGGCCTGCTGGGCCGCAAGACCGGCAAGGGCTTCTACGACTACAGCAAGTAACCAACAGACGAAACCACGGCAGCCTCTCGGCTGCCGCGGTTTTTTATACGCTCTCTTGCAAGATGACCAGGCTGATGACTCCGAAGCAGAGCAGAACGGTCAGCGCGGCCCCCGCAAGACCCCACTTCATCTCCTTCCGGCTCAGGAGAGGCTCCTCTCCGGTGGTGGTGTCCAGATAGACCTCACCCCTCCGCTGCCAGCAGAAGAAATAGTGCTCCAGCTGTTCGCTGACCTCGTCGCCAAAGCGCCAGGTCCCCGCGAAAAAAATCAAAAGCGCCGTGCGGGTGGCCCCCTTGAAAAAGTCTCCAAACATGCCGTACACCGCCACAATATAGGCCGCCATCAGGAGGGTTATCAGGAGCGTGCGCCGGGCCGCCTGGCCCAGGCTGAGAAAGCGGCCGTCCTCCCCCACCAGCTGAATGCACATCAGCTTTTTCCCCAGGGTGGTCCCGGTGCGGTGGAGCAGCAGCGTCTCGGACAGAAGCATCGGGACCAGGGGGACGACGCTCATCCGATACACAGCACCTGCCGACTGGAAGAGCCCCAGGCGGCCCCCGAACACAACAAACAGGTTCCCCAGCGTGAGCCAGACCAGGTAGTCCAGCATCCGCCCGCCGTACCGCCGGAGGGAGAGCCACCGCTTGGGGTCCTGGTCCTCCTCCAGCGCCGCAGCCCCCTCCCCCTGGCCCAGCCGGTCCAGCCAGCGCCCGGCGTCCAGGGTGGCAAAGTCCGCTCCGTCCTCCCGCAGCGCCCGGCACAGCCGGGCGGCCCGGTCCAGCTCCCGCTGTTCCCGGTCCAGTCCCTCCTCCCGCCGGAGCAAGGCGGCCTCCAGGGTCTGGTCCCCACGCTGGAGCTCCCGGATGTCCTCCAGGGAGAAGCCCAGCTGACGCAGCAGCTTCACCTTCAGCAGGATCTCCACATCCCGCCCGGAGTAGTCCCGGTAGCCGTTCTCCCCCCGGGCGGGGGAGAAGAAGCCCTGGTCCTCATAGTAGCGGATGTTGGCCCGGGCCAGCCCGGTGCGGCCCTCCGCCTCTTTGATGGTCATAGCGATCTCCTTTCTGCAATAGACGCGTCAGACAATGTAGGGGCGGATATCATCCGCCCGAATTTTACCGGACCTGTTACCAGCGGGCGGATAATATCCGCCCCTACACCCTCACCCTACACTATCAAGGGGCTTTACAGTCAAGGAAAATTTTTAAAAGGCGGCCCGATTTCTTCGGGCCGCCTTCCTGACGGTTACAGATTGGCTTTCAGGGCGTCTACCCGGTCTGTTTTCTCCCAGGGCAGGTCCAGGTCGTCCCGGCCGAAGTGGCCGTAGGCGGCCAGCTGGCGGTAGATGGGCCTTCTCAGGTCCAGGTCGCGGATGATGGCGGCGGGGCGCAGGTCAAAGACCTTGTCCACCGCCTCCTCCAGCTTGACGTCGGAGACGGTGCCGGTGCCGAAGGTGTCCACCCGGACGGAGACAGGCCGGGCCACGCCGATGGCGTAGGCCAGCTGCACCTGGCAGCGGGAGGCCAGGCCGGCGGCCACGATGTTCTTAGCCACCCAGCGGGCGGCGTAGGCGGCGGAGCGGTCCACCTTGGTGGGGTCCTTGCCGGAGAAGCAGCCGCCGCCGTGGGGGGCGGAGCCGCCATAGGTGTCCACGATGATCTTCCGTCCGGTGAGGCCGGAGTCCCCCTGGGGTCCGCCAATGACGAACCGGCCGGTGGGATTGACATAGATCTTGGTATCCCCGTCCAGCAGGTCGGCGGGGATGATGGGCTTGATGACCAGCTCGATCATGTCCTTCCGGATCTGCTCCAGCTCCACCTCGGGGCCGTGCTGGGTGGACACCACCACCGCCTCGATCCGCTTGGGCTTGTTGTTCTCGTCGTACTCCACAGTGACCTGACTCTTACCGTCGGGCCGCAGATAGCTCACCTTGCCCTCCTTGCGCACCCGGGTAAGCTGCATGGCCAGCTTCTGGGCCAGGGAGATGGGCAGGGGCATCAGCTCGGGGGTCTCGTCGCAGGCGTAGCCGAACATCATGCCCTGGTCGCCGGCGCCGTTGTCCAGGCCGTCGTCCTGACTGCCCTCCTTGGCCTCCAGGCACTTGTCCACACCCAGGGCGATGTCGGCGGACTGCTCGTCGATGGAGACAGCCACCGCGCAGGTGTTGCCGTCGAAGCCGAACTTGGCCCGGTCATAGCCGATGTCGTTCACCACCTGGCGGGCAAGCTTGGGGATGTCCACATAGCAGGAGGTGGTAATCTCTCCCATGACGTGGATCATGCCGGTGCAGGCCGTGGTCTCGCAGGCCACCCGGGCCTGGGGGTCCTTGGCCAGGATGGCGTCCAGCACCGCGTCGGAGATCTGGTCGCAGATTTTGTCGGGATGTCCCTCCGTAACCGATTCGGATGTAAAGAGCCGCTTTGCCATAGTTTTTTCTCCTTTCTTTTTTCGGGAGCGCAAAAAACGCCCCGCCGGTTCAGGCGGAGCGTTTCTATCTGGTTGCACCCTCATCTTTCGATACACTACCGCCGGATTTAGCACCTTGCGCCTTCCGCGCAGGTTGCCGGGCTTCATCGGGCCGTTCCCTCCACCGCTCTTGATAAGGCTATTCAATTGTCGCAGTCTTAATTATAGCAGGGCCGCGCCGTTTGTCAAGGGGTTTCGCTCTGATTTTTCCCGGCCGGGGCCAGGAGTTATTCTGCCCCCTTCGCCACCGCCTCGGCCACCCGGATGCCGTCCACAGCGGCGGAGACAATGCCCCCGGCATACCCCGCCCCCTCGCCGCAGGGGTAGAGGCCCCGGAGGGGGGACTGGAGGCTGTTGTCCCGGAGGACGCGCACCGGAGAGGAGGACCGGGTCTCCACCCCGGTGAGGACGGCGTCCGGAGCGGCAAAGCCCCGGAGCTTCCGGTCCAGCAGGGGCAGAGCCTGGGCCAGGGTGTCCGTCACATAGCCGGGCAGACAGGGCCGCAGGTCCGTCCAGGTGATGCCGGGGCGGTAGGTGGGCGCAACAGCCCCCGCCCCCTCCGAGGGCCGGTTCCGGAGGAAATCCTCCACCCGCTGGGCCGGGGCTTGAAACCCGCCGCCCCCCAGGCGGAAGGCGGAACGCTCCCACTGCTCCTGAAAGCGGACCCCGGCCAGGGGATCATCCCCCGGAAAGTCCTCCGGGCCCACCCCCACCAGCAGACCTCCGTTGATGTTCTCCCCGTCCCGGGCCCGGCGGCTCATGCCGTTGGTGACCAGGCCTCCCCGCTCCGAGGCCGCCGCCACCACCTGCCCTCCCGGGCAGACGCAGAAGGTGAAGGCCGACCGGCCGTCAGGCAGATGACAGGCCAGCTTGTAGTCGGAGGGGGGCAGCTTCTCCCAGAGGGGGCCGTACTGCTGTAGGCTGATACCCCGCTGCCGGTGCTCCAGGCGGACGCCGACGGCAAATTTTTTCTGCTCCATGGGCACCCCCGCCTCCCGGAGCATGGCGAAGGTGTCCCGGGCGGAGTGGCCGGGGGCCAGAATGAGGGCGTCCGCAGCCAGGGAGTACCGCCCCTGGGGGCCCTCCGCCTCAATCCCGGTGAGCGCGCCCCCGGACACCGTCAGGCCGGTGAGCCTGTGGCCGAAGCGCACGTCGCAGCCCAGGGAAATCAGCTCCTGCCGGATGGTCCTTACTACCTCCCGGAGGACGTCGGTGCCGATATGGGGCCGGTGTGAGTACCTCACGTCGGCGGGAGCCCCCGCCTCCACCAGGGCGTCCAGCACGGCGGAGATGCGCCTGTCGTGGGTGCCGGTGGTGAGCTTGCCATCGGAGAAGGTGCCCGCGCCCCCCTCGCCGAACTGGACGTTGGAGCTCTCATCCAAAGCCCCGGTCTCCCAGAAGCGGCCCACATCCAGGGTGCGCCGGTCCACGTCCTGCCCCCGCTCCAGCACCACGCAGGGCAAACCGTTCCGGGCCAGGAACAGGGCGGCGAACAGCCCCGCCGGGCCCATCCCCACCACCACCGGAGGCAGGGAGGAGCGCCGGGAGACCGCCGGAAAGTCGTAGGGCACCCGCTGGGTCAGGGTAATTCCCCGGCCGGGAGCTCTTTTGACCAGGGCCTCCTCGTTGGGCATGGACAGCTCCACCGTATAGACATAGCGGACGCTGCCCTTATCCCGGGCATCGATGGACTGCCGGACGATCTCCAGCTCCCCCAGCGCCCCGGGACGCACCCCCAGGGCCCGGGCCGCCCGTCCGCGCAGCAGGTCGAAGTCCCCGTCCACAGGCAGGGACAGATTTCCGATGCGTATCATAAAAAGCCGCTCCTCATCGTTTTTTCCTATCTTATCACAAAAGCTGAGACGTGAAAAGGCCGAAAACCTCTCCCCGTTTTCGACCTGATTCATGAAAAATTTCACTGATTCGACAAAATATTCTTGTTAAATTTTGCCACTCACCATATCTTGTAGGTAAGACGGGCCAGGCCCCCAAGACCGGGGGACACGTCTTACCGCAAAAATGCGGCAGAGAAAAGATATGGAGGTAAAAGCTATGGCAAGAAAGACAGTGGAGCGCAACATTTCCTATGATGACATCCGGAAAATCTACTATGTCAGCATGGACCTGGGCAAGGACAAGGAGGGCAAGCGGGTCAAGCGCTATCAGACCTACCGCACCCTATACGCCGCCCGGGCCGGCCTGCGGAACTTCCTGCTCCACCGGGAGCAGGAGCTCAACACCCCCAAGCACAGCCTGACTTTGGCCGACTGGCTGGAGAGCTGGATGGACACCATTGTCCGCCCCACCCGGGCGGAGACCACGGTCTACGGCTATCAGAAGATCATCGACAACCACATTCTTCCCGGCCTGGGCCACATCCCCCTGCTGGCCCTGTCCCCCATGGACATCCAGCAGTACTATATCCAGGTCCAGCAGAGCGCCAACCTGTCCTCCAACACCCTGCGCCGCCACCATGACCTGCTCACCTCTGCCCTCCGGTCGGCGGTGCGGCAGGACAAGCTCCTCCACTCCCCCATGGACCGGGTGGAGCCCCCCCGGGCCAAGCAGAAGGAGGCCTCCTACCTGCGGCCCGAGGAGCTCAAGCAGCTGTATACCCTGCTGGAGGGCCACCCTCTGGAGCTGTGCGCTAAGCTGGCGGGCAGCCTGGGAATGCGCCGGGAGGAAATCTGCGGGCTGAAGTGGGACTGCGTGGACTATGAGCGCAGGGTGCTGTGCATCCGGGAGGCCCGCACCGCCTACGGCGCCACCGTGGTCCAGAAGGAGACCAAAACCCGCTCCTCGGTGCGCACCCTGTACATCCCGGATGACGTGGCCCGGCTGCTACAGGATGAGCAGGAGCGCCAGGCCTGGCGGCTGGAGGAGCCCAGCGAGTTCGTGGTGCTGGACCGGAAAAACCTCCCTTACTCCCCCAACGCCCTGTCCCTGGCCTTCACCCGGTTCGTCCGCCAGCACGACCTGCCCCGGGTCACCCTCCATGGCCTGCGCCACTCCTTCGCCACCGTGGCCTCCTTCCAGGGGGTGCCCCTCTTCGATATCGGCAAGGCCCTGGGCCACGCCACCCCCGCCACCACCGGAAAAATCTATACCCACCTGGTGGACCACACCCATGAGGATACTCTGATGAAGGTGTCCGACGCGCTGAAATAAAAGACCCGTATCTCAGGACAATGCTGTCAAGATAAGGCTTCCTCCCCGCCGCCTGTATCCGTGGGCAGCTTGTTGCGTTCCTGCATCCCGCGACAGGGCGGTAAGGCCGGGCGGCTTTTGATAACCGACAGCATGTGACCTAAGAAAAAACACCCACCACCTTTATCTTGAAAAGGTGGCGGGCTTTTTTAGGTGTGGAAAATCCTTAGTTTATTGATATCAGGCCGGGGATTTTTCATGTCTTTCAGTCGCGCCGGCTGCCCAGAAAACGCAGCAGATACAGAAACAGGTTGATGAAGTCCAGATACAGCTGGAGGGCGGCGTTGATGGAGGCCTTGGCCAGCATATCGGGGGAGGCGGAATAATAGAGGTAATAGCGCTTAATCATCTGGGTATCATAGGCGGTGTAGCCCAGGAAGGTGGCGATGCCGATGAGGCAGACCACCCGGTCAAACATCTGCAAGCCGGGGATCAGCATGGACACCAGCCCAAAGACGATCAGGAAGATCAGCCCGGAGAAGAGGATGGGCCGGATGCCGGACAGGTCCCGCTTGGTGAGGAAGCCGTAGGCGGCCAGGGCGCCGAAGTAGACGGCGGTGAGCAGGAAGATAAAAATGAAGCTGGTCATCCGGAACACGTACATATACACCGACAGGGTGATGCCGAACAGGGCGGAAAACACCATAAACAGGGCAACGGAGGCGCCAACCGACATCTTCTCAATGCGGTGGACCATGGTCATCACGATGAGCAGCGTGGCCGCCAGCAGAATCCACTGAAGCGCCGGGATATCCCGGTACAGCACCCAGGTCAGATCGGTGATATAGCCGAAGAAGGCCACCCCGAAGGTAACCAGCAGGCCCAGCATCATCCACAAAAAGGTCTTGGCGGTGTACTGCCCCAGGGTCTCGCCCTGGCTCGCAGAATAGCTGCGGTCAAACTCATAGGGATCAAAGCTCATATAAGACACTCCTTTCACTCCGAACGGTTTCAGGATACCCGTCTCAGATTAACTTTATGATAGCACTAACTTGTGAACAAATCAACTGTTTCCGAACACCGCGCCATAAAAATTGTTCTCCACAATCATCGCTGTGCTGTTCAGCTTGTAGCTCACCAGCTTTTTCATGGTGGACACATAGCTCTCCTGCTCCTCGGCGGTCATGGTGACCCCAGGATTGGGGGTAAATTCCTTGGTAAAGCGGTTGTAGAAGCCCCGGTCAGTCATCCAGCTGGCGGAGGTGAAAACCACCAGGCCCTCGCTGTCAGAGAGGATGTCGCTGCCCGCCAGCATCCGGGAGTCGTACTCCAGCCCCAGCAGGTTGGAGACGGTGGGCAGAATGTCCACCTGGCAGCAGGGCTTATCCACCACCACCGGCCCCTCCATAGAGGCCGACCAGAGGATCAGGGAATTTTTGTAGACGTCGAAGTCGATGTTGGACTCGTTCAGGCTCTCCATGTCCTTGGAGCTGCCGAACTTTTTGCCGGACAGCTCCTCCAGGGTGTCCACATTGAAGTAGGGGATATGGTCGCCGGTGGCCACAATGAGGGTCTTATCCAGCTTCCCCGCCGCCTCCAGCTTTTGCAGCAGCAGCTCCAGGGCCCGGTCCACCTCCATGCAGGTGGCCACATAGTTCTGGGTGGTCTCGCTGTAGGGCAGGGCCCGGATCACGTCCCGGTAGGGGGCCACCGCCCGGTTGTCCGAGTAGGGCATGTGGCCGCTGATGGTCAGATAGTAGACATGGAAGGGGGTGTCGGAGTTGATATAGTCGTCAACGCTGGCACTGATCATTACCGTATCCTTCTGGGGCCAGAGGAGCTTGCCGGCGTCACTCACGTCCAGACCCTCAAACTCGCTGAGCTTGCCCCGGGAGGAGCTCTTGAGGTCTCCTACCTGGAACTGGTGCCAGTCGTAGCCCAGATTGGAGTGGGACATGGCCCGACCGTACATATCCCCGTTGGGGTGGTAGCCTACCACGTTGTAGCCCGCCCGCTTCAGCTGCTGGGGCAGGGTGAGGTAGGCGTTAAAGCCCACGGTCTGGCCGTTCTCCTTGAATGTCACCTCGCCGGTGCGCTTCATGGTGATAGGACTGCCGTTTTTGGGGTAGAGGCCCAGGAGCGTCTGGCACTCGCCGTTGGAGGTGCTGGTAAAGTGCAGGGCGGTGTAGTAGTTGTTGAAGATGAAGCCCTCGTGGGTCAGCTTATACAGGGTGGGGGTCAGCTCCGGGTCGATGGCGTAGCCCGAGAAGCCCTCCAGCACCAGTTCGATGACGTTGTAGCCCTCAAACATGCCGGTGTACTCGTTCTTTTTGGTGGGGGCCACGCTGTTGAAATACTCCGCCAGCCACTTGATGTCGTCATTTTTCCCGTTTTCCGCCAGGGCGGCCAGGTCCACCTCCATCACGTTGGGGGAGGTATCCACCACCGGCTGGGGGTCTGCCGTCTGGGAGGAGTCCGGCTCCCCGCTGCCGCTGGAGCCGGCGGAGGAGGCGCCCGGAGGCGTCAGGGTGCCGATGCCGGAAAAATCGTTCCCCATTGTATTCTTTACCGGGAATACCATGTGCTTGGCGTCCAGCCGGAGCATGGTCAGCAGACCCAGCTGCTCCACCTGGTCGTCGATGTTGGTGTCCAGCCTGTACAGCATGGCGGGGGTAATGTCCCCCTTCCAGGGCAGGCGGAGAACCCCCAGGCCCAGAACATGGAACACCACGCAGGCCCCCAGCACCAGTCCGGCGAAGCGGATGTCCAGCCGCTCAAAGCCCAGCAGCCGGCTGCCGAAGAGGCACAGCAGGATGGCGGGCAGCAGGAACAGCAGCAGGATGGGGATGGACTTGATTACCGTGGAGACAATCACGCTGGCGTAGTCGGTGAGCTTGTTGTTGGCCGCCGTCTCCAGGGCGCTGGGGCCGTAGTAGGACTGGAGAATGGTCTTGGCGATATACTCCGCCCCGAACAGAACGGACAGCAGCACCGCCAGCACCTTGGCCGTCAAGCTGTTGCCCGCCCTGCGCCAGGGCAGGGCCAGGGCCGACAGGAACAAACCAGCCGCGACGCTGAACACCACATACACCGGGACGTAGGCCAGAGAATTTCCCTTGCTGATGTGGAGCACCAGCTCCAGATAGATCAGCAGCACCGGGAACAGCAGCACCCGGGTCATGGTCTGGATCAGCACCCCGTCGCCATTCCGGCGGTATGCGGTCCGCCCGCCGCTCATCCGTCTGCCATTATACGCCATTGGAATCGACCTCCAAATCAACCCATTTTTACTCCTCTTACTTTACTCACTTGTTCCCCGTCAGTCAAGGGATATTTCTTTAATATTTCATAAATTCTGCGGGCATATGGTTTGCTTTGTAACCATATAGACGGATCAGTCTGTCCTTTATAAAGACGCATAATGCTCAAACATCTCTCGCACATTCTTCGCCTGTTCCAGCCGTTCCTGTGCCAAAGCCTTGGCCTGCGGACTGTCCATCCCCGCCAGCGCCGCCGCTTCCGCCTCCAACCTGAGTTGATAATCCCGGGAACTCTCTATAGTAGTATGGAGAATATGGCCGGGAATCGGAAACAATACCGCTTTTTCTTCCATTATAAAACCTCCTGTTGATTTTCAGCGGGAGGTGTGGCATAATAAGATTTACCAGACCTCCGGGTGTGGTGAATGGACAATCGGGTTGTGCTGGTTGGGCTGGCCCGGTTGTCTTATTTTTTGTCCAACTCCTCTTTTACCTTCTGAATCCCCAAGCGTATTACATCGCTTTTTGTCAGTCCCAGCTTTTGCGAACAAAGCTTTAGATCTTCTATCGTTGGCTGGTCAGCAAGGAATTTCACCTGGATATTCTTCGGGTGCTCCGAAGGTGGACGCCCTGTACGAGGGCTCACTCTATTCCCCCCTTTCATATACTTATAACTATAATATACATGTACATAAAAGTCAAGTATAAATATAACCGCCATCACAAAAGCGTGGCAACAATCATATTTACAAACCCTTCACATCACTTTTGTATCAAGCTTCGACAAAAACAGCAAGAGAAAGACCGGGCGGTTGTCCAACTACGGACAGCCGCCCGGCTGATTTTTATCCAAACATGGAAAACAAATCCATCTGGCTGGTCTCGGGCAGGTCGCCGAAGGCGCCGGCCTCCTTGAGCAGTTGGATATGGGTCTTGGACACCTTGGGGCAGGCGGCGGACACCTCCTCAATGGAAATAAACTGCTTTCCCTGCCGCTGCTCAGCCAGGGAGACGGCAGCCGTCTCCCCCAGCCCGGCCACAGAGACGAAGGGGGGCCGCAGGGTGCCCCGCTCCTCGTCCACGGTGAAGCGGACAGCCTCAGACCTGTACAGATCCATCCGGTCGAACTGGAAGCCTCGGAGATAGAACTCGTAGCACACCTCCAGGGTGGTGAGCATGTCCTGCTCCACGGCGGTGGCCTCCTTGTCCTTGGCCACAATCTCCCGCATTTTTTTCTGGCACACATCCATCCCCCGGCACATGAAGGCCTCGTCAAAGGCCTTAGCCCGGATGGAGAAGTAGGCGGCGTAGAAGGCCAGGGGCCGGTGGACCTTGAACCAGGCGATGCGGAAGGCCATCATCACATAAGCCACGGCGTGGGCCTTGGGGAAGAGGTAGGCGATCTTCTTGCAGGAGCCGATGTACCAGTCGGGCACCCCGGCGGCCTTCATCTCCTCCTCCGCCCCGTCGGGCAGACCCCGGCCCTTTCGGACCGCCTCCATAATCTTAAAGGATCGCTTGGGGGGCATCCCCTTGGAGATCAAAAAGAGCATAATGTCGTCCCGGCAGCCGATGGCCTGGCCGACAGGTATCCCCTGCTGAATAATCAGGTCCCGGGCGTTGCCCAGCCACACGTCGGTGCCGTGGGAGAAGCCGGACAGCCGCACCAGAATGTCGAACTGGTTGGGCTGGGTCTCCTCCAGCATCCCCCGGACGAAGGAGGTGCCGAACTCGGGAATGGCAGTGCCGCCGGTGGGCCCCAGGATTTTGTCGTCCTCATAGCCCAGGGCCCTGGAGGAGGAGAACAGGGACATGGTGTCCGGGTCGTCCAGGGGAATCTCCCGGGCGTTGACGCCGGTGAGGACCTCCAGCATCCGGATCATGGTGGGGTCATCGTGGCCCAGCATGTCCAGCTTGAGGAGGTTGGACTCCATGGAGTGGTATTCAAAGTGGGTGGTGATGATATCGCTGTTGGGGTCGTCGGCGGGGTGCTGGACGGGGCAGAAGTCGTAGATTTCCTTGTCCTGGGGTATCACTACCATGCCGCCGGGGTGCTGGCCGGTGGTCCGCTTCACGCCGGTGCACCCGATAGCCAGCCGATTCTCCTCCGCCTTGGAGGCAACCTTCCCCTTCTCCTCCAGATACTTCTTCACATAGCCGAAGGCGGTCTTTTCCGCCACCGTGCCGATGGTCCCCGCCCGGAATACATGGGTCTGGCCGAAGAGCTCGAAGGTGTACTTGTGGGCGCTGGACTGGTACTCCCCGGAAAAATTCAGGTCGATATCGGGCACCTTGTCCCCCCCGAAGCCCAAAAAGGTCTCGAAGGGGATGTTGAAGCCGTCCTTGACGTACTTCGCCCCGCAGACGGGACAAAAAGCGTCTGGCATGTCCGCCCCGCAGCCGTAGGGATGCTCCGGGTCCTGGGCGTACTCGAAGTCGGTGTGCTTGCACTGGGGACAGCGGTAGTGGGCGGGGAGGGAGTTCACCTCGGTGATGCCCGACATGAAGGCCACCAGGGACGAGCCCACCGACCCCCGGGAGCCCACCAGATAGCCGTGCTCCAGGGAGTTCTGCACCAGCTTCTGGGCGGACATATAGATCACGTCGTACTTGCACCGGATGATGTCCCCCAGCTCGGCCTCAATGCGGTCCACCACGATCTGGGGCGGGTTTTCGCCGTACAGCTCGTGGGCCTTGCCCCAGACCAGCCGCTTCAGCTCTCCGTCGGAGTCCTCCAGCTTGGGGGCGAAGAGGCCCTTGGGCAGGGGCTCGATGGGGTCGCACCAGCTGGCGATCAGGTTGGTGTTGGTGACCACCACCTCGCGGGCCTTCTCCTCCCCCAGATAGGCAAACTCCCTGAGCATCTCGTCGGTGGTCTTGAAGTAGATGGGCAGGTCCTCGTCGGCGTCCTCAAAGCCCTTGGAGGCCAGCAGGATATGCCGGTAAATCTCGTCCTCCGGGTCCAGGAAGTGGACGTCCCCGGTGGCGCACACCGGCTTGCCCAGCTCCTCTCCCAGGCGGACGATGTCCCGGTTGAAGTCCCGCAGCTCCTCCTCCGACCGGACCATCCCCTTGCGGAGCATGAACATGTTGTTGCAGATAGGCTGAATCTCCAGATAGTCATACCAGGCGGCAATGCGCTTCAGCTCCGCCCAGTCCCGGCCGTCGGCCAGAGCCCGGAACAGCTCCCCCGCCTCGCAGGCCGAGCCGATGATGAGCCCCTCCCGGTTGGCGTTGATGAGGGATTTGGGCATGATGGGGTAGCGTCTGAAGTGCTCCAGGTGAGCCAGGGAGACCAGCTTGTAGAGATTGCGCAGGCCGGTCTGGTTTTTGGCCAGCACAATCAGGTGCTTGGGCTGGCGCTTGGCCTTCCCCTTCCCCCGGAGGGTGGTCATATAGGGGTTGATCTCAGCCAGGCCGCGCAGCCCGGCCTCCTCCATCTTCTTAAAGAAGTGGGGCAGCATATAGGCCACCGTGGCCGCGTCGTCGCTGGCCCGGTGGTGGTTGAAGGCGGGCAGATGCAGATGCTCCGCCACAATGTCCAGCTTGTACTTGCCCAGCTCAGGCAGCAGATTCTGGGCCAGAATCAGGCTGTCAATGGAGGGATTTGGAAAGGGAATCCCATACTTTTGGCAGCCGGCGGCCACAAAGCCCATGTCGAAGTCGGCGTTGTGGGCGGCCAGAGGCCGGTCCCCGGCAAAGGCCAGAAAGGCCCGCAGGGCCTCCTCCTGGGAGGGGGCTCCCTCCAGCATCTCGTCGGTGATGCCGGTGAGGCGGATAATCTCCGGAGACAAAATCCGCCCCGGGGAGACGAAGGTGTTGAAGCGGTCGGCAACCTCCCCGTTTTTCAGCACCACCGCCCCGATTTCGATGATGACCTCGTGCTTTTTGTTCAGGCCGGTGGTCTCCAGGTCGAAGCAGACAATCTCCTGGTCAAAGGGGCCCTCCGCCCCCCCGTGGACGGCCACCCGGTCGTCCACGTCGTTGATGAAATAGGCCTCCACCCCGTACAGAATCTTGATTTTTTTCGCCGAGTGCCAGGCGTCTGGGAAGGACTGGGCCACCCCGTGATCGGTGATGGCGATGGCCGGATGGCCCCAGCTCTCCGCCCGCTTGACCACGTTCCTGTCCGGGCCCAGCTTGGGTCCCACACAGGTGAGGGCGTCCATGGTGGACATGGTGGTGTGCAGGTGGAGCTCCACCCGCTTCTCGGGGGCGGTGTCCTGCTTCAGCTTCTTCTCCGCCGTGGTGACAGCCACCGGCTCCAGCACCATGTCGCCGTAGAAGCGGTCCATATTGAGCCGCCCCTGGACCTTGAGGTGCATCCCCTTTTTGATGCCGTCCACCAGGGGCTTTCCCTCCTCGCCGGGAAAGAACTTGTTCACCCGAATAGAGCCGGTGTAGTCGGTCATGTCGAAGGCCACCACCCAGGCCCCCCGTTTTTTCAGCTCCCGGTTGTCGATGGCGAACACGTCCCCCTCCACCACCACCATGCCCATGTCCAGCTCCAGCTCCCCGATGGGGGTGGGGGCCTTGGAGATGGCCTTGCCGAAGATGGCCTTGCCCTGGGGCTTTTTGTCCCCCTTCTGGGGCGCGGCGGCGGGACGGGCGGCGTTTTTCAGAGCGGCCCGGCGCAGGGCCTCGGTGCGGGCAAAGGGGTCGGAATCATCTAATACGGCGGGGGACAGAGCCCCCGCCCTACGGGATTGTTCTCCTGTCTCCTCGCCGTAGGGGGCGGCCTCTGTGCCGCCCCGATCCTCTGCCGGAGCGGCTTTCGTTTCCACAGGGGCGGCCAGCGCCTCAATTTTCACACTGTTCAGCCCGTAGGCCCGGCACAGGGTGTCCTCCGCCTGGGCGATCAGGTTCGGTCCTGCTCCGGCGGCCCCCTCCACCACGATTTTGGCGCTGCGGCTCCGCTTGTCGATAGCGGCGGACACAATAAGCCAGCCCTCCGCCGCTGTGGACAGCTCGGTCCACTGGCGCAGGGCGGCAAACATCTGCAAAAAGGGTATTTTTTGGGACATTCAGTCTTGATTCTCCTCTTTTAAAAGCTCCGGGTGCTCATTTATCATCTCAAAAACCTGCCGCAGCTCCTCCATCTGCTTCCGGCAGACTGGGGCGATGCGCATATCCTCCGGCCCGTTCATCCGCTGGATGACCATGCCCAGGGGCGGCCAGGTCATGACCCCCACCCCCTGCGGGCCCTCCCGCCGCAGCCGGGGCAGCTCCTCCTCGGGGAAGTCCCACTCCCAGGCGGGGTCGGCCCGGCGGACCACCTCGCCCACATAGGCCCCCCAGCTCATCACAACAGCGAGCAGCTTCCGCTGGGCCTCCTCGCCGCTCAGGGTCTCCTGCCTCCTCCGGAACTGCTCCAGACACCAGTCAACCAGCTCCAGGCTGTCCATAGAGTAGTCCAGGCCCTCCAAATGATTGGAACGGGCAAAGCTCTCCGGCCCTTCCAGCCACTCCAGCCACTCCTCTGTCTGCTTCCGGCGGTCATGGTCCATCATAAAATTCCTCCTTATACCTTCGCCTCACAGGGTCTCAATCAGCAGGAACAGCTCGTCCACCAGCCGGTCCTGGGGGACCTTCTTCACGATCTCGCCCCTCTGGAACAGCAGGCCCTCGCCCACACCCCCGGCGATGCCGCAGTCGGCGGCGGTAGCCTCCCCGGGGCCGTTGACGGCGCAGCCCATAACGGCCACGGTGATGGGCTTGTCCACCGTTTTCAGCCGCTCCTCCACCTGGTTGGCAAGGGCGATGAGGTCAATTTTTGTCCGGCCGCAGGTCGGACAGGAGACCAGCTCCGGGCCCTCCCGGCGCACCCCCGCCGCCTTCAGGATCTCCCGGGCGGCGTAGACCTCCTCCACCGGGTCGGCGGACAGGGACACCCGCATGGTGTCGCCGATCCCCAGGGCCAGCAAGCCCCCGATGCCCACAGCGGACTTGAGGGTGCCCATTCTCACGGTGCCCGCCTCGGTGACGCCGATATGTAAGGGGTAGTCGCTGCGGCAGTGCATCAGCTGGTAGGCCCTCATGGCGGTCTGCACGTTTGAGGATTTCAGCGAGACACAGATATCGGTAAAATCGTACCGCTCCAGCATCCGGATGTGCTGAAAGGCGGACTCCACCATAGCCTGGGGCGTGAGCCCGTACCGAGCCCTTACGTTGTGGTCCAGCGAACCGCTGTTTACGCCGATGCGGATGGGGATCCCCCGCTGACGGCAGGCGTCGGCCACCTGCTTCACATAGTACCGGCCGATATTCCCCGGGTTGAGGCGCACCTTGTCCGCCCCGGCGGCGATGGCCTCCAGCGCCAGCTTATAGTCGAAGTGGATGTCCACCACCACGGGGATGGGGCTTTGCTCCTTGATTTTCCCCACCGCCCGGGCGGCCTCCATGTCAGGGACGGCCACCCGGACGATCTCGCACCCGGCGGCGGCCAGCTTTTTGATCTGGTCCACCGTGGCGGCCACGTCCTGGGTGGGGGTGTTGGTCATGGACTGAATGGTAACGGGGGCGCCCCCGCCCATGAGGACGCCGCCCACGTTGATCTGCTTTGTCATAGATGATTCACTTCCCATTCTCCGTAAGTAGGGCGCGACGACCTCAGCACGCCTTTTTCAATGGCATGCCCGGTGGTCACGCCCTACAAGGCGTCAGCGCCCGAACAGCTTGCCCACATCGCTGAGGGTGACCACCAGCATCAGGCACATGAGGGCGGCCAGGCCGGCCAGGTGGACATAGCCCTCATATTTGGCGTCGATTTTCTTCCGGAACAGCCCGTAGAGCAGGCCGTTGAGCGCCAGGAAGAACACCCTTCCCCCGTCCAGGGCGGGCAGGGGCAGCAGGTTCATCACCGCCAGGTTGACGGCAATCAGGGCGGCCAGATAGGCCAGATCCCAGGCGGCGTCGGCCAGGGTGGGGGACTGGCTGCCCACCTCGCCCATCATGTTCACAATACCCACCGGGCCGGACAGATCCCGCAGGCCCACCGCGCCGGTGACAATGTCCCCCAGACTGATCCACACCACCCGCACAAAGTCGATGGCTGTCCACCAGGCGTAGGCCAGCTTGTCGAAGAAGCCGGCCTCCTCCGCTATGGCCCCCATGGTCAGCCCCCGCAGGCGGGTGAAATTCCCCTCCGCGTCGGTGCGCTCCTGATAGGGCAGGTGGACGTCTCTCAGCTCCACCCGCTCCCCGTCCCGCAGGACCACAAAGTCCATGGTGTCCCCCGCCCGGTCCAGGTAGAAGCGGGCGTTGCCGTAGACCAGCACCCGGTGGCCGTCCACCGAGAGGAAGCGGTCTCCGGCCAGCAGGCCGCACCCCTCGGTGCCGTAGCCCTCGATGGGGCCGGCGTAGACCTCCGCCCGGAAGCCGGCAGCCGGGGCGTAGAGCACAGCCATGATGACCACCCCGGTGACAAAGTTCATGAAGGCCCCGGCGCAGAGGATGACCGCCTTTCTCCACCAGGAGGCCCGGCCAAAGGACCGGGGGTCGGCGGAGTCGTCGTCCTCCCCCTCCATGGCGCAGAAGCCGCCGATGGGCAGGGCCCGCAGGGAGTACAGGGTCTCCTCCCCCTGACGCTTGAACAGCGCAGGGCCCATCCCCACCGAGAACTCGTTCACCTTCACCCCCAGCAGCTTGGCGGCAGCGAAGTGGCCCAGCTCGTGGGTGGCTACCAGAATGCCGAAAATCAGAATCGCGACGATGATATAGAGCATAGAGTGCCTCCGTGTAGGGGGCGGCCTCTGCGCCGCCCCGTGCATGTTTTTCCTTAATTGTGGGGCGGCACAGAGGCCGCCCCCTACCACACCCCTGGGAGCTTGGCGCAAGGCAGGACGCCCCCGGGAGTCAGGCGTAGGGGCGGATATCATCCGCCCGTATCCAAATCAGGGCCATTCTCGCGGGCGCACAATGTGCGCCCCTACAATACACCCCGGGAGCCGGACGTAGGGCGGGATGACCCCGGCCCGCCGCACATGAGAGACTACCCTTAAAACGGCGCGCCGGGCTCTGCGGGCGCACAATGTGCGCCCCTACAATACACCCCGGGAGCCGGACGTAGGGCGGGACGACCCCGGCCCGCCGCACATGAGAGACTACCCTTAAAACGGCGCGCCGAGTCGTCGCGCCCTACAAATTACCCAACCGCTTCTCTTGCCGCCTGGTCGGCATCCAGGATATCCTGCATAGAGGGGTTCTGGACGGCCTTGATCTGAGACAGGGCCTTCTCCACCTTGGCGGGGATGTCCAGGAAGCCGATCTTCCCCGCCAGGAACTGGGCCACTGCCCCCTCGTTGGCCCCGTTGAGGATGGCCCCGGCGGTGCCGCCGGTTTTCGCCGCCTCCAGGGCCAGGGCCAGGCAGGGGAAGGCCGTCATATCCGGCGTGCCGAAGGTGAGGGGCCCGCAGTTCCACAGGTCCAGGGGGATGGAGGGTCCGGGCACCCGCTCGGGGTAGGTCAGGGCGTACTGAATGGGCAGCCGCATGTCCGGCGCCCCCAGCTGGGCAATCATGGCATTATCACAGTATTCCACCAGAGAGTGAATGATACTCTCCCGATGGACCACCACAGAAATTTTTTCCGCCGGCATCCGGTACAGGTGCATGGCCTCCATGACCTCCAGCCCCTTGTTCATCAGGGTGGCGGAGTCCACGGTGATCTTGGCCCCCATGGACCAGTTGGGGTGCTTCAGCGCGTCGGCCACGGTAATCCGGGCCAGCTCCTCCCGTTTTTTCCCATAAAAGGGCCCGCCGGAGCAGGTGAGAATCAGCCGCTTCACCTCGCCCCGGTCCCGGTTGGCCTCCAGGCACTGGAACAGGGCGGAGTGCTCCGAGTCCACGGGGTAGATTTTGGCCCCGTAGTCGATGGCCTCCTCCAGCACCAGGGGCCCGGCGCACACCAGAGTCTCCTTGTTGGCCAGACACACCCGCTTGCCCTCCCGGATGGAGGCAAGGGTGGGCCGCAGGCCCGCCATGCCCACCAGAGCGGCGATGACCGTGTCCGCGCGGCCGAAGGTGGCGGCCTCCAGCACCCCCTCCAGGCCGCCCGCAACCCGGACGCTGGTGTCCGCCAGGCGGACCCGCAGGTCGGCGGCAGCCTTCTCGTCCGCCAGGGCAGCCAGGGCCGGCCTGTGCTTCCGGACCTGCTCCTCCATCAGCCTGACGTTGGAGTTGGCCGCCAAAGCCGCCGCCTCCATGCCGCAGGCGGCAATCACCTCCAATGACTGCCGCCCGACAGAGCCGGTGGAACCTAATACGGTGATTTTTCTGCTCATAGTGGTGTTCCTTTCTATGCAAACGCCCCAGGTTCGCACCCTAAAGGCCCCCTTTATAAAGGGGGCTCCCGGCGGAGCTGGGTGGGGGTTTTCTCCTGTCAGATGCTGGAACGTTAAGAGAAAACCCTCCACCACCGCCTTCGGCGGCGGTCCCCCTCCCTTTGAAAAGGGAGGCTTTGCCGCTGCGGCGGGACGGGGTTATGTTCTCTCGTCCTTCCGGCCCATCAGGTAGTCCAGGCTGACGCCGAAGTAGTCGGCCAGAAAGACCAGGCCGGGAACCTCGGGGTAGCCGTCACCGTGTTCGTAATATTGATAGCTGCGCACTTTTATGCCGCATATTTCCGCCATCTCTGTCTGCTTTAATCCACGTTCCGTGCGTAGTTCTCTTATGCGCTCAGCAAAAGTTGCCATATTTCCTCCAAAACACTTGACACGTGGTTAAACCTCTCCTATAATAGACATGTGGTTTAACCACAGGCAAAGGAGTGAATCAATTATGAATGATATTCTACAAACATTATTTTTGGACAACCCCTACATCCCCGAGCAGGTCTCCAGCTTCTGCAGCCAGCTTCCGGAGTTCCGGGAGGCGGAGCGGGCCTATGAGGATTTGGCCAATGCGCTGCGCCAGCGGCTGGGGGGCGAGTATGACGCCTTTGAGGAGGCCCTCAACTGGCATCTTGCCCAGTACGCCCACGCCTATTATCTCTTCGGACTGGGCCTTCGTCAAGAGGTGCTTTCCGCCCTGGGCCCGGCGGGGTAGACGCAGACAGCCGCAGGTCTCCGCCCAAAAGTCCCCCTTTACGAAGGGGGCTCTCGGCGAAGCCGGGTGGGGGGTTTCTCCTGTCGGATGCTGGAATGTTAAGAGAAAACCCTCCACCACTGCCTTCGGCGGCGGGACGGTGGTTAAAACGCCGGCAGGACCTCCACCAGCAGCAGGAGCATGGGGGCGGCGAAGGTGGTGGAGTCGAAGCGGTCCAGCATCCCGCCGTGGCCGGGCAGGAGGGTGCCGTAGTCCTTCACGCCGCACTGGCGCTTGATGAGGGAAAAGGACAGGTCGCCAATCTCCGTGACAGCGCTGCCCAGCAGGCCATAGAGGGCCATCACAGGCAGCCTTACCTCGATCCCGCCAAAATGCTCCACCAGCAGGCCGTACAGCAGCATACACAGGCAGCCGGTGACAATGCCGCCAACATAGCCCTCCAGGGACTTGTTGGGGCTGACCTGGGTGATGCCCCGGTGCTTCCCCAAAAATACGCCGAAAAAGTAGGCTCCGATGTCGGTGGTAAAGGCGCAGATCACCGGGAGGAGCACATAAAACTGTCCGTTGTCAAACTGCTTGAGCCGGACCAGGGCAGACAGGAACAGGGGAATGCCGATGCCCCCGAAGAGACAAACGATGATATGCTCAAAGCGAATTTCGCCCTGGGTTCCGTAGCGCCGCAGGGCAGGGAGAAACAGGGCCGCCATCAGCAGGATAGCCACTGCCCGGGCGGTCCAGCTGCCCAGACCCGCGGCGTGGCCCGCAGGAATGAGCACGGCGGCCAGGACAGAGAAGATGTACATGCCGTTGTGGTGGGCCACCTTGGCGGCCCGCAGCAGCTCAAAGCACGCCATGCCCGCGATAAAGGCGACCACCACCGCCAGCGCGGCGGGGGGAAGGATATACAGCGCCGCCAGAAAGGCCGGGCCCAGGGCCAGACCCACGACGATCCGTGTTGCCAAATCACACACCTCCAAACCGGCGGTCCCGGCTCTGATAGGCGGCGATGGCCCGGTGGAGTTCCTCCCTGGAGAAGTCGGGCCACAGCACATCCGTAATATAGAACTCCGCGTAGGCCGCCTGCCACAGCAGGAAATTAGACAGCCGCAGCTCCCCGCTGGTCCGGATAATCAGGTCCGGGTCGGGGACGTTTCCAGAGTAGAGATAGCCGCTGAACTGCTTCGCCGTCAGGTGGTTGGGGTCGGCTCTGCCCCCGGCGCAGTCCAGGGCAAAAGCCCGGGCCGCCTGGACAATGTCGTCCCGGCCGCCGTAGTTCAGGCAGACGTTCACCTGGCAGCCCTCATAGTGCCGGGAGATCTCCCGGGTGCGCTCACACAGCTCGCGCAGCTCCGGCGTCAGGGGAGACAGGTCGCCGAAGAACTCCATCTTCACCCGGTCCCGCTCCATCCGGGAAATAGCCTCCAGCAGGTACTTCTTCAGCAGTCCCATAATGGCCCCGATCTCCTCCTCCGGCCGCCTCCAGTTCTCTGAGGAGAAGGCGTAAACGGTGAGGTACTCCAGCCCGATATCCTTGCAGTAGGTGGCAATGGTGCGGAAGGTCTCCGCCCCTGCGGCATGGCCCGCCGTCCGGGGCAGACCGCGCTTCTTTGCCCAGCGGCCGTTGCCGTCCATAATGATGGCGATGTGCCGGGGCAGACGGGTGAGGTCCGCCTCCGCCTGGACCGGATTCTGTTTTTTCGGGAAGAGGGCCATTGCGGTCGCTCCTTTGCGTCGTTCTACGGAGAAATGCCCTCCGCAGGAGTTTCGCCGCCCGCAGGCGGCGAAATAAAATCAAATCCGTTTTTGGGACGGCTTTGCCGTTTCAAAAACACTTCTCGGCCCGCAAGTGTGCCCGCAGGGCGCACACAGCCGGGCCGCAGCTCCCTCAATCAAGCGGCAGAGCCGCTTGATTGAACTACACCGCCATAAGCTCCTTCTCCTTCTTGGCGGTCAGGTCGTCAATGTCCCTGCACCGCTTGTCGGTCAGTTCCTGGAGCTCCTTCTCCAGCTTCTTCTGGTCGTCCTCGGTGAGCTCGGACTTCTTGGTCTTCTTCTTGATATCGTCCATGGCCTCCCGGCGGATATTCCGCAGGGCCACCTTGCCCTCCTCGCCGTACTTGCGCACCTGCTTGGTCAGGTCCTTGCGGCGCTCCTCGGTGAGCTGGGGGAAGGCCAGACGGATCACCCGGCCGTCGTTCTGGGGGTTGATGCCCAGGTCGGAGGTCTGGATGGCCTTCTCAATGGCCTTGAGCAGGGACATGTCGTAGGGCTGGACGGTCAGGGTCCGGGGATCGGGAGAACCGATATTGGCCACCTGGTTCAGAGGGGTCTGAGCCCCGTAGTACTCCACCGTGATCCGGTCCAGCACGCCGGCGTTGGCCCGGCCCGCCCGGACGGCGGCAAAGTTGGACTTGACTACCTCGATGGTTTTCAGCATTCTCTCATCATAGCTGGCAATCTCAGGGCTGATACTCATGGCGGTTACTTCCTTTCATAAATTACTTTTCTCTCTCCGGATTAAATTTTTCATTGCCGGTTTCCATCCACAGAATCAACGGGTATTTTCCTGCATGTCTATCTGCTTTTCCAGATCGCGGCACACTTCTATCCCTATCCCACAATCGTCCCGATCGTCTCCCCCATCACCGCCCGGTAGATGTTCTCCGGGTCCTTCAGGGCGAAGAGGAGGACGGGGATCTTGTTGTCCATGGACAGGGAGGTTGCGGTGGTGTCCATCACCTTCAGGTGCTGGGAGAGCACATCATCATAGGAGATAGCGTCGTATTTGGTGGCGGTGGGGTCCAGCTTGGGGTCGGCGGAGTAGACGCCGTCAATATTTTTAGCCAGCAGGATGACATCCGCGTCAATCTCGGCGGCCCGGAGCACGGCAGCGGTGTCGGTGGAGAAGAAGGGACTGCCGGTGCCGCAGCCGAAGATGACCACCCGGCCCTTCTCCAGATGGCGGATGGCCCTTGAGCGGATATAGGGCTCGGCCAGGGCCTGCATGGAGACGGCGGTCTGCACCCGGACCTGGACCCCCTTCTGCTCCAGCACGTCGGCCAGGGCCAGGGCGTTGATGCAGGTGGCCAGCATTCCCATATGGTCGGCCCGGACCCGCTCCATCCTGTCGCCGCCGTCCTTCAGCCCGCGCCAGAAGTTGCCCCCGCCTACTACCACGCCCACCTGGACACCTATGTCCGCACAGCGCTTGACCACATCGCACACCTGTCCGATTACGTTGAAGTCCAGCCCCCGGGAGTCGCCTCCCGCCAGGGCCTCGCCGCTGATTTTCAATAATACACGCTTAAATTTTGGTTGATCCATCCAAACCACTCCTGTCTTTTTTCTTAAGCCTATTTTAATATATTTTTTACCGTTTGCATAGAGGGTAAGTCAAAGTTTTTCAAATTGTCCATAAATTGCCGAATACCACCGTCAGGGCTCCCCTGTAAGGCCCCTTCGGCTCTTTGCAAAAATTAGGACTTGCATTTTTCCCTGGGCTGTTGTATAATGCAAAGCGACAACTGGATACGATGTCTTCAGGGCGGGGTGAAACTCCCCACTGGCGGTAAAGTCCGCGACCGGGCGCCAAAGTATTTGCGATGGCGTCCGCTGACCCGGTGCAACTCCGGGACCAACGGTTACAGTCCGGATGGAAGAAGATGTGTGTAAAACAACACGCGCCGCTTCGGCGTGCGTCAGCGCACCTCCTTGTTTGTTTTGACACCTGGAAGACAGCGATCTTCCAGCGGTCAAATACAAAAAAGGAGTGTTTTTTATGTCCAATCCCGCAGCCATCACCCGAACCAAAAGCGCCATCTCTGCCCGGGCCATCACCGTCACCGCTATGCTCTCGGCGGTGGCCTGCGTCCTCAACATGTTTGACTTCCCCATTCCCTTCCTGATCCCCACCTTCGTGAAGATGGACATCTCCGACCTGCCCGAGCTGCTGGCCGCCTTCTCCCTGGGCCCCTGGTACGGCGTGGCCGTCACCTTCCTGAAGAACCTGCTCAAGGTCATCATCAAGGGCACCTCCACCGCCTACGCCGGGGAACTGTGCAACTTTATTCTGGGGGCCGCCTTCTCCTTCACCGCCGGGGCCATCTACCACCTGAAGAAGTCCCGGAAGAGCGCCCTTATCGGTGCGCTGGCCGGCGCGGCGGTGATGGCTCTGCTCTCCATCCCCTGCAACTACTTCATCTCTTACCCTGTCTACACCAAGTTCATGGCTATCGACAAGATCATCGCCATGTATCAGGCCCTCCGCCCCGGTGTCAACGGCCTGCTGGAGTGCCTGATCGTCTTCAACGCCCCCTTCACCCTGCTCAAGGGCCTGCTGACCGCCGTGCTGTGCTTCCTGATTTACAAGCCCCTCTCCCCCATTCTCCACGGCACCAGCAAGTAATCTCTGAACAGTCCTCCCTTAACCAAAAGCGGGACAGGTTTTTACCTGCCCCGCTTTTTTTCGCGCTTTTTCTGTTGACGCAGGAGATACTTCCGCTCCTCCTCTTCCCGCTGTCTCTGGCGGTTTTGGGATTGGCGTTCCAGTCCCTCCTGCTCCCGCTGACGGCTGAGGGCCTCCTGGGCCCAGGTGCTGACGCCCTGTCTCCGGGTGGCCGCCCGGGCCTCCCGCAGGGCACGCTTGGGGTTTTTCCGCTCCTTGACCTGGCGCTCCCCCTTCGCCGCCGGACTGAAATCCAGCCTGTGCCACTCCCGCAAAAGCCATTCGTAGAGCTGGGCGTCGGTGGGCTCAGCGCCAAAGACCACCCTGGCCGCCGAATAGCCCTCCGCCTCCCACCGCTCCGCCACACCCACCCAGAAGGGGGGCTGGAACAGCACAGTGAAGCTGCAAACATTTCGGTCCATATTCAGTTCCTCCCATAAATTCCGCGTCGGGGAAGGGACGACCCTGGGAGGGAAGGCTACTGACGGGAGCGCGGCCCGCGGGCGGACTACCAACCGCCCTGTGTTTTTATCCCCGCCCCTTCATTGTAGCCGGAGGGGCTGGCACTGTCAAGCTGCCCCGCTTTTTTCGGACATACCCACCCCCCGCCGCGCATAGGATGGAAGCGACACAGGATAAGACAAGGAGTTGTTGCTTCCATGCAGACCAACATCAACCGCATTTTTCTCCGGGGGCGGCTGGCCGCCTCCCCTGCGCTTTCCCACACCAACCACGGGGTGGAGTACCTGACCCTCCCGCTGGCGGTGCGCCGGCTGTCCGGGGCGGAGGACCGGCTGAACGTCTCCGCCAGCCGGGAGCAGCTGGCCCATCTGAGCCTGGAGCCGGGGGACCCCCTGGCCGTCCGGGGGGAGGTGCGCACCTTCAACAACCGCAGCGGCGTGGGCAGCCGGCTGGTGGTTAGCGTCTTTGCCCGGGAGCTGAGCCTGTCGGAGGGGGAGGACGAGAACCGGCTGGAGCTGTCCGGGACTCTGTGCAAACCCCCCGCCCTCCGGTCCACCCCCCTGGGCCGAACCATCTGCGACATGATTCTGGCCGTCAACCGCCGGTACGGCCGGGCGGACTACCTGCCCTGCATCGCCTGGGGCAGCCTGGCCTACCGCTGCGGCGAGATGAGTGTGGGGGATCAGCTCAGCCTGGAGGGCAGGCTCCAGAGCCGGATCTACACCAAGGAGGTGGACGGCGCGCTCCTGGAGCGCACCGCCTTTGAGGTGTCCGTCATGTCGCTGACGGACGGAGATACATACGCCCCCCTGTAGGGGCAGATATCATCCGCCCGGAGCATCACGCAGCGCGCCCTGTTGGAGCAGGCGGGTAATCCCCGCCCTGTTCCAGACCGGAGCCAATCACTGCTCTATAAATATTTCTCCCCGCATAATTTTCTAAAAACGGCAAAACAATAGGGATACATCCAATTTATGAGGAGGTATTCCTATGAAACGCAGCGCTTCCCTTCGCCGGGGGCTGGCTCCCATGCTGATTCTGGCCCTGGCCCTGGCGATGTCCCTCCCCGCCTCCGCCTTTTTCTGGAACAAGAAGGCGGACGACCCCTATGTGGCGGATTTCTCCAAAAACGGCCTGATCGGCTCGGTCATCACCTTTGACCTGGCGGACTTCAACGTCATGCCCGACAGCAAGACCGCGCTGAGCGGCATCACCATCGACACGCTCCCCGCCCCGGGGGCGGGGACCCTGTGCGTGGGGGACCAGGTGGTCCAGCCCGGTGCCTATGTGGACGCCACCGCCCTGTCCGGCCTGCGGTTCCAAAGCACCCAGGCCCCCACCGTGACCACCGCCGCCATGACCTTTACCCCCACCTTCTCCTCCGGAGAGAGTGAGCGGCAGACCACTGTAACCCTCCACCTCCTCACCCGGGAGAACACCCCGCCCGTGGCCCGGAATATGGAGCTGACCACCTATAAAAATGTGGCCGTCACCGGCTACTTTGACGCGGTGGACAGCGAGGGGGACGCCCTCACCTACCAGCTCACCTCCACCCCCGCCCGCGGAGCTGTGACCCTGGAGGAGGGCGGGCAGTTCGTCTACACCCCCTATGAGAACAAGACGGGCAAGGACTCCTTCACCTATGTGGCCGTGGACCCGGCGGGCAACACCTCCCCTGAGGCAAGGGTGTCCCTGCGCATCGACAAGCCCGACACCAAGGTGACCTACGCCGATCTGGAGGGCCACCCCGCCGGAAAGGCCGCCATCCGTCTGGCGGAGCAGGGGGTCTATGTGGGCCGGTACGTGAACGGCCGGTATTTCTTCGACCCGGACCAGTCCGTCACCCGGGCCCAGTTCCTCACCATGGCCATGTCGGTGGCCGGGCTGGAGGACCTGGAGGGGATCAGCCTCACCGGCTTCTCCGACGACGAGGCCATCCCCACCTGGGCCAAGGGTGCCGTCTCCGCCGCCCTGAAGGCCGGGGTGGTCCAAGGCTTCAAGGATGAGAGCGGCGCCCCCGTCTTTGGCGCCGGGGATTCCATCTCCCGGGCGGAGGCCGCAGTGATGCTGGACAACCTCCTGGACATCACCGACGTGCCTGTGGCCGTATTCGCCCCTGACAGCGGCCACTGGGCCGCCCAGGCGGCGGCCAATCTGTCCGCCTCCGGCATCCTCCGGGCGGAGACAGCCGGGGCCGTCCAGCTGGCCGACAGCCTCACCATGGCCGACGCCGCCCAGATGCTGGACGGGGCCATGGATGTGATGAACACCCGCAGCGGCCGCGGCTGGCTGCCCTGGGCGTAAGCAAAGCAGCAAACCGGGAGCGGTCCGCTCCCGGTTTTCCAAATCTAAAACCACATCGCCTGCCCGTCCCGGAATTGGGGGGTATTTCCGTTCTGGTAGGGGTCATAGCGGCTCTCGTTGCAGCCGAACTCCTGCAAAAGGGCTATTTTCCCGTCCCGGGTCCACTTCACCAGCGACACGCCGTCAAAAGCCTCCACCCTGCCGTCGTCCATCCGGTTGCGGAAGTACCACTCCACCACCGTCTGGCCATCCTTGTGGAAAAACTGCTTGATGTCCCATTGCAGGACCGTCCCTCTGGTATTCCACTCCTCGAACCAGATCTTAATCTTCGCCGCGCCCCGGTACTCGGGGCCCCAGCTCTCAATATACACGGCGTCCTCCGCAAAAATGCGCTCCAGGCCCAGGTCCTTCTTTTGCAGCCACATGTCAAACCAAAGCCTGATTGTTTTTTCTCTCTGCTCCATCTTAAAAACCTCTTTCCATGAAAATCCCCCGAAGCCAGAGCTTCGGGGGTTCAGCTTGCTTAGTAGAACTTCTTGCGGTTCTTGCGGGCGGCCTCAGACTTCTTGCGGCGCTTGACGCTGGGGCTCTCGTAGTGCTCACGCTTGCGGACCTCGGCCAGCACTCCGGACTTGGCGCAGCTGCGCTTGAAGCGCTTCAGGGCGCTCTCCAGAGACTCGTTTTCTCTCACTCGGACTTCCGACATTTATATTTCCCTCCCTCCGCGCGCGGCGGGGTGTTCCCGCTCACGTAAGGGCCATTTTTATGGCTTTAACATTGCTATTATATTGCCTTCCATCGCAAATGTCAAGAGTGGATTTGTAAACAGGCTGTGAATCTTAGAACCCTCCATTAAATTCCTTTTGGGTTCTTGCGATAACAATGAAGGCTATTATCATTCCAACCAGCAAAACGCCGATTGAAATCATCACAACAGGCACAGTCTCTCCAAATAAGGCAGCCACTCCACTCAAAATCAGCGAAGCGGCAAGCACAAACAATCCTTTTGAAAATGATCTCCCATAGTCTTTCCGATCCGTTTCTTTCACGTGCTTTTGATGATAAGAATGAATCAAATTTATGTTTCCCCTATATATAGAAACCGCTATTCCAAAGAACAAAGCCGCTATGACAAACATCAGCACCGAGTAAACAATCATAGTGAAGCCTCCCAAAACAGCAGAAGCAACTTGACAAAACATCAAGGCAGTGGTATATTAATGATAAAGGGCACTGTCCACAAGACGGTTCAGCCCGTTTGGTTTTTAGGTTTTAATGAAAACCGTCACCGGTCCTGGGTGGCGGTTTTCAGCGTTTAATACGTATCGTCACGGTTAAACCGAAAATATGGAATGTCACCGTAACCGGCATACGCTCACCCCCTTTCGGGTGGTGTAGCTGAGCCGCCTCGCCTGTATCGGACAGTACACATATAAAAATACCACGTTCGGACTGCAAGGTCAAGAAAAACCGCGTTGATAAAGCGCCAGGACGGTGATATCCACCGCCCTGACGCTTTCATTTTATATCACGCCTGGGGCTTGAAAATCAGGCTGACCAGCTTGCCCTTGACCACAATGGACTTGACCAGGGTCATCCCCCCGGCCAGCTTGGCGATCTTGGGCTCGGCCAGGGCGGCGGCTACCACCTCCTCGTCGGCGGCGCCGGCGTCCACCACAATATTGGCCTTCACCTTGCCACTCACCTGGACGGCCATCCGGACGGTGGCGGAGACGGTCTTGCTCTCGTCATACTCGGGCCACTTCTGCAGGCACACCTGCCCGCCGTAGCCGTTCAGCTCCCACAGCTCCTCGCACAGGTGGGGGGCGAAGGGGGACAGCATGAGCAGCAGCTGCTTATAGTCGCCCCAGGTGGCGCCCTTGGCGTAGAAGTCGTTGACCAGAGACATGAGCGCGGCGATGGCGGTATTGAACTTCATGGCCTCGATGTCATCAGACACCTTTTTAATGGCCTTGTGGATGGCCTGCTCATTCTCCGGGGAGATATCCGCCCCATCCTTGAGCTTCTCGCTCAAATTCCACACCCGGTCCAGGAACTTCTTGCACCCCCGGACCGACTCGTCCGACCAGGTAGCGGTCTTCTCAAAGTCGCCGATGAACATGATATACAGGCGCATGGTGTCCGCGCCGTAGTCCCGGATTACGTCGTCGGGGTTGACCACGTTGCCCAGGGACTTGGACATCTTCACCGAGGGCCGCAGGGCCTGATTGCCGTACTTGTCAATGAGGGCCTGCTTCTCCTCCTCAGACTCCACATTGCCCACATAGTGGGGGTTTTTGCCCAGAATCATGCCGTGGCTGGTGCGCTTGGCGTAGGGCTCGGCGTGGGGGATGACCCCTATGTCGTGGAGGAAGTTGTTCCAGAACCGGGAGTAGAGCAGGTGGAGGGTGGTGTGCTCCATGCCGCCGTTGTACCAGTCCACCTGGCCCCAGTAGTCCAGTGCCTCCTTGGAGGCCAGTGCCTTGTCGTTGTGGGGGTCCATATACCTCAGGAAGTACCAGCTGGACCCGGCCCACTGGGGCATGGTGTCGGTCTCCCGCTTGGCGGGCGCGCCGCAGCAGGGGCAGGTGGTGCTCACCCAGTCGGTCATCTTGGCGATGGGAGACTCGCCGTTGTCGGTGGGCTCGTAGCTCTCCACCTCGGGCAGCAACAGGGGCAGCTGGTCCTCAGGCAGGGGCACCCAGCCGCACTTGTCGCACCACACCATGGGGATGGGCTCGCCCCAGTACCGCTGGCGGGAGAACACCCAGTCCCGGAGCTTGTAGTTTACCTGCTCGTGGCCGATGCCCTTCTCCTCCAGCCATTTCGTGATGACAGGGATGGCGTCCTTCACGGTGAGCCCATTGAGGAAGTCGGAGTTGACCATGATGCCGGTGTCGTCCTTGGCGGTGAAGGCCTCCTTCTGCACGTCCTCACCGCCGGAGACCACCTCAATGATCTCACAGCCGAACTTCTTGGCGAAGGCCCAGTCGCGGGTGTCGTGGGCGGGGACGGCCATGATGGCCCCGGTGCCGTAGGAGGCCAGGACGTAGTCAGAGATGAAGATGGGGATCTCCCGGCCGTTCACCGGGTTGACCGCCGCCACCCCCTGGAGCATGATGCCGGTTTTCTCCTTGTCGGCGGACAGCTCGGTGCGCTCGAAGTCGGACTTCTTGCCCGCAGCCTCCACATAGGCGGCAACCTCGTCCCAGTTGGACAGCCTGTCCTTCCACTCCTTCACGAAGCGGTGCTCCGGGGAGATGACCATATAGGTAGCTCCAAAGAGGGTGTCAGGCCGGGTGGTAAAGACCACGATGTCATCCCCGGTGGTGGCCTTGAAGGTGACCTCCGCGCCGGTGGACCGGCCAATCCAGTTGCGCTGCTGGGTCTTGACCCGGTCGATGAAGTCCACAGTATCCAGCCCGTCAATCAGCTTCTGGGCGTAGGCGGTGATCTTCAGCA
Organism: Colidextribacter sp. OB.20; assembly: GCF_009911595.1. GTDB lineage: Bacteria > Bacillota > Clostridia > Oscillospirales > Oscillospiraceae > Lawsonibacter. The sequence continues at coordinate 93,834 of NZ_QWKG01000008.1, forward strand.
TCCACTGGGACTTCTCCTTGCGGACCACAGGCGCGCCGCACCGCTCGCAGACCCCCTCGACGACCTCCTCGTTGGCCAGGACGCACTTGCAGGAGGTGCACCAGTTCACCGGCATGGTTGTCTTGTAGGCCAGGCCGTGCTTGTACAGCTGGAGGAAGATCCACTGGGTCCACTTGTAGTAGCTGGGGTCGGTGGTGTCCACCACCCGGTCCCAGTCGAAGGAGTAGCCCAGCATGTGCAGCTGCCGGGTAAAGTTCTCAATGTTCTGCTTGGTAATAACGGCGGGGTGGATGTGGTTCTTGATGGCGAAGTTCTCGGTGGGCAGGCCGAAGGCGTCGTAGCCGATGGGCAGCAGGACGTTATAGCCGTCCATCCGACGCTTGCGGGCAATCACGTCCATGGCGGTATAGGGCCGGGGGTGGCCCACATGCAGCCCCGCCCCGGAGGGGTAGGGGAACTCCACCAGCGCGTAAAGCTTGGGCCTGCTGGTATCACCGTTGACGCAGGCGAAAGTCTTTTCGTCCTTCCACCTGGTCTGCCACTTCTTCTCGATGGCGGTAAAATCGTACTTCAAAGCAAACACTCTCCTGTATCGTTTGGCCCTGCGGACCGAATCGACCGTAATTCCATGCTATTATAGCGGAATGAGAGGCTGATTGCAAGGGTTTTGCCAAAAACCCTTGCAATCAATTTGCCAAGCCCCGGACCGCCCTCCGCTTGCTCTTCCCTCTCAGCTTTGCTATAATATAGCAAACGTTCAGCGAAGGAGTCCAGTGGTATGAAGTCAAGAGGGAAATAAGGAAAAATTCAGAGAAAAAAGAGTGTGGAAGGGGGTGCTTT